>JAGHAA010000065.1 GCA_021161745.1 Candidatus Aenigmatarchaeota archaeon
ATATTAAAGACACTCTCTATCAATGGCTTTAAAAAATTCACATAAAAATAGTATTCATCTTTTAGATTACCTCTAAAGTAAACAGAATATTCATGCTTTTTTGGTCTAACACAAATATGACCATCACCACATAAAAAACCTACGATATATGCAACTCTTTCATCTATAGTAGGATTTCTGATTCTGTTCATATTTTACATAAAACTCTTTTTAAAATAAACAACTTTCCTAACTCTATTTTTCCTTTATTCCCTTAATCTTATAAGTCTCGTCCTACCTTTCTGCCCTTTTCTCCATTCGAACTCAAGAATACCTTGTTCTATCAATTCGTTCAGATAGTTTCTAAACCCTCTTTCACTAACGTCTCTTCCACTCTTTTTAACAAACTCTTCATACAGTTGTCCGCTAGTAATTTCTCCAAACTGTTTGATTATCTCTATTATCAACTTTTTATCACCCGTTAACCTTTGCTGCAAAATTTCTGGCTTAACTTTCCCAACTTGAGCTATAGCTTTTTTCACATGCTCTACTTTTATTTTACTCGAACCATCTTGTTCTGCAAAACTTGCAGCAAGTCTTAAAACTTTCAGCCCAACTCTCACGTCACCGCCATTCTTTATGGCATGGTTAGCAGTAAGTAAAACTACTCCGTCTTCAACACAACCAGGTTTAAACGCAAGATTGACTCTTTCTTCGAGTATATCTTTCATTTCAGCTAGTGTGTATGGTTTAAACTCAATCTCCATTACGTTTAAACTACTCTTTATCCTAGGGTCCAACTCACGGAACACAAACTTGTCGTTCGAAATAAAGACTAAACCGATTGGTATGTTGACATAATCGTTAAGTCTCAACAAATCGTACAGAATGTTAGCATCCTTCTTTATCAATTGGTCTACTTCGTCCAAACAGACAGCAAGCGCTTTAGAGTTTTTTCTCAGGGCTTCGACGAGTCTTTCTTTTATCTCATCCTTGGACACACCACGTCTCTGAATAAAAAACCCAAGCTCTAAAACTAGTTTTGTCAAGATTGCACTCGATGTTCTGTAGTCCCAACAGTTTATGTAGATTGCCTTTGCACTACTTCCTGCATACTCTTCCAAGTCTCTAAAAACAAACTTGACTGTTGCGGTTTTCCCTATGCCAGGAGGTCCAAAAACGAAAGTGTTCTGGGCTTGTTTCTTTTTCGCAAGCGGTAGAAGGTTCCTTGCCAACAACCTAATCTCGTTTTCTCTATGCGGGAGTAATGGTGGTAAGTACTCAGTAGACAAAGCTTCTTCGTTTTTCCAAAACCCTGACTCAGAAAGTTCCTCGAATATGTTAGCCATCAATTAATGTTTCAAGCTTCTAAGTTAAGTTGTTTTCTTTTTAAGCGTAGTGTCCTTCACTAAGTCTCCGAACGTTTCAATCTTTTCTTCAGGTCTCAAAGTCGGGAAGAGTATGACATCTCTGATGGATGGAGAGTCAGTAAGAACCATTACAAGCCTATCTATTCCTATTCCCACACCGCTAGTCGGCGGCATTCCATACTCTAAAGCTCTTATGAAATCTTCATCCATCATATGAGCTTCTTCATCACCCTTCATCCTTTTTTCCATCTGTTCGAGAAACCTTTCTCTTTGGTCTATAGGGTCGTTAAGTTCTGTATAAGCGTTGACTATTTCTAATCCAGCTATGTAAAGCTCAAACCTCTCCGTCAAAGTTGGGTCGTCTTTTTTCCTTTTGGCGAGCGGAGACACATCAACAGGATGGTCTATTATGAAAGTTGGTTGGATTAATTTCTCTTGGACAAGTTCTTCGAACAGAGTCGCTATTATTTCACCTTTACTCGCATCTTCCTTAATCTCTAATCCCTTACTTTTTGCCAATTCCAACAACTCTTCTCTCGTCTTACCCGTTATGTCTATTCCGGTGTATTCTTTTATTGCCTCCGTCATCGTCAAAACTTTGAACGGTTTTGAGAAATCGATTTTTTTACCCTGATAAGTTATTTCGAGTTTTTCACAAACTACTTTGACTAAATGTTTTATCAACTCTTCTACAAGTTTCATGTTGTCTCTGTAATCCGCATAGGCCCAATACCATTCTATAGACGTAAACTCTGGATTATGAAACCTATCGATACCTTCATTACGGAAAACTTTTCCGATTTCATAAACTTTTTCAAAGCCACCGACTATCAGACGTTTCAAATGTAATTCTGTAGCAATCCTTAGGTAAAGGTTTATACCCAAAGCATTGTGGAACGTTATGAACGGTCTAGCATTAGCACCTCCTGGGATTGGTTGTAAAATCGGGGTCTCGACTTCTATGAAGCCTTTTGAATTAAGGAATTTCCTTATTTCTTCTATGATCTTACTCCTTTTGACAAAAGTTTCCTTCACACTAGGATTTAGAATTAGGTCGACATAACGTTCCCTATACCTTCTTTCCACATCCTTTAAGCCGAACCAGACATGAGGCAGAGGACGTAGAGATTTTGTAAGGATAACAAAGTCTTTTACCCATACACTCAACTCGCCTTTATGTGTTCTGAAAACAAAGCCTTCAACTCCTATTATATCTCCAACGTCCAACAACTTCTCAAAAATTTTATACTTCTCTTTTCCCAGTTCGTTGATTCTAAAGTAGAGTTGAATCTTTCCATTAAAGTCTTGAAGGTCTGCAAACCCAGCCTTTCCATGAATTCTTTTGGAGATAAGCCTTCCAGCTATTCTTACGCTGGCCCTCTCAACAGTCTCCCCAGGTTTTAAGTTACCGTAAGTTTGATGGAGTTGTTTTGTCGTATGAGTTTTATCAAACCTTCTGCCAAAGGGATCTATTCCAAGCTCTTCTAGTTTCAAAAGTTTTCTGTACCTATCTAAAATCAATTGTGCCAAAGGTTTTTTCTCTTCGATAGCAATCCACCTCTTAAATTTTTCTCACTTGACAAAAAATTTTTCAGTATTCCCAAACCCATATCCAATCTCTCTTCCTACCAAAGTTAAAAAACTTTATCAGAATAAAAGCTGTTATGATTCCTCCTAAATGACCGAAATGGGCTATGGAACTCCCAGGGTACGCTATTCCTTCTAAAAGTTCTATCAAACCAAAAACGACAACTGCTGTTAGAGCAGGCATCGGAAATAAAAACATGAAAACAACAGTAGCTCTTGGAAACATCAGACCAAACGCTGTCAAGATTCCAAAGATTGCGCCTGATGCTCCTACCATAGGTATGGGGGTTATCCCAGTCAGTAATACATGTAGTATGGATGAACCGATGCCGCAAAGAATGTAGAAGATTAGGAATCTTTCTGAGCCCATTTCCATTTCTATTTGAGGAGCGAACGTAAGAAGCGTAAACATGTTAACGAAAAGGTGCACAAAGTTAGCATGCAAGAACATGTATGTTACAAATTGCCAAACAAAACCTTTGATTGCTAGCGTTGGTGTGAGAGCGAATAAGTCCACTATTGCACTTCCTGGAACTGAAGGAAATAAATCTATACCTGAAATGGAGAAAAATACGTCTGCTAAGAATATGATAACGTTTGCTATTAAAATCTTTTGAGTGACAGACGGTCTTTGACGATAATGCCTCCAATATCTCATATATCAGTCATTTTGTCGTTGAAAAATAAATTTATGTAACGATACTATACGGAAAAAGAAAATTTATTATGAAGAATGTCTCAATCTATCAAAAATTCTGGAAAAATAAGAAGCTCAAAGAACTACTTAAAGAAGCTGTTTTTTCTATCAATTTATAATTCTCATCAATATCTTATTTTACCCGTTGTCGCAAAAATGATTGATGGGCCGGGAGGGATTCGAACCCTCGACCACCAGTTATCTTAGGTGTAAGAGCGTCAGCCATATAAGACTTACGCCCAAGTTGGCGCTCTAACCAGGCTGAGCTACCGGCCCTCAATTATCTTAAATTCTGTTTTAAATGCTAAAATATTTTTATCCAATTTTAAAAGTTTTATTTTCAAAATATTCTTCTGATGAAAGACCTCTTAACACAACAAGTAGCTGAAACATTGCTCAAGAATGATTTTAAGGTATTTCTAACTAGAGGAATCTTTGATGTAGCAGGAAAAAGAGAAGAGGAAAGGCTTTTAATAAAAACGCTTATGAACATCGATGGATTCTTGAAAGAGCATGCCTCTTCATTGAGAGCACTTTCTAATCTTTTACCAGCTATTCCTCTAGTAGTTTCGGTTAAAACGAACAGATTTCCTTTAATGGATGGAATTGTATACTCCCGATTCAACATCCCCGTAATAACACCTTCGACTCTCGAAGAACTGTTGTTCGAAGATAGGATACCTTACGTTTACTCTGTTAAAGGTAAACACCTCGTTGTTATAGACACACAAAGAATGAGACAACAAAGAAAAAAGATGAAGATGAGTATGAAGACCCTTGCCAGAAAAGCTGAGATAAGCATAAAAGCGGTGTATGAGATTGAAACTAACAGAGTGAATCCAACCCTCTCGACGGCCAAAAGGCTGGAAGAGATATTAGGCATAAGACTCATACTTTCTTACGATATTCGAAGTAGTAGTAATCATGGGAAGGTCAAAAATAATTTGAAACCTAAAACAGAGTTACAACGATGTGTAATTACTAAACTTAGGCAGATTGGAATTGAAGCCACATGTATCTATAACCCAAGACTTAACGTCGTCGGGAAACAAAGAAACTTACTTGCCAGTTGTGTTAAAAACGAGGAAAAAAATTTAAAAGACGAAGCAAGGTTCCTAAAGGAGTTTAAAGACTTTTTTGATTGTGAAAGCGTTATAATATTGGAAAAAGGAAAAGGAGAGAAAAAAATCTATGATATTCCTGTTTTAGAAATCGATAAACTAAAAGAAATTAAAAAAGCAAACGAATTATTCCGTTTAATAAAGGAAAAGTCAGAATAAAGCTTTTATATTTTTATACCCATATACACATAATGATTTCTATAATCTGGAAATTTAAAGTAAGGAGGTGACGATGACATGGTACAGGCTGCTGTTGCTAACCTAGGTGGGCAACCTGTTTTGATACTTCCAGAAGGGACTCTGAGAACTACTGGAAAGACTGCTCAAAAACAAAACATAGCTGCCGCAAAGGCCGTTGCCGATGCTGTAAGGACAACACTGGGCCCAAAAGGAATGGACAAGATGCTAGTAGATAGTATAGGAGATATCGTAATCACAAACGATGGTGTTACGATTCTGGAAGAGATGGAAATCGAACACCCAGCTGCAAAGATGATGGTAGAGATTGCTAAGACACAGAACGAAGAAGTAGGAGATGGGACGACTACTGCGGTCGTAATAGCAGGAGAACTATTAAAACGCGCAGAAGAGTTACTCGACCAAGAAATACATCCTATCGTCATCACAAAAGGTTTCAAAATAGCTAAGGATGAAGCTCTGAAAGTCTTAGAAGAGATTTCCATTCCAGTAGATATAAAAGACGAGGAAATGCTCGAAAAAATAGCGATGACTTCCATGACAGGAAAGTCTGTAGAGAAAGCTTCAAAATATCTGGCTAAATTGGTAGTTGATGCGGTCTTGACTGTCGCGGAAAAAAGGAACGGTAAAATAGTCATAGATACTGACAATATAAAAAGAGAGAAGAGACATGGAGGTTCTGTAGAGGAAACAGAACTTGTTAGAGGAGTTGTCATAGATAAAGAAGTTGTTCATCCAGGAATGCCGAAGGTTGTTAAGAATGCTAAGATTGCTTTGTTGGATACGGCTTTGGAAATAAAAGAGACCGAAACTGAAGCGAAGATACAGATTACATCTCCAGATCAGTTAGAAGCTTTCCTTGAACAGGAAGAAAGAATGCTCAGAGAGATGGTCGAGAAAATAGAGAAAGTTGGTGCAAACGTGGTCTTCTGTCAGAAAGGGATAGATGACTTAGCACAACACTACCTTGCAAAGAAAGGAATACTCGCCGTAAGAAGAGTCAAGAAATCAGACATGGAAAAGCTAGCCAAAGCAACCGGTGGGAGAATAGTAACAAACTTGGACGACCTTTCAGAAGAAGATCTAGGACACGCAAAGTTGGTGGAGGAAAGGAAAGTAGCGGGAGAGGAAATGGTATTTGTGAGGGAATGTAAGAACCCAAAATCCGTAACTATTTTGGTGAGAGGAAGTACAGAGCATGTAGTAGATGAAACAGATAGAGCTATAGAGGATGCAATAGGTGCGGTAGCATCTGCGATAGAATTAGGAAAAGTTTTACCAGGTGGTGGGGCTCCAGAGATAGAGGTCGCTAAAAGACTTAGGAAGTTCGCAGAAACGCTCTCTGGGAGAGAGCAATTAGCTGTAAATGCGTTTGCTGATGCGTTAGAAATAATTCCTAGAAGCTTGGCAGAGAATGCTGGCTTAGATCCGATAGACATAATAGTAGAGCTAAGAGCAACCCATGAAAAAGGAAAAGTGAACTACGGAGTTGACTTAGACGAAGGAAAAGTGGTCGACATGGTAAAGAAAGGTGTCATAGAACCGTTAAAAGTAAAGACACAAGCGATAAAATCTGCAGCAGAGGCTGCAGAGATGATACTGAGAATCGATGATGTAATCGCAGCATCAAAGCTGGAGAAGGGTTCCGGACCATCAACACCAGAAACTGGTGGAGAAGAATAAAGTTTAACCTTTTTCTTTTCTTCCTACACATTTTTATTTATCGAAATGACTAAACATATAAGTAGTGATAAAATGGCCATAACGACAGAATCTGAAGAATTTGAAATCATACCCGTATCACCTTTAAGAAAACTTGAAAGGAAGATTGAAGAGTTAGAAGCAAGATTACCGCTTGATAACAGGGAAATTTTTAAAGAAATCGTAAGCGTTATAAGGTTGAATCAAGAGATAGTAAACGAGCTCGTTAAATCTACGAACGAACTTAAGAGCGAATTGGCAAAATTGCCAGTAAAAATCGATGAACTTGTCGAGAACCTAAAACAACTTATTGATTTTATAAAGGCTTCTGCGGAAGAAGAAGCTGCTGGAGTGACAGCAGATGCTATGCATCCTGTTGTTGAGAAGCTTGACAGACTAATAGAACAGAATAAAAAGATGGAAGAATTAAATGAGTCCTTACTAAATGTTTTAGACGCATTAGAAAAAAGACTGAGAAGACCTACTTTACCACAACCATCTGTGCAACAACCAACGTTACTCAAAAGAACTCAAACCCCAACCATGAGTAGGAGGGTTTGAAGATGAAGAATAAAGGTGTTTCAGCTGTTATAGCGACTATTTTGCTTTTAGTTATAACGATAGCTATGGCTGGATTAGCGTATGTATACATTTCTGGCATTTTTACGAGAGCAACAGCAACCATCACGTTAGTGGATTCTTACTGTGCTAATGGAGAAATACACGTATTTATCGAAAACCAAGGACAAACGAAAATAAATCAGACTACTGTTAAGATTATCACAGTCGATGCGAGTTGTACTAATCCTCTCACACTTTCTCAAGATCTAGAACCAGGAAAAGTTGTAGAACTTGTAGCAAGTGGCTGTGATTCTGGAAGGCAACATACGTTCAGAATCATAACTCCAGCTGGTGGAGTTCCAGTTTCTGTGTATTGCACTTAAACGTTATTTAATGGAAAACTGAAAAAATAAATCAATGGACAAAGCACAATCACAGATTTTAGGTTATTTGATAATTTTTGTGATAGTAGCAAGTCTCTTGTCTTCAGCTCTCCTGTGGGGTTTACCACTGATCACAAAAAGGAAAGATGTCAAAAAAACTACGGATGCAGAGAATTTTTTTAAGTTCTTGGCTAACGCTATAGAAGAATCTTCTAAAAAAGGTACAAAACAGTACATTCCTTTCACAATAGAAGGTATGCTAACGTTATATCCAATAAACTACACAGGTGTCGATTCAGTAGTTTACAACAATTCGTTACTTCTTCGGTTTGTTACAAAATCTCCCCAAATTCCTGTTGATACAGGCTGGATACCTTTCGAAACATCCTTTAATCTAAAACAAGAACCCTATGCAATATCTGGGTATGATAAACCTTACTTTATCGTGAAAAGAGCAAGAAAGGTGAGTAACGGATATGAGGTAGAATATTTAATGAAGTTTAGAGGAGTTCTCGATCCTCAGAACAACAGAATTTACAAAATCTTACTAGTTGGTTCTGACGACAAGACGCCAAAAAGTACGACTTCTGGAACTGTTATAGTCATCCCAGAAAAATATTTCAACGTTACGCAAAACGGTATAACGTATATGTATACAGAAATAAAAATTCTCCTTTGATGAAAGGTCAAGTACCAACAGTTCAGTTTATAATGTTCTTAACCATAAGTTTTTCGATTTTTATAGCTCTAGTATCGTTGTTTAAAATTAGGATAGAAAAAACTGAATTCCAGCTTTCCAAATACGATACAGAGTTGAACACAAACATAGTAGTAGGTTATGTAAGCACTATGTTAGATTCGGAGTTTTCCAGTGGATGGATAATCTCAGAAGTTCCACAAAAACAAGGAAAACTATTCTTTGGTCTACAGGGTCAAGATAATGGAATAAGATGTTACGTTGTGGGAAAAGACGTTGAGTATGTTAACAGTATTTTTAATTTCAACCAAACAATAGAGCTGAGAGGAAAGGTCGAGGCTTCAAAAAAGATAAAGTTATTGTGGGACAGGAAGAATAATTTTATAGAGATCCTGAAGGGATGAACATGGTCGGACGTTTATTGTTCAAAAAGATGGTCGAAGGTTATAAAAAGTTGAAAGAAAATGAGCAAACAAAACCTCAACAACCTCAAATAATTTTGGTCCAACAACCACAAGTTACAGAAAAGAAAGAGGAAAAAAAGGTAGAGTTTGAAGGAATAGACATACCCGACTTCTCTCCTAGGAATGTGCGTATAGGAAGCATAGAAACTGAAGAAACTGAAAAAATAACACTAGTCTATCCCTTGATACCTAGAAAACCTAAGAGGAATGAAGTAGTCTATGCTTATGCCAAGATAGAGTTCAACCCAGAAATGCACAAATACGTGTACAACGTTATAGAACCTCCCCTTACTCGGGAATTAAGAAGAGTCCTTAGAAGGATAAAAGAGATAATCGAACAAAAGATAGATGTTGATTTTACCAAACTTAAAAAAGAAGAAGCCAAGGAATACTTACACAAGCAAGTAAGTCTTGCAATAGAGTATTTAGGGTTGAAATTATCCAAGACTGAGAAAGAGATTTTGATGTACTACGTAGATAGGGATTTTATAGGATTGGGAAAGATAGAACCGTTGATGCATGATCCAGGCATAGAAGATATAAGTTGTGATGGTGTTGGTATACCTATATTCGTTTTTCATAGGAATCCAAAGTTAAGTTCTTTAGTCACTGACATAAAATTCGAATCCTCCGAAGAGTTAGACTCTTTTATAATAAGACTTGCTCAACTCTGCGGAAAGTCAGTATCTATTGCTAATCCGATTCTAGATGGTTCTCTCCCAGATGGGAGCAGAGTTCAAGCGACACTTGGCACAGACATAGCGAGAAGAGGAAGTAATTTTACGATAAGAAAATTCCCTGAAGAACCTTTAACCCCTGCTCATCTTCTAAATTGGGGGACTATAGACGTAAAATCTCTTGCTTACCTTTGGTTTTCAGTAGATTATGGTTCTAGTGTGATACTTTCTGGAGGTACTGCAACTGGAAAAACATCGTTCTTAAACGTCCTATCGCTTTTCATAAGACCAGAATATAAAATCGTTAGTATTGAGGATACACCAGAATTAAGATTACCACACCCCCATTGGGTTCCCCATGTTGCTAGAACACCGATTTCAACTACTGGAAAGGAAATCGACATGTTTACTTTGTTAAAAGAGAGTCTTAGACAGAGACCAGATTACATAATCGTCGGTGAGGTAAGGGGTAAGGAAGCTTACGTAATGTTCCAGCAGATGGCAACCGGTCATGCTGCCTTGGCTACAATCCATGCAGATTCGTTCGAGAAACTTATAGACAGACTTATAACACCTCCCATTGAGCTTCCACCAAGTTTGTTAGAGAACTTGGATATAGTAGTTTTCTTAACCAAAGCCAAGTACCGTGGGAAGTTTGTGAGAAGAACTAAACAGATATTAGAAATAGTGGGGTTTGATTTAGAAAAAAACAAACCGTTAGTCAATGAAGTCTTTAGATGGAATTCTCATAATGATAGAATTGAGGTTTTGAACAGGAGTCACGTCTTGGAGAAAATAAAGAACAAGTTCGGTTTTACAGATAAACAGATTAAAGATGAACTAAAAAGAAGAATGCTCGTGTTGAGTTGGATAAAGGAAAAGAATTTGACAGATTATAGAGATGTGGCAACGCTTATACACATGTATTACAACTACCCGGAACGTGTCATCTCTGCAATAACTGGTGAAATTTGATGAGTTTTTACACGAAAATTTCTATGAAATTTTTCGGTAAGATGATAGAACCTTACCTCAACTATTTTTCTGATCTCAAAGATGATTTGAAAAAAGCCAGAATAGGCATGTCTTTGGAAGAATATCTAAGCGTGGCTTTAATGACTTCTTTCCTCGTTTTTTTACTGGAAATGCCCATGATAGCATTGATACTTGCTCTTTTAAGACTAGGCTTTTTGTTTAGTTTTATAACAGCCATAACTATATCCATTTTACTTCCTCTTGGGTTTTTTATAGCTTTTTTGAATTATCCAAAGCTGATCGTTAAAGATAGAGTAAAAAGTATAGAGACCGCTTTACCGTTTGCCACCACATACCTATCAACGATAGCAAGCTCAAACCTCCCAGCAGACCAAATTTTCAAAATTTTTTCAAAGTTCGAGGAATATGGTGAAGTAACTAAAGAAGTTAGGAATATCGTAGCAGATGTAGAGATTCTGGGAGCAGACGTCAACACTGCTATAGAAAAAGCTGCGGAAAGAACTCCTTCAAAAAACTTCAAAGAAGTTCTATGGGGTATACTTTCTACTATAAGGTCTGGTGGAAATCTTGGAGAGTATCTCAGGTCTAAGACTAGGAGTTTACTCCAAGAATACAGAAGGAAACTTTATGAATTCTCACACTCTTTGACTGTTTACATGGAAGTCTACTTGACAGCTTTAGTAGTCGGTGCATTATTCTTCATAATTTTGACGTCTGTGATGTCGGGGTTTGCCGGTGGAAGTATAAGTTTGGTCTTCCTACAGTTCATCATTGTGTTTTTTGTGGTACCTTTGATTTCGATAGCCTTCATAGTTTTTGTCAAGACTATTTCGCCAGGTGGTGAGTAACAAGATGATAGCAAAACTGAAAGTGCTCGTAATAACTCTAGTCATTTCGTTCATTCTAGTAGTCCTAGGTACGTTCGGGGGACCCGGTGTTTTAGGAAACACGATAATCCTTTCTGCGATAATAGTCGCTGTACCACAAGTCATACTTTCTTATGCGGAGTATAAAGAGTTGAAAGAGATAGAGGAGAAATTTCCGATTTTTGTGAGAAACCTAATGGAGGCTGTTAATTCTGGCATGTCTTTACCACAAGCCATAATGTTTGTTAGTAAATATGACTACGGAAAGCTTACACCTTACGTAAAAAAGATGGCGAACCAACTTTCTTGGGGAATACCACTCGTAAAGGTTTTGGACCAGTTCATCGAGAAGATTAGAAGGAGTAAGGAATTGGTAAGGAGCGTCAGGATACTACAAGAAACTTTCAAGTCTGGAGGTGATATAGGGAAGACGCTTGAAACGATAGCTCAGACTTTGAACACTCTGAAAGATTTGAAGAATGAGAGAAAGAGCCTTATGAACCAGCATGTCGTCATGATCTATTTCTTATCATTCACATTCCTAGGTATAGTCGTCGCCATAAGTCGATTACTCATACCGGTTTTTCAGACAGCCAGTTTTCAAACAACATCGGCCTTTGGTATAAGTCTTTCTGTCGGTTTATCAAACCCATGCCAAGATGTCTACCCTTGCATAAAATCTCAAGACACTGGAGAAGTTATATGTTACTGTGAAGGAAACCAGCCTGCTTGTATACCGTGTGAAGTGTATGCATCAACTTGTAGCATGCTAGGAGTCGATAAATCTTCAGCAGGATGTTACTACGTTTCCCTTTTCTTTTTTATGAGTATTGTCCAAGCATTTTTCTCTGGTTTGGTCGCAGGTCAGATAAGCGAGGGTTCTCTAGTTTATGGGATAAAACATAGCCTAATACTTGTGACTATAACTATAGGAGCCTTCTACATACTAACATATCTAGGCCTAATAGGTGCCTGAATGAAAGGTCAAATAGATTTAGAGTTTATGGTATCTCTAGTAGTATTCATAATGGCAGTCGCATACATTCATGTATCCCTTTCTTCAATGATTCCAGAACATTCGAGAATGATAAAAAGGGAAAATCTTTACGCTAAGGCTTATGCTCTCTCTCAGTTTCTCATAAACGACCCTGGTAATCCTGCGAACTGGACAACGCTAGAGACAGCTAAAAGAATAGGCCTGATGGATGAGAGGTACAATAAAACAAACTTGATATCCATGACCAAAGCTACAAACTTCTGTAAATCGTATGAAACGTTTTTAAGAAAAACCGGAATAAACAACACGGTAAAAATTTCGATAATAGATCTTGAGAATGTAAGCAAGCTTACTTCTCTGTGTTCTCCTAACTATAACATATCTACACCCGTAGAGGTGACGCTAAGACGTATAGTCGCTTATGAGTACGATGGAGAGTTAAGGTATGCCGAATTTACGGTGACTTTATGGGAAAGGTAAAAGGTATTATAGTCATTCTTGAATCTATAATAGCCTCTATCATACTGATCTCTGCCTTCATCTTCTTCTTCCCAAGATATTTGTATCAAGATAAGTGGGAGATAAGGACTACGGAACTTATGGCTCGGGATACTCTTCTCGTACTCGACAGGACTGGAAACTTTGAAAAATTTCTATCAGACAAGGGGTTTGCTGAAAACTATCTCAGAAAAACTTTACCCCAACCTTACGTCTGGTGGGTCAGGCTTATATTTCCTAACGGAACTGAAAAAAACCTTCATGGTTTAAGACAAATTCCCCTTCAAAGGTCAGTAGAGGTTACAAGACTGTTTGTCAAGAAAGAAATCAAAAATCCTAATCCTAGTTTCGAAGAAGGCAATGGTGGTAATGCATACTATTGGATAGAGGGAAATTTCTTTAACAGAAGTGACGATAACTATAAGTTTGGTTCTTACTCTATGAAAGGTGTTTTTAGTGGTTTAGACTCTTACTCGTATTCCATTCCTTTGACATTAGAGCCAAACACTAACTACTTGCTTTCCGGATGGATCTATGACTCCCTTACTACAGGTTACGCATACATAGACTTGAACGACACTGATTTTGAGTGTGAACTCGTGCCAACAACTAAAGATAGTTGGGAATACCTTTCATGCAACTTTACAACTCCATCTTCGTTGGAGGATGTTGTTATAAGAATCGGTGTAGCAGGAAATGGAGTAGGGAAAGTTTGGTTTGACGAGGTTAAGATAGAGAAATACGTTACTATTCTCGTAAAGTTAGGAGTTGGATATCCTTATTAAACGAGTCTCAAAGTCTCTAGATTTCTTGGTGCATAAGTTTCAGCCCTAAAAAGTTTATGGAGAGTTCTTGCTAGATTAATAGCTTTTCTCTCTTCTCCATGACCGACAAGGATCCTTTCAGGTCTATCTCTAAGCCTTCTGACGAACGAAACCAATTGATTTATATCACTATGACCAGAAAGACCTTCGACTGTGACTACTTCCATGTTTATCGGCAAGGTTATGGTTTTTCCGTTCTCACCTTGTAGAGGTATTTCTCTCCAACCTTTCTGTATTTTCCTCCCGAGCGTACCTTCAAACTGATAACCGACGAAAATGAGAGTATTCTTTGGGTCTTCACACAGGTTTTTCAGGTATTCTAACGCCGGACCGCCCACAAGAGAACCGGATGTGGAAATTATGACGCTCGGCTTTTCATCATAGACTTTTTCTCTGTCAGCTTGAGATGCAACTCTCTTGAAGATATCTTTCTTGAAGGGATTTTGATCGTTGAAAATGAGTGACTGCATCTCCCTAGAAAGGTATTCTGGGTAAGCTGTGTGTATGCCTGTTGCATCCCATATCATACCATCAACAAATACTGGATAATCAAAGTCATTCTTCGCCAGTATTGCCATAACTTCTTGCCCTCTTCCTACTGCGAAAGAAGGTATAAGAGCTTGTCCACCTTTTTCCATGGACCTCATGACAGCGTCTAAAAGCTGTTTTTCAGCCTCTCTCCTAGGCGGCATGATGTCGTTAGGACCACCGTAAGTGGATTCTATGATAAGGGCTTCTACTCTCTGGAAGTTCGTAAAGGCAGGATCAAAAAGGGCTGTTCTGTCGTATTTCATGTCTATCGCCCAAACGATGTTGTACAACCCATCTCCTATGTGCAAATGAATCAAAGAAGAACCTAACAAATGCCCAGCGTTCTGAAGTGTCAACCTTATGTCTGAAGATATATCTGAAACTTCTCCCCATTCCAGAGTTATCATGTGCTTTACTGCATTCTTAACATCTTTTGCTGTGTAAGGTGGCTCCACACCATTCCTCTGCAACACATCGATGTAATCTAAGCAAAGAAGTGTAAACACATCCCTTGTTGGAGGTGTACAATAAGTTGGTCCATCATATCCATACTTGTAAAGGTAAGGTAGGAAACCCATATGGTCTAAGTGTGGATGAGAGATTATAACAGCGTCAAGGTCGTTTATGTCAAATTCCTTTGTATGAAGTATTGGAAAAGCGTTTTCACCTTTACCTCCTACATTGACACCACAATCTATAAGCACTCTCGATTTTGGAGTTTCTACTAGTAAAGAGCTTCTACCAACTTCTCTAAACCCTCCGAGAGTTGTGACTCTTATCCAGTTTCGGTGAGTTATTCTTTCTGCGAATATTCTCTCCCCAACCTTATTCAAGAACTTTTTCCTGAATTTTACTTCTTGATGGAGCATCTTCCTTACTGCTTCAACAACGTCTGACTTAACTTCCGGTACTCTTTCTATCCTAGGAGACCAGCAAGTCTCGTATTTTATCTTTCGAAACGTTTCTCCACCTTTTCCAATAACAAGTCCCGGTTTCTCCGCAGCTATGACGACTATACTCCTTTCAGGTTCAAAGTATATTTCTTTTATTTTCGCCTCTTCCGGAACAATCTCCATTATTTTTTTCTTCGTTGCCTCCTGATCCATACAGACAGAAGTATCACATCTTACCTCTATCCTTTTCTTTACCTCTGAAACTATCGACTTTATGAGTGGCTCATGTTCTCTGAAAAACTTCACATCTTTTGTGTATATTACTATCTCACTTCCTTCCAATTCCATTCTGTCGACTACACCATCTGGTAGCCTAGATTTCACTTTTTCAAGAATCTTCATACAACTCTACCTCAGAACGAAAGAGTTTACTTTTTTCTAAATGTTTTCAGCACGGCCTCGACTTTTTCTTCTGCAACTTTTTTAATACCGTCCTTTGTTATAACGACTACATCTATACCTTTACCACCTGAAGCTATATCCCTTTCTACAGCAGCCCTTATAGCTCTTACAGCCAATTCTACACCTTCATCCACTTTCATATCTTCTCTGTACCCATCCTCTAACACACCAAACGCTATCGGAGAGCCTGATCCTGTAGAGAAAAATTTCTTTTCTTCCAGTTTTGACCCATCAGGATGAAGAACAAAAAGAGACGCTCCTTTGTCGTCATACCCTGCTAACATGATTTGGACATAATAAGGGAAGAATGACCATCTACCACTGTACAAAATATTAGCAAGAAGTGTGGCTGCAGCACTTACAGGCATCCTCTTTTTGTTCTGGAGTTCGAATAGCTTTATTTCAGATCTCATATACCTTGCTAAAGCTTGCAAATCACCTACCATGCCTGCTTCTGTCATGGCTATGTGTGGTGCTAATTGTGTTATCTTGGTCTCCTCTTTAGAAGCGACTAAATAGCCCATCGTCGATTTCCTTTCTGCTGCAAGCACGACACCATCTTTACACACTATACCGACAGTAGTAGTACCAGACTTTATTTCCTTTTCCATCATTTGCACCCCAGAAGACTGTTATTATTTTCTCCTATTCCATTTAAATAATTATCGTCAAGTCATGCTATTTTACTTCCTTCTGGAACCTCTTCATCTGGTTTAAGTAAAACAACATCATTACCAGGCAAAACAACTCCGAGCACCAAGACTTCTGATATGAAGTTGGCTATCTGTTTTGCTGGGAAATTGACGACGGCAATCACTTGTCTGTTTAACAAATCCTCTTTTTTATACCTTTTCGTTATTTGGGCACTAGATTTTTTAATGCCAAGAGGTCCGAAGTCTATCCAGAGTTTATAAGCTGGTTTTCTTGCCTCTGGAAATTCTTCTACTCTTATAACTCTTCCTACTCTTATATCTAACTTCGTAAAATCCTCGACTCTAGCTTGCATAAGGTCACCTAATAAGCTTTGGCGACATAAACTACTTCTTTTGCCTCTCTACCACACCAAGCACATTTTCCTGTAGGTTTTTCTTTACTGTCCACTACTACTCCTCTCACCTTCCCACCGTTGGTCGCTTCCTTTATTTCCATCGCACATTCCTCTCGTCCACAGAAATTTATCTTCGCAACTTTTCCCTCTTTTATGACTTTTATCAAGAACTCTTTCGTGCTAACCTCCACTATCCTTTCTTCAAAGAATTTTTTGGCACGTTTTTTAAGATTTTTCAATATATCTTCTCCCAACTTTTCTATTTCTTCGATTAATTTATCATCTTTAACCTGTACCCTTTCTCCAGTATCCCTCCTAGTTATAGTTACGTAACCTTCCATAGCTTCTCTTGGCCCAATCTCTATCCTAAGTGGCACACCCTTTAATTCCCAATCGTTAAACTTCCATCCCGGGGTTTCTTCCCTCCAATCAGTCTTACACCTAATTCCTTTTTCTTTTAAAAGTTTCTCGACGTAATCACATTTCTCTTTTATCTTTTCTACATCTTCATCAGAAAATATGATCGGAATTAGGATTACTTGTATCGGTGCAACTTCAAAAGGAAGAATAAGACCTTTGTCATCTCCATGAACAGAGATGAGGGCTGCCATTATTCTCCATACACCTGGCCCGAAACATGTTTGCCAGACGTATTCTTTCTTTCCTTCCCTACTCAGAAACTTTATGTTAAAGGCCTTCGCAAAATTCTGGCCAAGGTCATGTGTGGATGAAATTTGGTTCACTTTTCCGTCAGGCATTATTGTGTCAGCGGCATAAGTATCAAGAGCCCCAGCAAACTTATCCCATTTTGGCCTTCTGAAGAAGAGGAATGGAACACCCAACTTTTCCCAAACAACTTTTTTACAAACTTCCATGTCCTCTCTAGTTTGTTTTAACGCCTCTTCATGCGTTTCAAAAGCATCATGACTCTCTATCCAAAGGAATTCCCTCCCTCTCAAGAAAGGTTTTGTGGTTGACTCATACCTGTAGACTGCAACACTTTGGTAAAGTTTTAACGGTAGATCTCTCCAACTCCTTATCCATAGAGAATACATTTGATAAAAGGCTGTCTCACTAGTGGGTCTTAACGCAAGTTTCTTCTCTAGCGGGTTGTCTCCAGCTTGTGTTATCCAAAAGACTTCTGGCTTAAAACCCTCTACATGCTCTTTTTCTTTCTCAAGGTTCTCTTCTGGTATCACAACAGGGAAAAGTACAGGTTCGTGTCCTTTTGCTTCTAATTCTTTCTCCAAAAGCTCGTAAATCTTTTTAATAACTCTCATCGCCCATGGCTTATGGACGACAAAGCCTTGGACGTTGTAGCGAAGGTCTACTAGACCTGCCTTCTGACAAACTTCACTAAACCATTCCGAAAAGTTTTCTAATTTCTTAGCTTTGATTCCAAGTTGTTCAGACATTATCTATACCTTTTTGTTTCGCAAATCTTAAATTTTGTTGTGGGGCCGGGGAGATTTGAACTCCCGTCACTGGCTCCCAAGGCCAGGGTCCTAGACCAAGCTAGACTACGGCCCCAGACATTAAAATCTATTGAGTCTGAAAACTTTAAAAATTATCTAGGCATTACACATCTTTAAATTCTTCAAAAATATAATAATCTGTGAATGTCATTTATCATAGCTTTTGTCGGCTTACCCGCATCTGGTAAATCATTTTTTAGCAAAAAAATAGCTGAAAAATTTGGTTATCCGTTGTTTGAAGAACCGGCAACTCAAATACTCTCAGAAAGCAGCTACATCTCTGCTGGATTTAGACTTCCGTATGAGTTCGATGAAAGAGTTTTTGAGATGAATAGAAGAAGGATAGAGGAAACTTCTCAACTCCTGAGTAAAACTCCAGTCGTGTGGGAGTCACACATGCTGACCGATGCAACATTTTTAATGGGTCGGGCATTCTTCGGTGATAGGGATCCTAAAAGGTTTAAGTTGCTCCAGAAATACCAAAGTGGACTGATGAATGAACTAAAAGAAAAAACGATTTTTGTTATCCTTGACATAGATCCAGAGATTTCCCTTCAAAAACAAAAAGAAAGAGGAAATCCTAGATTACTTACTCCTGACTTAAAGTTGTTAAAGTATGTAAGGAATTCTTTTCTCAACTTCTACAAAAAGAACAAAAAGAACTCCATACTTATAGACGTGACGAATAAAAGTGAAAAAGAGGTCTTGAAAGAAATCGAAAGTAAGCTGAGAGAAAAAATCGAAGAGTTGAAGAAAAAGTTGGAAAACAATTAGCGGAAAAGTAGTTGATCACATTTTAAAAATTATACAAACAAAATAACATCGATGATAATTTCAATTCTATCGGATTTTCATTTTGGTTATGGATGGAAAACAGAATTAAGAGAGGATAGTTTTGACAGTGCTAAAGAAGCCATAGAGAAATCTTTAGACTCGGATTTGATCATACTCGCAGGAGATATATTCGACAATCCCTTGCCCAGAACTGATGTGTGGTATAAGTCCATACAGATCCTTTCTCTTCCTCTGATTGAAGGAAAGAGTAACGTTAAATTCGTTAAGAGTATAGGAGGTAAGAATCTTAAAAAAATTTCTTCTAGACTGTTTCAAGGAATACCTGTGGTAGCTATACACGGCACTCATGAAAGACGTGCTAAAGGTTTCAAAAACCCCATTGAAGCGTTGGAAGAAGCAGGACTTTTGATACATCTCCATACTAACGGAATAATGGTTGAAAAAGATGACACGAGGCTAGCGATCCAAGGTATGTCTGGAGTTCCAGAAAGGTATGCCAAAGATGTCCTTATGAAATGGAATCCAAAACCTGTAGATGGCTGTTTTAATATTCTATTGTTTCATCAGAGCATAAGCCCTTATGTATACTCGAAGTTAGACCCCCCTTCTTTAAGTTTAGATGATTTGCCAAAAGGGTTCGATTTAATAGTCGATGGACATATACATACTAGACAGTTAAAAAAACTTAACGACGGATACTTTTTGATTCCAGGAAGTACGATCATAACTCAATTGAAGAAAGAAGAATCTGAAACGCCAAAAGGCTTCTACAAAATCGTTGTAGAAGGTGAAAAATTAAAACACATAACGTTTGTTGAATTGGAAAACGTTAGGAAGTTTTACTATCGAGAGATAGAAGTGAAAAAAACTGATGTGGTAAGAGATAAGGTAAAGGAAGAAGTTGAGAAGATTCTTTCAAAGGAACATAAAAAACCACCGATAGTTAGGATTTTTTTGAAAGGTGATTACGAGATTCTTGAAAAAGAAATGAGAGAACTGGAAAGAATGTATGAAGGAAAAGCGTTGTTAAAAATCCTGAAACATGTTGAAGACAAAGAGATAAGGTCTAAGATGGAAACTATCCAAAAACTCAAAGATAGAAAAATGTCAGTAGAAGAGATAGGACTTTCCATACTCAAAGAAAATCTGAAAGATTTAAAGTTTGAAAACATACTAGATCCTCATTATCTGTTTAATCTCCTTTCAGAAGAAGATGTAGAAAAAGTAGTGGAGATACTTGTTTCAGAACAAAAAACGCTTTTACCAGTTTTGAAAAAATCTTTACTACAACAAGAGGAAGCCAAACAAGAAGAGAAAAAGGAAGATGCCAAGGATACTCCAAAAGGATGGGATAGATGGGTAAAGAAGTGATTGTATGATAAGGAAGGTAAAGCTACAAAATTGGAAATCGCATCTTGACACAGAGTTAGTTTTTGATAGAGGAACGAACGTCTTCATAGGTCCGATGGGAAGTGGTAAGACATCTGTGCTTGATGCAATCTGTTTTGCATTCTTTGGCACGTTTCCAACCCTATTTTCAAAGAAAATAAAATTGGATGATGTAATAATGAACAGACCTGTAGAAAAACAAATGGCAAAAGTTTCTGTTACGTTTGAGGTGGATAGGGAAGAGTATACAATAACTAGAGTCGTGGAAAGAGGAAAAGGTACGACGTATTCTGAGTTAAGAAAGGGTGATAAACTTTTGGAAGCTCCTAATACACAAAGAGTGACAGAGCTTGTAGAAGAGATACTTAAGATAGATTATGACCTTTTCACACGAGCTATTTATTCAGAGCAAAACGCTCTGGATTACTTTCTACGCATACCGAAAGGACAAAGAAAGAAAAAGATGGATGAATTGCTGATGTTAGACAAACTGGAAAAGGCGAGGGCAACGTGTGTAAGTGTTGTTAACAGGCTCGTGGATAAAAAAATGGAAAAACAATCGATGCTTGAACGTATGGATGTAGAGTCGTTAAAGAAGACTATAAGAGAGTTGGAGTCTTCGGTAGAAGAATTGTTGAAGCAGATAGAGACGCTTGAAAAAGACTTAAAAAAGTTTCTAATGGAGAAAAAGGAGGTTGAAGAAAAGTATTATCAGTTGAAAAAACTTTTTGAGCAGAAGGAGACGCTTGAAAAAGAAAAGTCTAGGCTTGAATCGACTTACATCGAGTTGAAGAAGCGTATAGACAACTTGGAAAATTCTCTGAAGAAAAGGTCAATCGAAGAGGTTAAGAAAGAATATTCAATGCTTACTCAAAAGATCGAAGAGATGAAGAAAAGGTTGGGAGAGAAAAGGGAAGAAAAGTTGAGAAAGAGCAAGGAAATTTCTGAGTTAACAAGTGTGGTTTCTCATCTTAAGAAAGAAAAACTGAACGAGTTGCTTAATAAATTAAAAGAAAAGAAAGGATTGATAAAAAAACTTGGTATGTTTAAACAGCAGTTCGGAGAAAATGTGGAAGATTCTTTGAAAAAATTGAAAGTTCAATACGAAAATCTTCTTGGTAAGATACAAGCAAAAAAAGAAAGAATAAAACTGTTAGAAGATGGTATTTCAAAGCTTTCTTTACCAGTCAGCAAATGCCCTGTATGCGATTCTGAGTTGACTCCAGAGAAAAAGAGCAAACTTTTGGAACAGAAAAAAAATGAGAAAGGAATGCTGGAAAAAGAACTAGCTGAGTTGCAAGATAAGCTTGAGGGTTTAAAGTTGAAAATCGATGAGATGGAGAGAGTTAAAACAGAGGTAAGGGTACTCAAAAATAAGATCGAAGAGATGAAAGGTTTGGAAGAAGAACTAGAAGCTATTAAGAAAGAGATAAATGAAAAAGAATCTTTACTCTCAAAACTCCGAAAAGAATTGGAGGATTTGGAAAAAGAATTATCTGATCTTCAAAAGAGTTTGGATGAGATGAACGAGAAATACGTGAAACTTGCTAAATTGTTGGATAAGGCAAAGGAATTAGAGGAAGCTCGAATAAGCTTAGCAAAGATATTTTCACAACTCAAAGACGTTAAAGAAAGGTTGGAAAAAATTGTTGAAGAGATTGGAGAGGAAAGTCTTGACAAGTATGTGGATTTGCTGAGAAGTATAGAAGGGAAGGTAAAAGAAACTGAAGCTAAGGTAGAGGAAATGAGAAAGAGGTTGGAGGAAAAGGAAAAAATGTTAGAAGATTTTAAAACCCAAGTTGAAAAGTTAGAGAAAGAAAGGAAAGAAGTTGAGAGATTAGAATCTTTGATAAGGAACCTTAAGATTTTTGAAAAAGCCTTAGTTTTAACACAAACACAGATGAGAAAGGAATTGGTTGAAACGATAAACTACACGATGAATAACCTGTGGCCAAGTCTTTATCCGTATGGCGATTACGTAGAAGTAGCTTTGCACATTGAAGAAGATGACTATGTTTTAAAAGTAAAAGATAGAGATGGAAGATGGATAAACGTCGATGGAATTGTTTCTGGAGGAGAGAGAAGCATAGCATGCTTAGCCTTGAGAATCGCTTTTGCAAGAGTTTTGGCTCCACAACTTTTATGGTTGGTGCTCGATGAGCCTACTCATAATCTTGATGCTAAGGCAGTAGATGATCTGGCTGAAACTCTGAGATCGCGGATAGGTGAGTTTGTAGATCAGGTTTTCCTCATAACGCATGAAGAAAGGTTAGAAGGAGCTGTGACAGGAACGTTGTATAGGTTTGAGAGAGAGAAAGAAAAGAACGGTGTCACGAAAGTTAGCAAAATACTAGGTTAGGATTCCGTTAAGGTCTCAACAAAAAGTAAAAATATGGGTCCGCCCGGATTCGAACCGGGGACTTCCGCCTCGTAAGGGCGGCGTCATAACCACTAGACCACGGACCCAAGCTATAAACATTTTTTAACAGAAAACGTTATTAAAGTTAAACTCAAAGCCTCTCTAGCGTAAGCTTCAACGGAAGTTTTATCTTTCTTTTCTTTTTGAAATTTTTACTGAAGTTGAGAAAAGCTATTCCTATAGGTTTTTTAGTTATCGCATCTATGCGTAAAAGTATGTCGTCTTCTAAGGGTACGAATATACCCTTCTTTGGTTTGCCGATAGTTAATTCTAAGAAATCTCCATCTTTATCCCACCAAACAGTTAATTTTTCTTTCATACGATTTCACATTTTTTTATTCTGTCTGTGAAATACGAAGTAATTATGAAACCTTCGTTATTTAAAATTTTGACGACAACCGCTAAATATTTACTGGAAACAGACGTTTTATCGAAGAACTTGTAAAAGAGTAAAACTTTTTCGTATTTAACACTTTTTCTCACTTCATCTGGAGCTTTAAGTGTTTTTCTTATTTTGGAAATTTCTCCTTTCATTTCTGGCCTCTTGAGTATATGCTGTAATCTGTTTGCCGTGAGTATTATACTCCTCTCTACGAAATCCTCAACGTATAAACCTTCATCTAACTCACTCAAAACTACTACTTACAGAAGCCTAGCGCTGACATTACGATGTAAGTTATTTGTCTTACCTCAAACCTAGGACGCCATTTGAAGGAATCAACGTAGCTAAACCTTAAAGTTCCACGATCACCGTTTATCGTGACTGTATACCGTTTACCGTTCAAGTATCTTATTCTTGGCCTTATGCTTATGACTCTCAAACTGTTATGGTTCTTTGCTAAGTAGGCTTTGAACTTTGGGTTGACTTCAAGCTTTGTGCCACGAAGGACTGTGTACCAGAAACCATCGACGTTCTTAAACATGGCTTGTCTGACTTCTTCTGTGTGGTTATCGATTATACTTTTTAAACTGTTGGAGTCTAACTTCACGATCTCTAGCTTAACGTCAAGCAATTTTTCCATGCTTTCTTTAACCCTCTTCGTCACATCATCTAGTCCACGGTAAACCTCCAAGAGTCCATACTTAACGTTAAGAAAACAGATCACCTTTCGGAGAATCAGAAAATTTCCGTTTTTCATCAGTATGCTCGTTATTTCATGAAGGTCATCTGTGTTTATAACCTTTCTAAGGTTATCTTCAAGAGTTTCGTAAAAAAAATAAGAAACTTCCACCTCGTCTTTAACGTAGTTGCTCTGCTTAGCTATGAACCATCCATCGTCGATTTTCTTCTCATGGAGTTTTTGGATTACTTCTACTATTGAATTTGGTTTAGGAGTGACGATGAACAGAGTTATGGAGGGCATTTTTTATAACACCTCCGTGTAAGTTTTAATGTATATACATTCATAGTTAAATATAAATAGTTAACAAACAATATATAAATCTAACGGAGGTGATTTTCCGGTGAAAGGAAAAAAGGTTGAAGAATCTCGAGATGTAGAGTATGATACTTACAACACACAACGAGTGTTAAAAGCAT
>JAGHAA010000012.1 GCA_021161745.1 Candidatus Aenigmatarchaeota archaeon
ACTATGTTTTTCCAATATTTTTCTAGAGGTGTTATCGAAAAAAAATTTTTGAAAAACTGGCTATTAGTTTCGCTCTCTACATTATTAGTGATTTCTCTATTGGGTTATTTGATATATCCTTTATCATCTCTCGAAACTACCAATAGGAGTTACGAAGAATTGATCTCTGCTCATTTTTACTTTAGCAAATTAAGACATATCCAATGGTCATCTTCATTCTTATGGTTATCCATTTTTACTCTATGCATTGTTATCTTCTTTCTTAAAAGACTTCGAAATAGTATTTTTACTAATCTTTATTTTCACCTTAGTATTCTCTCACTTATACTTTGCTTTGGTCCAGCTATAGGAATTTACTATTATCTCTTCAACTATTTTCCTTTTATGAATAAATTTAGGTGTCCAGGCAGGCATAGCGCATTCTTTATGGGATTTTCGCTCCTTTTCGTTGCTTCTGTTTCTTCACATATAACTAGAGACGAAGAGAAAAAGCTTCTGCTTGTTTTTTCTTTATTTTTGATCCTGTACTTAATTGGTATAGTATTCTTTTCTTCCACAGTATGGTATCCCGAATATCTTTTTAAACCAAGATACATAGACATAGATCAACAAGAAATCGAAGTTTATAAGAAGATTTCGTTGGATAAAGAAGAGTTTGCCATTGTAGAGTTTCCACTCTTTTCTAACGATCCAATGAGACCATTCTATGTTATTTTTCATAATCATCCTATAATCGGTGGGTCGACTTCCTATGCACCACCATCTTTACATTATTTTGGATCTAAATGCGGAGATGAATTTCCTCGTTTGAATGACACAGGATGTTGTTTATTGTTAAGAGATTGGAAAATAAAGATTCTCATAGTTCCAAACGAATATTCCCATATGATCATGGTACATAAGAATGAAAATTGCGTAAACTTTTCTTCAATTGGAAATACGTCAAATAAGATTTTTTTAAGACTAGAGTGGTAATAAACGTCTTTAACCGCCCAATAACTATTTTAAATCCAATTTTCATCAATCCCGAAGTGATCTGAGGTTACTTATATAGTATTTTGAAACGACTTTATTTCTCAATGATTCTGTTTTCCTGATACAAGAAAACCCACAAAATAAACTCTAACAACACTATTATGAGTGGATTATGAGTGGAAGTTTATTGTCGTATATTTAAGAGGCATAACTTTTAACATCTCTTCAAGTTCGTACATATTGAAAAAGAAGACCAACAAAAATAAATGACAAAAACTCCTGTAAACCAAAGGATACTGCAAGAACTTAAAGAAAGAGATCAAGCTTCTTGAAATTTATATTATCTTTAAGTATAGCCTTGCCCGTGCTCCCGCTCATCATCGCAGGCTTAAGCTAAGGCGGGCATGGCGGCAAGGCCAAAGAAAATTATGAGGTTTAGACTCTTAACATTTTCTTTAGCTGGGATGATATTCTTCTAGAATAAGCGATAAAAGCACCTATAGAAATTATAAGAATCGCCAACTTTACCTCGTACGAGACTTCAAACAAGATCAAATAAACCATTACAGTTAATGCTAATGCAAAAACTGTCTCTATGTTTCCTTGTTCAACTTCTAACCACTTGCCGATTTTCATGGGTGCTAGCAAAATCACAAAAACTGTAAACACGACTAAACTTATCGGAATTAAGATAGGCTCAACCAAGCTTAAGAAGCCAAATGTTGCGGCCATTCCAAGTCCACTCACGATTCTCTTGAACTTAAAGTGAACCATCATGATTATAGAGAATTGATGGCCTACAATGCCGAATGCACCAGCTACAGGACCGAAGAAATAAGTTGGTAATAGACCTTTAGAAAAATCCAGCAAAAAACAGACCAAACCTATAAAAAAGCTTTTTGAAGCATAGAAAGCATTCATCGCTCCTATGTTAGAGTCTCCATGCTTTGTCACATCAACTTTCTTAAAAATTTTTGGAAGGATGTATGAAAACGGGATTGAGCCGTAGACGTATGCCAATATTATGGGCAAGATATACATCATAAAAGATTTTGTAAAACCTTGCTTATAAGCTCGACTCTAGCCATCAATACTATTAGTACAGAAAACACTATTCCAATAGTCAGGCAGCTTTTCTTCCATTCAATCCTGTGGATTACTTTGATCGTAAGAATGAAGAGAAATGCTTCAACCACCAGCAAACTCACGAAAACGAAAAAGAAGATACTGTACGAGTTTGCTAGGATTAAAGATGTCAGTTGGAATACTAGTAAAGGTAATTTCCAGGAAGAGATTGTAGACACATGCTCTTCAAATCTACCCTTTCCACCAAAAACTTTAGCTAAGCCGTAAACAGCACCACCATCTAGACCAACGATATCTACGTAGAAAAACAGGATGCCGAGAAAGCCTGTCGCCAAAACTGTCCCAACATCTAGACCTTTTGCTAGAATCAACACTATTGCAAATTGTAACGAAAAATACTGGAAAATGCTTAGCATTACTTCGTCCCATCTTTTTTTGGAACTCTTCAAAAGCATGGACTCAATTTTTGATACCAGCAAATCCATAGCATTCACCTATATTTACGGAGATTATCGGATTTATTCTGAGAGATTTTCCTTTGGTGAACCTTTCAGTATTCCACAACCACACTTTTCTTTTAAACTCTTTTGAAAGGTTTACAAGCTCCTCATCAGAGTTCTTCACGAGCTTGTATGGTTTTACTTCTCCATCGTTCACTGTAAGAATAGGTGAAAGTTTAGTCAACTTTAAAAACCCATACTTTATGACGTTTATTCTACCGCTCCTAAAAAGAAACCCCACGTCCTTCAACATGAAAAACACCTCTGGGTTAAGACCTTTTATCCTACTCAAACACTCGTCTACCGTAAAATTTTCATCCCTTAGCTTTACTACATGCTCAACTATGAATCCCATCGCAGCAGAAGTCGTCATCGAATCATACACAACAACTCTTTTTTCCTTAACAATCTTAGATGCCATCTTAGCCACGTTATAAGTCCCAGAAAGTTTAGAGCTGAGAGTTATAACTAGTACCTCATTCTCCTCAACGTTTTTGATTGCATCGACAAAATCTTTTACTGTTGGCTGAGACGTTCTCAGCTTTCCAGCCATCCATTTTTTATGTAGCTCTTCATCGTCGAAGAAATTATTAAAATCGTAAGAAAGGTCTACTCTTATTCTTTTTTCACCGTCGATTATGTAAAGAGGTACTACTTTTACATCATTCTTAAGAAAAAATTCTTTTGGTAAGTCGCATGTTATGTCTGTTACTATTCCGAACATAAAACTACCTTTTCAAAAAACTTTTTAAGAATTGTCTTATCTTCAACATGTTGGCAAACACTACAGCTATTGTTATTATCAAAAACCCTGTTATAGCATCTGTTTCCTGCGGCCAAAGAAGCGTGCATGCCCACCCAACGAAGGGAAAAATAAAGACTAAAAATATGTGTCCTCTCTCCTGTGTGTAGAAATCTTTGAACAAAAGGTAGAAGATTGGAACGAAAGCCAAACCTATCAACAACCATCTAACGTCTGTAACGATCAACCAACCTATAGAGGATGCGAACCCTGAGCCCGTCGGGATTCGTTTGGTTAAAGGAAAAGTGAATACGGAAAACGTATGGCCGACTACGCTAAAAGCTCCGGCGATTGGTCCAAAAAAGTAAGTCACGATCACAGTTTTTAGTATATCCAAACCACCGGAAAGTATGTAGTAGAATAGTGGATTACCTTTTCTGTAGTGCCTTACAGCAAAATAAAGGTTTGTGGCCCCTAAATTACTGTCTCCAAACTTTGAAATGTCTATTCCTCTCAACCTTCCTATGAAGTATGCAAAATTTATGCTACCGACCAAGTATGCGAGTATGTAATAGGCGTATTCCATCCTATCACTTTTATGCTGGACTTATCTTCTCATCGACTATTTCACCAAAGAAGGAAATCTGATTCCTTACTCTTGAAATGTCTGAAGAATGAATATGGATTTTCATCATTCCTCCTCTCTTTACGACGACTATCGAATCGCCTATCTCGCTTAATTTCTCTTTCACGTACTCCAATTCATGATCGTCGTTCAACTTTACTCTCACGTTTATACAGTAAACCCCACTCGTCTCCAGCTCTATTTCTTTGGAGGTTAACTTAAAGAACAGTCTTTTTATTCCACCGATAGAGTTCGCCCAAGAGTTTATGATTAGAATGAAACCTATACCTCCTGCATCCAACACATCGTACTCGACTAGTTCTGGTACAAAAACCTTCTTTTTCTGAAGTTCTAGAATTGCTGAATCCACACTTCTTTTAAGGATTTTTACCATATCTCTACTCCCATTCTC
>JAGHAA010000016.1 GCA_021161745.1 Candidatus Aenigmatarchaeota archaeon
GCAGAAAAAGCGTTAGAAGCGTTGAAAAAGCTTGTCGTTCCAACAGCAAAAGTGATTAGGAATGGGAAGTTGAAGGAAGTTCCCGCTAAGGATTTGGTTCCTGGCGATGTAGTCATACTAGAAGAAGGGGATAAGGTTCCTGCCGATTGTAGGATAGTCGAAGCGTTTGAGTTGAAAGTTGATGAATCGAGCTTAACTGGTGAATCCATTCCTGTTTTTAAATCCGTTGAAAAACTTAGGAAAGAGGATTTACCCGCTTCTGAAAGAAGAAACATGGTTTTCATGGGAACTGTAGTCGTCTATGGGAGGGGCAAGGCAATAGTAGTTGCGACTGGATCGCATACAGAAATAGGAAAAATCGCAAAAATGATACAAGAACCAAAAGAGGAAACTCCTTTACAAAGAAAGCTTGACGAATTTGGTAAAAAACTTGGTATTTTTGTCGTTATACTATGTGCCATAACTTTCGTTGTTGGTTTATTCATATATAAAACAAGCATAACAGAAATGTTTCTCCTTTCTATCGCTTTAGCCGTTGCCGCCGTTCCTGAAGGTTTACCAGCAGTCGTTACTATAACACTTGCGTTGGGAATGCAAAGGATGGTTAGGAGAAACGCAATAGTCAAACGACTGTCTGCTGTTGAAACGTTGGGAAGTGTAACAGTTATATGTGCGGACAAGACGGGTACGATGACGACTAACGAAATGACTGTTAGAAAAATCTGGGTGAATGGTAAAACTTACGATGTAACAGGCGTTGGTTTTGAACCAAAAGGTGAAATTTTACTCGACGGTAAGAGGATCGATATAAAAAACCATAAAGAATTGATAAAACTCGTGAAAATAGGGTTCAACTGCAATAATTCAAAAATAGAAGAACCGAATGTTATAACTCCTTATTGGCATGTAATAGGCGACCCCACAGAAGGTGCACTCATAACGCTTGCTGAAAAAACTGGATTAAACCTTTATGAAAAAAGAATCTTTGAACTACCGTTTTCATCCGAACGTAAAATGATGACAACCATAAACGAAGATGAAAAAGGAAACGTTTATGCCTACGTTAAAGGTGCACCTGAAATACTTCTTAAGCGTTCTTCTCACATTTTGAAGAATGGAAAGATTAAAAGATTAACAGAAAGTGAAAGAAAGCAAATAATCGAAACCATTCACTCGATGGCTAATGAAGGGTTAAGGGTTCTGGGATTCGCTTTTAGAAAGGTAAGGAAAAAGAAGAAGTATAAGGAAAAAGAGGTAGAGAAGAATCTCGTATTCGTTGGCTTAGCAGGTATGATAGATCCACCACGTAAAGAAGTTAAGGACTCTATCAAAGCGTGCAAAGAAGCGGGAATAAAGGTAGTTATGATAACTGGCGACCATAAATCAACAGCGTTGGCCGTTGCAAGAGAGTTGGGAATAATAGAAGATGATGAGGAAAACGTGCTGACTGGTGAAGATCTAGAAGCGATGAGCGATCAAGACCTAATAGACGTTGTTGAAGAAGTAAACGTTTATGCTAGAGTATCTCCTTTACAAAAGATGAAGATCCTTAAAGCGTTTAAAGCCAAAGGGCATATAGTTGCCATGACTGGAGATGGTGTAAACGATGCTCCTGCGTTAAAAAAAGCTGATATAGGAATCGCTATGGGCATAAAGGGTACGGAGGTAGCGAAAGAAGCCGCTGATATAATACTGATGGATGACAATTTTGCCACGATAGTTGCAGCAATCGAAGAAGGTCGCGGGATTTTCGATAACATTAAAAAATTCATAAGATACATGCTTTCTGCAAATTTTGGTGAGATATTTACGATTACTATAGCAGGATTCTTCGGTTTACCGTTACCTTTGTTACCGATTCACATGCTATGGATAAATTTGATAACCGACGGTTTGCCTGCTGTTGCTTTAAGCGTAGATCCTCCAGAGAAAGATATTATGAAAAGAAAACCTAGAGATCCAAAAGAAAGCATTCTTGCAAACACGTTTTGGTTTATGCTCGTTGGCAGTGCAGTCGTTACTTTTTCGACAATTCTAGTTTTCTCAACAGATCTCGTTGCCACTAGAAGTTTGAACGAGGCAAGAGCTGTTGCCTTTACTACTATGACGTTTTTCGAACTTCTGTTTGTATTGAATTGTAGGTCGGAAAAACACAGTGTATTTACCAATCCACCTTGGACTAACAAGAAACTTCTATTGGCCATAGTTGCTTCGATGATACTTCAAGGGATTATTATATACACACCCTTCTTACAAACAGTATTCAAAATAGCACCTTTGACGCTATACGATTGGATACGTGTGTTCATGTTTTCTGGAATAGCTTTACTCATACTACCGAAATTCTTTATACCATCGAGAACTAAAAGAGAATAGTATGAGCGTCATAATACAAGCGATAATCTTTATAGTGTCGTTGATAGGATTGTCAAAATTCAGTCACATAACGATAAAATCTTCTTCAAACATAGCGAGGATAACGCGAATAGGCGAACTTTCGGTGGGCCTCATACTGCTCTCTACTATCACAAGTTTACCTGAATTGATGGTTTCCATAATCTCTTCTTTCTACGGAGATGTTGGGATAGCAATCGGTAATGCACTCGGATCCAACATAGCAAACATCTGCATAATCCTAGGGATAATCTCGATTATGTTTCCTTTAACCGTTACAGAAAGGAATTTAAAGAAGATTTTGAATATGCTGTCCGTTTCATCTTTGATAATTCTTTTGCTCTTGAACATAAAAGAGGCCGGAAAGTTCATAGGTCTTATACTGATAACGATTTTCATAGTGTTTGTGATTTATACTTCTAGAAGGAAACTTACGATAAAGAAACTTAGATCGGATAAGAATGACATATTCCTACCCTTACGATTATACAAAAACATCGTACTTCTCATGATCGGAATCTCGGGAACGATTTTATCATCTTACTTTTTAGTAAAATCTGCATCATGGATAGCAAGATACCTTGGTGTACCCGAAAGCTTTATAGGTGCGACTATCATAGCTTTCGGAACTTCTTTACCAGAACTTGCAACGACTTTAACTGCTGTTAAAGAACACCACATAAACCTTGCGATGGGAAACGTCATAGGTTCTTGTCTAACAAACCTTACGCTAATCCTTGGTTTTACGTTGCTCGTATCTCCGTTGAACATTAACATGACTCTGTTCTACACGATTTCTATGTTTGTGTTGGCAAGTACATTGTTGTTGGAGTTCTTTTTAGGGAGTTTAGGAAGAAGAAGATTGGATAGAATGGAAGGTGTTATTCTAGTCATAATCTACATACTGTTCGTGATGACAACTTTCAGTGTCGAACTAACTGTAATGAAAAAGTAAAAATAAAAATCAAAAAGAAAGATAAAAGGTTCCTTTAACCTTCTTTACTTTTACTGTCGATTTTGGTTTTCCTAGCTTTTTTACAAGTAGTGCTATTAGCAGTATTGCAACTACAATCATCGCTATTATCGGGATTATTCCAACCGTTGAGTAAGCTTCTTTTTCTGTCACAACTTCTTCTTTTTGTGGCATAGTTGTAGTTGTCGTCTCAACTATCTTTTCTTCTTGCTCAACAGTCGTAGTAGTTGTTGTCGGGACTGATCTTTCTTCGGCTGCTATAGCAAACGTCGAAAATCCATGAACTGTAGACACATAATAGTAGAAATCTTCATCTTCGTTCGTCAATTCAGTAGGCATTCCTACCCACTCGCCATCGAATTTGTAAAGCGTTACAGTCGTGGGGTCAAGGTTATTTTCGTTTATCCAAGATTTTTCAACTTTGAACTCGAGTGTAGCTTCATCCAAAGCGTCGCCTATATTGCTAAGCGTTATCTCAAAATAACCGTATATTTTCTTTCCAAGCTTTGGTACGTTTTCTGGTTCTCCAATTCTTTCTATTCGTAGCTTAACGTTCGTAACTTCTTTATTGACTCTTATCCTGAATCGAATGAATGAAACGTTAGCACTGATTTCTAACCTACCTTCTTCTGTCGGTGTTAATCTAGCCC
>JAGHAA010000068.1 GCA_021161745.1 Candidatus Aenigmatarchaeota archaeon
GAGATAACAGACTTACTCGTTACTCAAATAGGAGATTCGATCGAAAAGGTTAAGCAGTTAGTCGAGTGGGTTAAAGAAAATCTAGGCGACGAAACACCTATACATTTTTTGAGATTCTTTCCACATTTCCGACTAACTAATTTACCACCGACTCCTCTTACTAAACTGGAAAAGGCTTATGAGGTAGCTAAACAGATAGGTATGAAATACGTTTACGTCGGGAATGTTGAAGGCGAGAAGAACAACACTTATTGTCCGAACTGTGGAAGGTTGCTGATAAAACGCTACTGGATGCAGACTTTGGAGTTTAACATAAAAAACGGTAGGTGTAAGTTCTGTGGAGAAAAGATAAACATAAGAGGTGAGAAGTGGGTACCCAAGAATCTAAAATCTTAACCGAAGAGTCGTTTAACGCTATCTGGATAGAATGCCAGTTCTATGAAGGGAATGAATTTAACCTTCAACTTATCTAACTTTACTTCCTTTCCACGTCTCTGGTTGAACACGACAAACCCTTCATCAATCCCGAACCTTCTCAAGAAATACTGTAGGTTTCCTAAATCCTCTTTTGTCTTCACCTCTACAGGAACGATCTTTTCGTTCTTAAGAAGAAAGTCCACTTCTTTATTACCTTTCCTCCAGTAGTATTTCGCGTCCAGAATGGAAGCGACAGCAGATTCTAAGAGCTTTCCTTCTTCCATCTTTCTGAAAAGTCCGAACGACAAAGACCAGTGGTATGGATAAACCTTTGGCATCTTTCTGCTAGTCGCTAGGATAGAGACTCTGAAGTTCTTTACGATTCTTATAAGGTAAGAGAATTTCAAGAAAAAGATGTGTTGGATCAAAGTTTTCTTCGATATTCTTAAAGATTTGGACAAGGTTGTGATGTTGAGGATCATTCCTGGATTTTGGTAGAATATCTCTAGCAGAGTCAACAACAACTCTTCGTTCACGTTTTTGAACTTTTTTGGAAGGTCTACATGGATCATCTTTCCTATTATGTTCTCTCTAATATATTCCTGTATTCTTCTTTCGTCTTCTTCATCGACGATCTCTGGAAAAGGTTTTTTGAAGTATTCGTTAAGGTTTAGGAAGAGTTCATCCCTCCATACTTCAAAACCCTCTACGGCTTTTCCTTTTTTCAGCTCGATGAACTCTTTGAGGTACAGAGGTTTTAAGTTTATCAGAAAGAACCTTCCGACTAAGTTCTTATAAGCCTCTCTTTCCAGCTCAACGCTGCTAGAACCGGACAAGAGTATCTTCAAATTCGGGAAGTTGTCGTAAAACATCTTTACCTTTCTTCCCCATCCTTGGAGTTTGTGGATTTCGTCCAAAAAAACGTATACTTTCTCCTCTTTCCACGAAACTCCAGTAATCTTTTGGTACTCATCCAGAATGGTTTTTAGATCGTCTATTTTCTCATCGAAAGAAAAATACACTATCCTCTTTGGATCCAGACCGCTTTTTATCAAATAGTCTATCGTTTGAAAGAATATCGTAGTCTTTCCAACTCTCCTTAAACCGGTTAGGATTGTTATCTGTCGTTTGTTTAAAGTTTCTAACGTCTCGAAGAATCCATACCTTTTGTAATCTGGTGCTAAAGACCTCTTTACGCTACCAGTCATCCACCATTCGTTCAACAACGTTAAGACTTCATCCGTTCTCATAAGTTTTAATTTGGAAACCAATAATTTAAAGATTAGTTCCCGATTGGAAACCAATGTTTGAGTCAAACTTTTTGCTCCAGACTTTCCAAATTTAAATCTGAAACTATGAAGTACACTTTAATCATAGTAGACATGATAAACGAATTCGTGTATGGAAAGTTGAGAGTAAGCGATGCCAAACTCATAATACCCAACATAAAAGAATTGGTAGAAGTTGCAAGGAAAAAGGGAATTCCGGTCATCTATGCTGTAGATTCTCACAGGCCGGATGATTCGGAAATAAAACTGTGGGGAGAGCATGCGATGGAAGGGAGCGAGGCCAGTAAGGTGGTAGACGAATTAAAGCCTATGGAGAGTGGTTTTATAGTTAAAAAAACGACATATGATGCTTTCTATCATACAGAGTTAGAGCAAATTTTGAGGAAATTTAATGTTGGTACAGTTTGCATAACAGGTGTTGCGACGAGTATATGCTGTCAGCATACTGCTGCTGGGGCCTTTTTCAGAGGGTTCAAGATTATAGTTGTTAGTGATGCTACAGCAGACCTTGATAAAGAGTCTCACCAGAAAAGCTTGGAATACATGAAAAAGGTTTACGGTGCTAAAATCCTTGCTACGAAGGAGTTGGTAGAGAGATGGAAATAGACTGTGGAAAAGTTGAAAAAAAGATTGTGAGATGGATAAAAGAGAAGATGAAGGAAAGCGGGAGAAAGAAACTTATCGTTGGGATGAGTGGAGGCATAGACTCTTCTCTGGTCGCTTACCTTTGTTCCAAAGCTGCAAAGCCTAAGAATGTTCATGGTTACTTTCTCCCTTATGATAAAACTTTAAAAGATAAAGATTTGGAAGATGCAAAATCTTTAACAAAAAATCTTGGAATAAACTTTGAGATAATTAACATAACCGATGTAGTTGAACTTTTGAGGAATAAACTTGGAAAGATGAGTAGAGTGACTTTTGGGAACATGCAGGCAAGAATAAGGATGGTGATCCTCTACCAACGTGCTAACCAGCTTGATGGACTAGTAGTTGGGACGGGAAACAAAAGCGAGTGGTTGACTGGATACTTTACTAAGTACGGCGACGGTGCTGCTGACATATATCCGATAATAGGGTTGTACAAGACTCAGGTCAGGATGCTTGCTAGGCATGTTGGTCTCCCTGAGCAGATAATCGACAAGGTTCCTTCTCCGGGTTTGTGGAAAGGACATACTGATGAGGGAGAGTTAGGAGTTAAGTATGAAGAGCTTGACAAGTTTCTTTTTTATTGGTATGATAAGAAGCTGAGCATAACTCAAGCTGCAAAGAAAGCTGGGATAAGCGTTGAAAAAGCGAAGCATATAATAAAGATGGTGGAAAAGAATTTCCATAAAAGGTTAACCGAGAGGAATATGCTACTCGATCTCAATGTCTAGGACGGATTTTGAGGAAGTCGTACAGGGCAGAAAGTGTAAAGAACAACTGTAAGATCATGAATATTCTGTCGTTGATATGTACGCTATAAATCTCCAAACAGATACCGCCTAGAATGTAAAGTAAATCCTGTTTACTCCTCTCCTTTATAAGTATCCCGAAGGAAATGAAAACAAGTCCTAAAGCACCTATGAGTTTGAAGACGTCTAGCATGATTATTTTGTTCGTATAATCTAAAGAAAAAGTTTATCTCTTCGGTGAAATTTAAATCCAGAGAGTAAAAATAAATTTGAAGATAGCCATGCCGAAAGGTCTTTTTATAGTCATCGAAGGACCAGACGGTTCTGGTCAAACAACGCAGGCAGAATTGCTTGCGAAATGGTTTGAGAGGCGAGGCTATAAGGTTAAAGTTACGAAGGAGCCGACGAACTCTATCATAGGTGGAATCATAAGGTCTGTTTTACAGAATGAGTTGAAAATAGACTTAAGGACGCTTGCTTTGCTTTTCGCCGCCGACAGGTCTCATCATGTAGAGAAGGTCATAAAGCCGTTGTTGAGAAAAGGTGTTGTGGTTATAAGCGACCGTTATGCCTTGTCGACTATAGTCTATGAATCTTTAGATGGTCTAGATGTGGAGTGGCTCAAACAGATAAATTCTATGTTCCCTGTTCCAGATGTTACTATCATACTCGACGTTCCTGGAAAAATCTGTGTCGAAAGAATAAAGAAGGCTAGGTTCGGGTTTGAGATGTTCGAAACGCAAGAGAAGTTGGAGAAGATTAGGAAAAGGTATTTGGAGCTAAAAGATGTCTTTCCGAACACTTTCGTTGTCGATGGAAAACCTAAGCCCGAGGTAGTTCACAGAAAGATAGTGGAGATAATAAAAAGGTTTTTGTAAATGATTCTTTGATTCTCTAAATTTTATTAACTAACAACCACTTCCACAATGGCACAAACTTAATCTTCTTCCACTTAAACTCTATTTCATCCTCATAGTCCCAAGTAATCACCAACAAATTTTTGCATTTTAATAAGTCACTCGCTTTAACCAAACTCCTTAACTCTCTTTTTTCAATCTCATCCAAACCGCTAGCATAAGTAACTTGGATTAATTGCTTAATATCCAAACCTTCCTTAACAACGAAATCTACTTCATGTTGCTGATAATCTTTGAAGTAGAAAAGGTTTCTATTCTCTTTGTATCCTTTATTTTTCAGTTGTAGAAATACCACATTCTCCATACTTCTACCCACTTCTTTTTCAGCTTTTACAGAAATAGCGTTCGCTAGACCGACATCTATTGAGAAAACTTTTTTAGGTGCTTTCAGAAACTCTTTTGTCTTTTTTGAAAATCTTTCCAAAGAAATTATCAGATAAGCTTCTTCCAAATATTTAATGTAATTTTGAACCGTGAACGTGCTTCTAAATCCCAACAAGTTCCTAATTTTTGTAGCAGTATATTCTCTTCCATGGATGGAAATTAAGTATCTTGCTAAATCCTCTATTTTTGTAGGATACTTTACGTTCCATCTCCTTACAACGTCCTTATAGATTACCGCGTCAAAAAGAGTTTTCAGATAACTTTCTTCCAATTGTTTTACTAAAAACTCTGGAAAGCCCCCAACTCGTAAGTATTCTCTCAACAAAAACTTCAACTTCCCTTCTTTTTCTTTCAAGAACTCAATATCTTGTAAATCAAATTTTTTCCATCTTAGAAACTCTCTAAAATTAAATGGAAAGTTCTCAAACTCTACGTACCTACCAGTTAAGTGAGTTGCAAGTTCTTTGCTTAACAATTTAGCGTTAGAACCTGTGATGATTATATTGTATCCACTTCTCTGTAGACTGTTGACCCAGAGTTCCCAGCCATCGACGTTTTGAATTTCATCCAAGAGTAAAAATTTAACGTTTCCGTATATTTCCAGAATACCGGATAAAAGTTCATCTAGGTTTATGTCTATCAATTCTTTTTCGTCAAAGTTAACGTATCCAAATTTTTTTCCTTGAAGAAGAAGTAACGCAAGTGTGGACTTACCACTCCTTCTTATTCCAGTAACGACTTTTACTATTTGTTTTTCCATCTGAGGTTTTAGTCGTTCTTCTAAATCTCTTTTTACGA
>JAGHAA010000020.1 GCA_021161745.1 Candidatus Aenigmatarchaeota archaeon
GGCAACAGGAGCACTCCTACCAGGGTCGTGTAGGATATCTTTAACAACGCCTGTTATACCAGAAACTCCGATGTAAGTAAACTTTCCTCTATACCTATGGCTAGGAGCTCTATACCTTGGCCCTCCCTTTCCCCTAGCTCTAGCTATAATCCTCTTACCCATTTACTACACCATACCGAGCTTAACAGCGACATCTATCGCCTTGTATTCAGGCTTTAATTTTATATAAGCTTTTTTCTCTCCTTTCATCGTGATTTCAGTGTTAACCTTTTCGACTTTAACGTTAAAAGCTTTTTCAAACGCTTCTTTTATCTGCTTTTTATTAGCTTTTCTATCGACGATGAAAACTATTTTGTTTTCCTTCTCCACTAAGCTTACGCTCTTTTCACTCATGTGAGGATATAACAATATTTTCCATGGATCTACAACCATTCTCAACCACCGAACAGTTTACCTTCCTTAAGCTTGTTTATCGCGCTTAGCGTGAATATCGTAAGCCTTCCAGGCATCGCACCAGGGGCCAAGTATTCTGCATTCAGGTTCTCAACTCTGCACACATGCACGCCTGGCAAATTCTTTGCAGCCTTGCCAATCCCTTTATCCTCTCCGACGACTATTAAAGGTCCAATCTTTTTCTTATACTTCCTTCCCCTTCTTTTTCCTTTTCCAGCCCTCACTTTCCTTTCTTTTACTCTTTCTAACTCCTCCTTCAATCCAATCCTCTCTAAGAACTCTCTTAACTCTTTCGTCTTCGAAATCTTCTCCAAATCGTCGACGACTACTATAGGTAAACTTTTGACACCATCTATCCTGTGTCCTCTTTTTTCGACCAACTCTTTCACAGCAGTCGCGGCTATGGCACTTGCTATGGCTTTTCTCCTCTCCTTTTTGTTTATCTTTTCTTCCCAAACTTTCTCAACCTTTGGTGGATGAGCACGTCTACCTTTAACAGCCTGAGGAACCTTCCTAGCAGCCCAGAACAACCCTGGAGCTGTGTCACCATGCAACCTTGGCATCCTAGCAAGCTCCCTATTCATCATAGTATACCTAGAATGCCTCATCCCATGGTAGTGGGCAGAAGTCCTCAATCCTGCCAACGGGTCTGTGCCATAAGGTTGTCTTTTATGGCTCATTATAGCCAAGAAAGCGCGTTGGATCAAATCCGGTCTAATTTCCGTCTTAAAAATCTCTGGAAGCTCTATTTTCTTAACAACTTTTCCCTTCAAATCTAGCACATCGACTTTCATCTTACCACCTAACTACCTTCCGTTATTACTTCTCTAATCTCGACTGGAATAGTTAATGGGCCTGTTGGTCTTATAGCTTTTCTCAACCTTATAAGTCTTTTCTTCGGTCCTGGAACAGAGCCTTCTAAAAGTAAATAAGCGCTCTTTAAAACACCGTACCTTATAAAACCACCTTTAGGTATAACGTTTTCTATGTCAGACCCTATTTTTAAAATTCTTTTGTTAAGTTCAGTCCTAGTCTGAAACCCCATCTGACCAGCTTGTGGTACTGTCCATAGAACACGTTGAGGAGTTTCAGAACCAAGACTTCCAACATGTCTCCTCTTTTTCTTTGCTTTTCTTGTCTGGATTTTTACACCAAACCTTTTGACGGGACCTTGTGTACCTTTTCCTTTGGTTACGGCGATAACATCCACAAGCTCTCCATTCTGGAAGACTTCATCAGCAGACAACTCTTTACCCAACTTTTCCCTAGCAAAATTCCAAGCTTCTTTTGCATCTCCACCAACTTCTATCTCAAAGATTTCTGGGGTTTTTTTACCAATTCCCGCTTTATGTGGTTGTGTAGCGACTATAAGCCTTACAGAAGAAACCCTTTCTAACGATTCTTCTATCTTTTTAACGTTTTTCTCGAAATCTACCCTTCCAACTTTAACTTTTCTCTTGACGTACTTATCTTCCTTAACCTTTGGGTCCCAAACTTCTCCGAGAATCTTCAAACCTTGGGGGGTTATCTCATATGCCCTGATACCAACAACTTTTAGCGGTGGTATCTCCAGAATAGTTACGGGGACGACTATTTCTTGGCCATAAGTGGGTGAGTTTTTTTCTGTGTCCAAAATCTTTGCTTGTCCCATTCCAACCTTGTACCCGGCAAAACCGAGAACTTTAACTTTCTCGCTAGAAGGCCAAGAAGTTACGCGTGGGTAGATACGTCTAGCCCTTTTCCTTGGATAAAACGCTAAACTTCCAGCACGTGGCTTACTTTCTCTTACCATCGATTACACCACGACTATCCGAAATTATTCGTACGAATATTTAAATATTCTTTACACATTTTTTACCTTTAAGAACATCTAAGCTTTTTAGAAGTAGTAGAGAGATTAATAGAAAAAAAAGTTATACGTATAACATCAAAGTAAAGAGTTTACACCTCTATATAACATTTGGTGCTCAGCGATGACAGACTGTATCTTTTGTAAAATTGTGAGAAAAGAAATACCGGCTATAACAGTTTATGAAGACGAGAATACACTTGCATTTATCGACATAAATCCTAGGAGTAAGGGAATGTGTATAGTAATTCCGAAAAAACATTTCGTAAATTTTGATGATGATATGGATACGGCAAGTAAAGTCTTTGATACAGCTCTAATAGTGGCGAAGAAGATAAAAATAGCTTTGGGCCTGGAAGCAGTTTTCATAGCAATGCTTATAGGACAGGTTCCTCATTTTAACGTCAGAGTTTACCCTGTTTACAAAGACCAAATCCCATTGTTTGAGAACAAACCCATAAAGGTTAATCAAAAAGAATTGGCAGAAATAGCTGAAAAAATAAAAAAAGCGGAAGTGAATTGGAAAAGAGAAACAAAAAGGAAAGAAGAAGTTATAGTGGAAAAAAAGGAAGAACCAAAACAAGAAGAGAAAGTAGACAAGGAAGAGGAGTTTTGGATAAAAAGAAGTTTTTTGATAGGTTAACAAAAATTATTTTTGGTGGTGATAATGGTTGAGATAAAAGTTGTTAAGGTAAGTGTTCCAGAAGGATGTAATGTAATAATAGGTATGAGTCATTTTATAAAAACCGTCGAGGATTTTCACGAAGCTTTGGTTAACTCCGTTCCAAACATAAAATTTGGATTAGCATTCTGTGAAGCATCTCAAGACAGGTTGATTAGGCATAGTGGAAACGATGAAGAGTTGCGAAAGCTTGCAACCGAAAAGGCCTTGGAGATAGGAGCAGGACACAGTTTTATAATTTTCATAAAAAATGCTTATCCTATAAACGTCTTGAGAGCGTTAAAATCCACACCAGAACTGGTAACGATTTACTGTGCTACTGCCAACCCGGTTGAAGTTTTGGTTGCGGAAACAGAGCAGGGTAGGAGTATAATAGGGGTTGTTGATGGTTATTCACCAAAGGGTATAGAAGATGAAGACAAAATTAAAGAAAGAAAAGAGTTTTTGAGAAAAATAGGGTATAAGCTGTAAAGAGGGAGGTTAAGAAATTGGTCTACTACCATGTGGGGAGGGTTGTGGAAGTTCTTAAACCCGGAAAAAAAGATACGATAAGCTCGGACTCTAGCGTGCAGGCTGTCGTAGAGACATGGGACGAGAATATAATAACCTTCAAGGTAGCATCTAGACTAGCTTCGAAGATACGTGAAGGAGACATAGTGCTCATAGACTATTCTCCAATCTCGGAAAAAATAGTGATGCCGAAGATGGTGATAGTTAAGATCCTTAGAGGTGAGAAAGGAAAGAAAGTGTGGGAAGTTTACAAGGAATTCTACAGAAGAAAACCAAAATATAGAAAACTTTCTTCTCCCCCTCCACAACCACAAGCTCAACAAAAAATCAAACCACAACCAACTTACGTGGGATAATGTTTTAAATTTCCCTATTCTACTTTTATTTTGAAAGCGCCGGTAGTCTAGCCTGGTTAGGACCCTGGCCTTCCAAGCCAGTGACCCGGGTTCAAATCCCGGCCGGCGCATAGTTAGCGATTTATCCTTATTCTCTCAAAAATTCATTTGAGAGAATGAGTTATGCTTTCCAAAAATCGGTTGATACTCCAGTAAAAGAAAAAATAAAAAATTACATCGAAAAAGTAGTAAAAGTATATGTTAGGCAAAAAGCGTTTGGCAAAGAAGTTCTTGAGGGAGTCCTGTTAGGATTTGATAATAGCACAAAACATGGAGGGATAGGAAATTTGTATCTACATCTTTCGAAAAGTATTGAAACTCCTTATGGGATTGTAGAAGAGGTTCTCATTAGAGGAAGTGAAGTTTCGATGGTCGTTTTGGAAGATTGAAACTTTAAAAAGAAAAATTCCACATTTTATTGGGTATGGATAAGTTTAATAAACTTTACACAAAATAATGTATGCAAGTGATGGTATGAAGCACGACCCACTTTCAGATGCACTTTCAATCATTAAAAACGCTGAAAAAGTCGGAAAAAAAGAGTGTATAGTTCCAGCATCCAATTTGATAAGAGAAGTGTTAAAAGTCATGCAGAGGCATGGCTATATAGGAGCCTTTGAATTCATAGATGATGGAAGGAGTGGTAAGTTTAAAGTTGAGTTAAAGAATGTCATCAACGATACCAATACCATAAAGCCGAGGTACCCCGTAGGCATAGATGAGTTCGAAAGATGGGAAAAAAGATATCTGCCTGCAGCAGGTTTTGGAATACTCATACTTACAACAGATAAAGGAGTTATGAGTCATGAAGAGGCGAAGAAGAAAAAGATAGGAGGAAGGCTGTTAGCATTCGTTTACTGAGGGATGCTGTATGGTTTCAAAGGAAATAGAGATACCAGAAGGTGTCAGCGTCCACGTTGACGGGAAAAAAGTGATAGTTGAAGGAGAAAAAGGTAGGTTGGAAAGGACGTTCAAGTATTTTTGGGATATAAAAATAGAGAAGACTGACAACAAGGTTGTTATTTCTTCGCCTGAGGACAGGAGAAAAGTTAAGGCTATGGTGGGTACGATAGCCGCTCACATAAGGAATATGATAAAAGGTGTAACTAAAGGTTTTACTTACAGGATGAAAATCGTCTATACACACTTCCCAATCACTGTAAAAGTTGATGGAGATAGAGTTGTTATCCAGAACTTCTTAGGAGAAAGGACTAACAGGATAGCTAAGATAATGGGAGACGTTAAGGTAGAGGTAAAGGGTGATGAGGTTATAATCAAGGGAATAAACCTAGAAGACGTCGCTCAGACTGCTGCAAACATAGAACAGGCGTGTAGGATAACTAAGTTCGACAGACGTATCTTCCAAGATGGAATTTACATAGCATCGAAAGAAGAGGGAATGTAATATGGTCAACCCGAGAAAAAAACCCAAATTTTTAGCACAAGGGGCTGGTATACTCAAAAGAATAAAGGAAAGATGGAGAAGACCGCGAGGCTTGCATAGTAAGATGAGAAAAAGAAAAAAAGGAAAGAGGAAAATGCCATCCATAGGCTACAGAGCTCCGAAAGAGTTAAGAGGTTTACACCCATCTGGGTTTAGAGAAGTGTTGGTTAAAAGCCTCAAGGATTTGGAAAAAATCGACGTTAAAAAGGATGCGATAAAGATATCCTCTAAAGTAGGTAAAAAGCTTAGGGAGAAAATAATCCAAAAGGCTAAAGAAATTGGAATTAAAATCCTTAATCCGTGATAGACATGCCAACTCTAAGGTTACAAAAGAGGCTTGCAGCAAGCATACTGAAAGTTGGTCAATCAAGAGTTTGGTTAGATCCGAATAGGTTGGAAGACATTAAAAACGCCATTACACGTGCTGACATAAAGAAGCTGATAGAAGGAGGGGCGATAAAGGCTTTGCCTCCGAAGATCAAAAAACCAAAAGAAAAGAAGAAGAGGAGAAAAGGTCCTGGAAGTAGGAAAGGAAGCAGGACATCTGGTAAAGAAGAATGGATGAAAACTGTCAGGGCTTTGAGAAAGTACTTGAAAGAACTGAGAGATAGCGGAAAGCTGACGACTAGACAGTACAGAGAGCTCTATTTAAAGGTAAAGGGTGGTATGTTTAGGAGTAGAGCACACCTTAACCTTTACTTAAGGGATAGGGGTATTATCAAAGAAGAGTGATGGCAATGGCTAGGGGTCCAAAATACATAGTTCCACATCGAAGGAGGAGGGAAGGAAAGACTGATTACAGGAAGAGGCTTAAGCTTCTCAAGTCTGGAAAGCCTAGACTAGTGGTCAGGAAGAGTCTCAGGCATATAAGGGCACAAATCATAGAATACAACCCTTCTGGGGACAGAACGCTAGTTTCTGCGAGTAGTGAGGAATTAAAAAAATTCGGTTGGAACTTGCCTACAGGCAACACACCAGCAGCATATTTAGTTGGCTTGTTGATAGGTAAAAGAGCTCTAGAGAAAAACATAAAGGAAGCCGTACTAGATGTTGGTCTTCAGAACCCTGTAAAAGGCGGTAGGATTTTTGCCTTGCTTAAAGGTGCTTTGGACGCAGGCCTTAACGTTCCTCATGGAGAAGGTATATTTCCATCTGAAAATAGGATAAGAGGGGAGCACATCTCTAGCTACCTTGAAAAGTATAAAAATATGCCAGAAATATTTGAAAAAGTTAAAAAGAAGATACTCGGGGGTTAGATGGCAGAAGAAAAGAAAGAAGAGCAGAAGCAGGAGAAGGATGAATCTGAGAGTCCTTTGAAGCCTGAACAACCTGCGTGGAAACCTAGGACAGAGCTCGGTAGGAAGGTTTTAGCAGGTGAAATAAAAGATATCAGGGAGATTTTGGAATCAGGGCAAAAAATTCTGGAGCCTGAGATAGTCGATTACCTAATTCCCAATTTGAAATCAGAACTCATACTCATAGGAGGTAGGTCTGGAAAAGGTGGTGGTATACAACGTATACCGATAAGGATAACCGCTAAGATGCATCACTCTGGAAGAAGGTACACTATGACAGCCTTTGCTGTAGTCGGTAATGAAGACGGTATAGTAGGTATAGGGAAAGGAAGGGCGAAGGAAAGTAGGTTGGCCATAGAGAAGGCGATAAAAAACGCGAAGAAGAATCTAATACTCGTTCCTCGTGGATGTGGTAGTTGGGAATGTGGTTGCGGTGGAGACCATTCGATACCTTACAAGACTACTGGAAAATGTGGCTCAGTAAGAGTTACGCTCATGCCAGCTCCTAAAGGAGTTGGTTTAGTGGCAGACGATGAAACGAAGAAAATCCTTAGACTTGCTGGAATAAAAGACGTGTGGGTTAAGACGCTTGGTGATACTGGAACTAGGATAAACCTTATAACGGCTGTCTACAGGGCTCTCAAAAAGTTGCATGCTTACAAGCGTCCCAAAAAGAAAGGTGAATGAAAGTGTACGCTGTCATAAGGCTAAGGGGTTCTGTTAAAGTCAGGAAGGAGATTTTGGATATGTTAAAGATGCTTAAGCTTCATAGGGTAAACCATTGTGTTCTCGTTCCAAAAACTCCTGATTTTGAGGGTATGCTAAAAAAGGTTAAAGATTACGTGACGTATGGGGAAATAAAAAAAGAAACTTTGGTAAAGCTTTTGAAAGAACGTGGAAGAGTCATTGGGAATAAAAAGCTGGATGAAGAAACTTTGAAGAAGATAACTGGTTTCAAGTCTTTCGAAGAGTTTGCGGATGCTTTGCTCAGTGGTAAGGTAAAGTTAAAGGATTTTGAAGAGTTAAAGCCTGTCTTCAGGCTTTCTCCGCCTAAGAAAGGTTTAAAATCGAAGAAATTCCACTATCCAAAAGGAGATTTGGGATACAGAGGGGATGCTATCAACGAATTGATAGAAAGGATGTTGTGATGGTCATGGTAGTCAGAAGAAAGAAAAAAGTAAAAAAGATGCGTGGTCACAGGACTTACGGATATGGTAGCCATAAGAAGCATAGAGGTGGAGGGAGTAGAGGTGGAAGGGGAAAAGCTGGTATGCACAAACATAAATGGATCTATACTGTGAAATACGAGCCTGATCATTTCGGTAAAAGAGGTTTTAAAAGGCCTAGGGAAGTGGTTAAGAAGCCAAAGACGATAAACTTAGATGAGCTTGACAGGCTTGTTGAAAAACTTTTGGAAGAGAAAAAACTAAAACAAGAAAAGGGAAAGATAAAAGTGGATTTGAAAGAGTTAGGATATGATAAACTTCTTGGAAGGGGTAGAATAACGCATAAACTCGTGATAAAGGTAGATTCTTTCAGCGAGCTTGCGAAGAAAAAAGTTGAGGCTGCGGGTGGAGAAATTCTGACGAGTGAAGAAAATGAAGGTTAGTTTTGAATGGGAAAAGCTTGCAAAGTATGTGCCGACGATAAAATCTCCTGTTCAAAAGTTAAGCCTTAAGACTAAGCTTAAGTGGACAGCCGTAATTTTAATCCTTTACTTTGCCATGTCTCACATAAGAGTTTTTGGAGTCGGTAACGTTAGCGAGCGTTACAGGACTTTAGAAATACTCCTCGGTTCGAAATTCGGAACTCTGATGACGCTCGGTATAGGACCTATAGTCACGGCTTCCATACTCCTTCAGCTTATGGTCGGTTCAAAGATAATAGAGTGGGATATGAATAAGCCAGAGGATAGGAGGAAGTATGAAGCAGCGAACAAGCTACTTTCGATAGTTTTCATCGTATTCGAAGCTTCGGCATACGTATTAGCTGGAGCTATACCACCTGCCTCTAACGACCCGCTAACACTAACAATCGTCATCTCTCAGATCGCTTTGGGTGGTTTTCTCGTTTTCCTGATGGATGACCTCACGACTAAATGGGGAATTGGCTCTGGAATAAGCCTTTTCATAGCGGCTGGAGTAACAGGAACGATTTTCATAAGAGCGTTCACACCTTTCGCTCAAACGTGCAACCCTGCTGAAGGTTTTTCCACGTGTATACCGAGTGAAGGCAATCCTCCTGGTGGATTATTCTGGAATTTCCTGATTCACTTCATTTCAGGCGACTTCCAAGCAGCTCTGATATTCCTTATACCTTTGGTTTCGACAGTGCTCGTGTTTTTGATAACGATGTACGCACAAGACATATCCGTAGACATACCTCTCGCTTTTTCCGCTGTCAGAGGTTTTGGTAGGAGATGGGGTTTAAAGCTTTTCTACACGTCTAACATTCCAATAATCTTGACGGCAGCACTTCTTGCCAACATACAGTTATGGGGAAAGATGGGAATGGATCCAGAGACAAGATGTAGTTGGTTGGCATGCTTCGATGAAAACAACAATCCGATTTCAGGTGTCCTATTCTACCTAACAGCTCCTAGAGGTGTTAAAGAGATAGAGCTAATAGCTTTAACAACAGGCGGATTTTTCACAGCTGGTGTGTTCTTCTCTTTACTCTTTTACCGTAAAAATAGCGTTAAGATAATAACAGCATTTACAATTCTAGGTTTTCTAGTCGGCCTAGGATTCTTTTTCTTGATGCCAGATTTCTTCTCGTTTGCTACTCTCTCACGCTATGCCTTACCGTTTTTAACGTACACTGTATTCATGATAACGTTCGCTGTTATATTCTCTGTATTTTGGGTGAACACGGCTGGTATGGACCCAGAAAGCATAGCAGAACAGATCGAAAGCATCGGTATGCAGATTCCAGGTTACAGAAGGGATAGGAGGATAATCAAAAAAGTCTTGGAAAGGTACATACCACCTTTAGCTGTAATAGGTGGTATAGCGATAGGTCTGCTTGCTGCGTTCGCGGACTTTACGGGTGCTCTAGGGACAGGAACGGGTATACTGCTTACGGTGTCTATAATCTACAACTTTTATGAACGTATAAAAGCAGAACATCCTCATGAAGCCGCTCCGATAATAGAAAGGATACTCGGTAAAGGATAAAAAGCTGAAAATAGGTGTTAAGAATATGGACATAACCGGATTGGTAGTAATAGTGTCTCAACCTTTCATGTCGTTGTTCCTCATAGCGCTAGCAGTCTCTTTGATAATAATACTTTCATACAAGTTTTTCGTCAACCTTGAAAAACTGAACGAAGCAAAAAAGAAGATGAAACAACTCCAAAAGACCCTGATAGACGCACAAAAATCTAACGATGTAGAAAGAATGAAAAAGATAGTTGAGGAAATAACCGAAGTGAACAAAGTGTTTATGAAAGAAAGCATAAAGCCCATGATAATCTCTCTCATACTGCTGGTCACAATCTTTCCGATAATTTCAAAAATGTATACGGGTAAAATAGTTGCAAGGCTTCCGTTTAGTTTGCCATGGATAGGGTCAGAGCTTTCATGGATTGGATGGTATATAATAGTTTCGGTAACGATAACATGGATACTCAGAAGGTTGTTGGGTGTTGACGTATGACGAAGGATAGGTCGAGGAGTAGGAGAAGAGTAAAGGTCAAGACGCCTGGTGGTCGTGTAGTCATAAGGTTAGAGAGGAGAAAGCCTAAACAGGCGAGATGTGCAAGATGTGGAAAGCCTTTGCACGGTGTACCAAGGGAATTACCTTCGAAGATGAAAAACTTACCCAAGACAAAGAAAAGACCAGAGAGACCTTATGGTGGCTACCTTTGTAGCGAATGCATGAGAGAAGTTATCAAACAAATGGCGGTTGAAAAGTTTTCAAAAGATTTGGAAAAATGAGGTGGTGTGGATGGTAACCTTGGAAGTCGGGAGAGTGTGTGTAAAGATAGCTGGTAGAGAAGCTGGAAGGTATGCCGTCGTAATCAAAAAAATCGATGAAAACTTTGTTCTCGTCACAGGACCGAAGGTTCTGACAGGCGTAAAAAGGAGAAGGTGTAACGTGGAGCATTTACAACCAACCCCTTACAAGCTACAGATAAAGGAAGATGCTAACGATAAGGAAGTGCTAAAAGCCTATGAAAAAGCAGGACTCTTAACGAAACTCGGTCTAAAGAAACCTAGCCCAGAGAAAATTAAAGAAGAGAAGAAGTCAGAAAAGAAGGCTGAGAAAAAACCAGCGACCAAAGAAAAGAAAACTACAAAAGAGGAAAAGCCCAAATCTAAAAAGAAAGGATGAAAACAGGGATTCTAGTAAGAAAACTCATCCATGTTTCCTCTTTAGTTTTTGTTGTACTACCGTTGAAGCTTTCCAACGTAGGATTAGTAATAATAGGAACTCTTTATACACTCTCTGAGATTCTCAGGCTCTACGGCATAAAGTTTCCGATAGTCTATGACATAACGATGTTCTGTGCTTATCCATCTGAGAAAAAGAAGTTCATGAAACGTCCTTTACTCCTAATTCTTGCATACCTCATCCTCCTCAACTTCTTTAGTCCTCAAGCATACCTTTCTGGTTTACTTACGACAACGATATCAGACAGCGTGGCTGCAATCATAGGGTTGATGATCGGAAAAAGAAAGATATACAAAAATAAAACTTTGGAAGGTTTTTCTGTGATGTTCCTTTCCAGCTTTACGATAATCGTCTCACTCACTCAGAATGGCTGGTTTGCGTTGTTTGCCAGCATAGTCGCGGCTGTTTTTGAGTTGTTAAGCGGGGAATGGGACAACTTTTTGGTGCCAGTCTCTGTGGCTGTTGTCGTAGAGGCTTTTAGAATCGTGTAACGTTTATAACGTTGGCGTTTAAATTGAAGATTATATGTGGTACGTAAAAGTAGAGGACGAAGAAACGGACCCAAGGTATGGGAAACCGCCAGAAGAGAGGACGATAGAAGAGCTGATAAAGTCTTCTGTAGTCAACGTCGACAAACCGAAAGGGCCGACGAGTCATCAAGTTACAGCTTGGGTAAAGGATATTTTTAAAGTTAAAAAGGCTGGGCATGCTGGAACGCTGGACCCAAAGGTCACAGGAGTTCTACCGGTAGCTCTGGAAAACGCAACAAAGGCTATGATGGTGTTGATGGGGTTGGACAAAGAGTATGTTGGTGTTATGCACTTACACAAGGATGTCGACATAGAGACTCTTAGAAAGGTAATAGCGGAAAAGTTTGTGGGAAAGATAAAACAAATACCACCAGTTAAGTCTGCTGTTGCAAGAAGACCAAGAGTAAGAACCGTTTACTTCTTCGACGTCTTGGAAAAGGAAGGGAAGGATGTCCTTTTTAGAGTTGGTTGCGAGGCTGGAACTTACATAAGGAAATTAGTACACGATTTAGGTGTTGTTTTAGGCGTAGGAGCTCACATGACAGAGCTACGCAGGGTAAGAGCGGGGCATTTTAAAGAACAGTATTCGCACTCTTTGGTTGAGATAAGGGACGCTTATGAGTTCTGGAAAGAGGAGGGTGAAGAAAAATACTTGAGGAAAATACTTATACCAGTAGAGTATGCGATCCTGCACGTAAAAAGGGTTTTCGTTAAAGATGCTGCCATAAGTGCCATAGCACATGGTGCACCTGTCTACGTCCCAGGTTTAGTCAGGATACAGAAAGGTATACAGAAAGGCGAGAAAGTTGCTATCTACAGCTTGAAGAACGAGCTCGTCGCCATAGGAATAGCGAACATGACGAGCGAGGAAATGTTTGAAAAGAAGCATGGCATTGCCGTAAGAGTTGACAGAGTTTTTATCGGCAAGGATGTGTATCCGAAAAGTTGGAAATAACGTTTTATACTCTTTTCTCGAACATAATTAGTATGAGCGTACCAAAAGAATTACTGGAAATTCTTGCATGTCCAAAGTGTAAAGGGGATGTGTACGAGAAAGGAATGTTCATAGTATGTGAGAACTGCAAGCTTGCCTATCCTGTTTTGGACGGTGACGTTCCAGACATGCTGGTAGAAGATGCATGGCCTTTGGAAAAGGCAAAAAAAGCTAATTTTAAACATAACTTAACGTTGTAGGTGTTCTGGATGAAAGCAAATGGTAAGATAAAAGTCGTAGCTACGGATGTAGACGGCACGCTTACAGACAAAAGCTACAGGATAAGTTTGAAAGCGATACGGATAATCCGTGAGTTGGAAGATAACCGAGTAAAAGTCATCCTGATAAGTAGTAGAGACTTCCCAGGTATAGTAGAGCTTGCGGAGTTTATAGGCACTTGCAAGGTAGTTGTGGCAGAGACTGGTGGTGTCGTAGGAACATGGGAAAACAAAATCATATCGGAAAAAACGTATACGAGGGAAGAGGTTACAAGAGTGATGGAATCCCTTGGTTTCAGACCTTCTCACTCCAATGAGTACAGGCATGTAGATTATGCGTTCCATCGAACAGAAATGTCTAAGGATGTGACAGAAGAAGAGGTGATAAAGGCTTTGGAAAGAGCAGGGATAAAAAACGTAGAGGTCTTCGATTCTGGGTTTGCCGTGCATGTAGACCCTTTAGGCGTTAACAAAGGAACGGGCTTGATGAAGGCTTTGAAAATGGTTGGTGTAAAGCCCGAAGAAACTCTAGTAGTCGGCGATGGAAAAAACGATATACCGATGATAAAACTTGTTAAGTACTCCATAGCGCCAAGCAATGCGAACGAAGAGGTAAAGAAGGCTGTGACTTTTGTTTCAGACAAGTTTCATGGAGAAGTTTTTGAGGACGTCAAAAAATTTGTTAATTTAAAGATTAAATAAAATATTTAAGTATGAACCCAATAGAATTCTTTGCAAAAAGGTTTGAAATAGTTGTTTTAAGCATAATTTTATTATTGTTTATAGTTTACATTCTGA
>JAGHAA010000070.1 GCA_021161745.1 Candidatus Aenigmatarchaeota archaeon
CTAGTTTCTACAAGCTCTTTAAGTTTTTCTTTTGTGGGTTCAAATCCTCTTAGTACATCGATTATTACGTCAGTATCAACAACCACTTTCATATTTCCAATCTTTTTAATCTTTTTTCACTTTCTTTTCTCATTTTTCTAACATATTTAACTCCTTCTTCACTTTCCCAAATTCCGCTTACTTCTTCGATTGTTTTTAGAAAGTCTTTCCTGAAGTTACTTTTTTCTACCTTTTCGTTCAACCAATTCTTAATAGCTTCCCTTGCAGCGATGCTTAAAGCGCCTTTTGTGTATCCGAATTTCTCCATAGCCTTCTTCCTAAACTCTTTTAACAATTCATCTTCCATTACTATTTTTAAACTTCCCATATTACCATATTAACTTTTGGGACTTAAATATCTTATAATCTTTGTGGTAGAAGGTAATGGTTCAACAATCAGATCATTGACTTATAGTGGAGAATTTAGGTTAAAATTTACGATTAGTCTTTACTTTTTTCTATTTTTAACCATCTGAACTCTTTAAGATACTCCTCTGGTGCTTCTGAAGGCGACCCAGTCATAAGATCTACACCATCTTTTGTCTTCGGAAACGCTATAACGTCCCTTATTGAGTTCAATCCGAGCATAACAGCTACAAATCTATCCAAGCCGAAGGCTATACCTCCATGTGGAGGAACACCATACTTGAAGGCTTCCAGCAAGAACCCATATCTCTTCTTGTATTCCTCCTCGCTCATCCCAAGAATCTTAAAAACCTTTGCTTGTATCTCTGGCTTATGAATCCTTATGCTTCCACCGGCGACTTCCCAACCGTTTATCACCAAGTCATAAGACTTTGCTCTTACTCTCAAAGGTTCCTTGTCTAAAAGCTCTAAATCCTCATCCCTCGGGGATGTGAAGGGATGATGAGCAGAAGTAATCTGTCCTTCTTCGTTAAGTTCGAAAAGTGGAAAGTTTACAACCCATAGAACCTTAAACCCTTCTTCGATAGAATTCGTAGCGTAAGCTATAAACCTTCTTAACTCGTTTGCGGCAGCTAGGGAATCAAGCTTTTCACCTTCTATCTGAACAAAACCATTGGCAATAGACTGTTTAAACCGAGATACTTTGACGTCATAATTGTCCTCTATGCTTTTCATCTTATTATCGAAACTTTTCTTCCCTATCATATCCTTTACTTTTTCTTCGTATCCTTCCAAAGAAACTTTAACACTTCCATCATGAACTATTTCCAACCCCTTTATCCTCAAATCTGGCTTATCAGTTCCGTACTTCTCAATCACATGCTCATAGTCTAACCTCGGTATCTCCTTGATCTCTATTCCCATAGTTTTTTTGAAAACGTGCTTGACAGCGTCTTCGACCAAAGACATCACATCATCCATGTCGACGAAGGACATCTCCAAATCGAGTTGTGTAAACTCTGGTTGTCTATCTCCTCTTAAGTCCTCGTCCCTAAAGCATCTTGGAAACTGAAAGTATCTGTCGAACCCAGAAACCATTAAAATCTGTTTGTAAAGTTGAGGGCTCTGGGCTAATGCGTAGAATTTGCCTGGATGTAGACGGCTTGGGACTAGAAAGTCTCTACTACCTTCTGGTGTACTCTTCGCCAAATAAGGCGTTTCTATTTCTATGAAACCCTTGGACGTAAGAAATTCCCTGAAAGCATTCATTACTTTGGCTCTGAAGATTAAGTTTCTTTGCATCTCAGGTCTTCTTAAGTCTAGATACCTGTACTTTAACCTTGTTGCTTCCGTGACGTTCGGGTCGCCTGGAATGAACGGTAGTCTGTCGGATTTTGACATTACCTCTAACTCTTCGCATATAAGTTCAACACTTCCCGTCTTCATCTTGGGGTTTTTCATCTTTTCAGGTCTCTCGGCTATTCTGCCAGTTACAGAAACCACATCTCCCAAGCTAAGCTCCTTCGCTTTGTCAAAATACTTTGAATCTTTTTTTACAGTCACCTGCAAAGAACCTGTTATATCTCTTAAGACGAAGAATACAAGCTTTCCAATGTCTCTTACACTTTCCACCCATCCGGCCACTTTGATAGCTTGCCCCACGTTATTGTTGGCTTGAATGCAGTAATGGCTTCTGTAACGACCCATTCAGACCCCAACATAATATTGTGGAGGTAATACTAAAATGCTTAATTCGAGTTATATGTTATACGTATAACAAAATGACGAAAGTTGAAGTCATGACGTATAACAAAAAATAAAAAACGGTGGGAGAGAAAGCTTAAAGGTCGTGTGCTCTTACAGTCTTTCTTCCGTTCGCCTCAGCTCTCTTGACAGCCTGTTTTACGAGCTCTGCAACTTTCTCATCCAAAGCGTCGAAGAAGTCACCGCTGAACCTCATGTCCTTCACGAGCTCTCTTACTTTGCTCTTTACAACCAAAGGACCTACTTTCTTTGCCATACGTTACACCTTAAACATTATCTTTCAACTTACCGTTATAAAGCTTTCAGTTGTAGCTTGATCTTTGTTTATTTGTGTTAAAAATAGAAGATTTTTCTGTTATACGTATAACATTAAACGCTCAGTAAGTAGAGTAGAATAGGTTTATGCTCGATGATATTATTTTTTGTGAAGGCTTTCAGTTTTCAGAAAAAAAATAAGCATCAACAACTCGAATTATGATAAAGATGAAACTTTACACAAAATACGGAGACTATGGTAAGAGTTTTGACCCTGTCTCGAAAAAGAAAACTCCTAAACATGCTGATTTTTTCGAGGTAATCGGCAGTTTAGATGAACTACAATCTTGGCTAGGATTGTTAAGGGGTAAAGTCAAGAAG
>JAGHAA010000047.1 GCA_021161745.1 Candidatus Aenigmatarchaeota archaeon
ATTATCTCAGAGAAGAAATTCCAGATATTCAAAAAAGGCATTTAATAACAGTTTCGTGGTAATGAACGAGTCTAATATTTTCTTTTTTATAAACAAAGAACTAAATCCAATTAATGATCGTCATAACGTTTCTCGGCACAGTATCTGGCATACCTAGCCTTACAAGAAACCATCCAGCTATAGCGATAGAGTACTTTTCTAAACGTTATGAAGTCATGCTCTGGGATTGTGGTGAAGGTACACAAAAACAGCTTATGCGATCAGGCATAAGCTTCATGGACATAGACAACATTTTCATAACTCATTGGCACGCAGATCATTTTGCTGGCTTAATACCTTTGATACAGACTATGAACCTTGAAAAGCGTAGGAGAAAGTTAAGAATCTTCGCACCAGAGGCGGAGAGATTTGTATCAAACATACTCGATATGGGTTACTTCGGTTTACGTTTCCCGGTAGAAGCGATAAACGTTCCCTTTGATGGTGAAGAAATCACGAAGATTTATGAGACGAGGGACTATGAAATACTCTCAACTCCTGCTTGGCATTCTGTGCCTACCGTTGCCTATTGCTTGAAGGAGAAGGATAGGTGGAGCATAGATGAGGAGAAATTAAAGCAACTTGGATTAAAGCGCGGAAGATGGTTAGAAGTGTTGAAGCGTAAAGGTGAGTACGTTAAAAACGGAAAAGTTGTAAGGCTTGAGGATGTTGCCGTAAAAAAACCAGGGCTAAAAGTCGTTTATTCTGGCGATACAAGACCATGCAAAAACATAGAAAGGCTTGCTAAAGATGCTGATGTGCTTATACATGATGGCACGTTTTTGGAAGAGGAAGAACAAGACAAAGCACATGCTAACGTTAAGGATGCGGCAAGAATAGCGAAAAGAGCTAACGTTAAACTTCTAGTGTTAACACACATAAGCAGGAGATATCAAGATACGAAAGAATTAGAGGAACAGGCAAAACAGATTTTCACAAACGTTGTTGTTGCTAAGGATTTAATGAAGATAAAGTTAAAATACGGCGAGCCGATCAAGGTAGAAGCTGTCCAAGAGGAACCTTAACAAAATCAGAAGGTCTAAGTTTTTGTTTTACTTTTAAGACCAGAAGTCGTTATGATAGAAGAATCTTTCAATCTAATGCTTAAGTTTTCCCGAATCAAAGGTGACGAATCTTTTTTAACTTCTCTTTTCTCTAAGAATCTTACCTTGAATTTTACTCTTTCTTCGGACTCCACAATAAGAACTGTGTAATGTACGATTTAAACAATCTTTTATAAACTTCTTCAAAGGTAAATAAATTTTTAGATGAGAGTAGAAGTTGAAAACTGGTGGAGACAAGCGTTGAAGGATTTGGAAACGGCTAAGAAGAACCTAAAAATAAAAGAGTACTATGCGGCAGCATTCTTTTCACACCAATCTGTAGAAAAGGCGTTAAAAGCGCTATACATTCATAAAAAGAGAGAAACACCAGGGCCTACACATTCGTTGATATTCTTAGGGAAGAGTGTTAACATCCCTAAGCGGTTTCTCTCTATTCTACGAAAATTAAATCCTGATTACGTTTTAACACGCTACCCTGATGCTGCGTACGGTTTGCCTTACGAGCTTTACGATGAGAATATGGCAATAGAGAAAATCCAGATGGCTGAAGCGGTGATAGAATGGGTAAAAAAGAAGTTAAAAAAGAAATAATTGATTTTCTCCAAAAAGTTAAAGAAAAGTTCGAACCAGAAAAAGTAATTCTTTTCGGTAGTAGAGCTAAGGGAGAGTACTTGAAACACAGCGACTACGATTTCATAATAGTTAGTAAAAAGTTTGAAGGGATGAATTTTCTAAAAAGAATGGAAAAAGTTTATGAATTGTGGGATAAAGATGTTCCTATGGATGTTCTGTGCTACACGCCTAAAGAGTTTGAGAAAAAGAGAAAAGAAATCGGAATTGTAAGAGAAGCTCTGAAAAAGGGGGTAGAACTGAAATAAATGCCCCCGCCGGGAATTCCAGGCATAAAGCCTTTTGAACCCGGGTCAAGGGTTCCGCAGACCCTCGTCCTATCCAAGCTAGACTACGGGGGCATATAAGTATTTTCACACTTTTCCTTAAAAGATGTTTTGATTTAATCTATGGAAATTTACATTTACCGTCTTTCACAGTAAAGATAATCCTTCCTCCTACGATATTTCCAAAATCCCCACAAAAGAGTGAGATACTGTACCTTCCATCAAACAACCTTTTTCCGTAATCGTATTCCACGTAAACTGTCTCGTTCTTGTCTACAATATTCTTTTCTATTATAGGCAACTTTAAAGTTAGATTACCTTCGTAAGAAAATTCTAGAGTTGAGAGGTTTGAGATAAGAGTTTTCATTCTAGGCCTGTAAATGTAAATGTAATTTTTATCTGCTTTACTTTGAAGAGAAAATGAGATTTTCGTTGTTTTATTAGTGGTACATACGAAGTCTTTTAACGTGAAATTACATTCTGGTGAAATATAAAAATCGTGAAGAGCCATTTCCTCATAATAATTTCCGATAGTAAAACCTAAGTACAAACTAAAAATAAAAACATTCCAAAGAGCCATGGAACCCCATAAAGTAATTCTAGATGAGAGAAGTAAGGATATTACGAAACCTATGAGAATGTTTAGTAAAAGTGAAAGCCACCAAACAAAAAGAACGTTTATTAAAGTTGAGATAAAAAGATAGCTAATCCCCAGAATGATAGTGTTTAAGAAAGATATTTTTATAC
>JAGHAA010000059.1 GCA_021161745.1 Candidatus Aenigmatarchaeota archaeon
AAACCAGCAAAGATTGGTTCTGAATTAGGCACAGACGCAAACTTAAGCAAGAACTCCTTGTCTCCAGATCCCTTGAAGTCGACAGTAACAGCGTCCATATACTTTGCTATCTTCCTTATCGGCTCAGGGTTCATGTAACCGTTAGTAACCATAGTGTTGTAAAGACCTTTCTTGTGCGCAAGCTTAGCAGTTTCATACATTAATTCATAGAATACAGTTGGCTCACCATAGGTGTAGCTTATACCTTGACAACCGAAGTCTTCGGCCATCTCAACAATCCTCTCTGGAGGTATTGCTTCGCCTATTATTTCACCTTGGCTTATATGCCAGTTTTGACAGTACTTGCACCTCCAATTACACCCAGGAGTTGAGATTGAAAACGTGCACGAACCAGGAGCAAAATGGTAGAGCGGTTTTTTCTCTATAGGATCTGGGTTAGCAGCGTTAACCTTATCGTAGCTCAACGAATAAAGCTTACCACCTACGTTCTTCCTTACCCTACAAACACCAGTCTTTCCTTCTGGTATAACACACCTAAAGGCACAGAGGTTACACCTAACGATTTTATCCTTAACCTTCTCGTAGAATATTGCCTCTTTCATACAATTGTTGATTTCATTTCGTTCAACTTTAATTTTAGGCATCTCAATAACTTTATTGATGGAACCGAAGTTTGGGTTCGTAGATGAGAAGAACTTCCCGCTTTTCACAGACTTGTACGAGCTTACGATGATGCAGGGGTATTTTAAGAACAATAAAACTGATTACGCAACGTTTGATTTTTTCTTCAGAAAGTTGCCGAAGAACAGAGGTTATTTGCTCGTTGCTGGCTTAGAGCAACTCTGTTATTATTTGAAAAACTTGAAGTTCAGAAAAGAGCACGTAGAGTTTCTCGCATCCAAAGGCTTCGATGATGATTTTCTAGATTGGCTTAAGAGGTTCAAGTTCCAAGGGACAGTCTATGCTATGCCAGAAGGTACGCTTACTTTTCCCAACGAGCCTGTGGTCAGGATAACAGCTCCTTTGATAGAGGCACAACTACTCGAGACTTTTGTGATAAACACGATGATGTTCCAAACGATGGTTGCAACAAAAGCTAGTAGGATGTGGTTAGTGGCTAAGGGGAAGCCTTTGATAGACTTTGGGAGTAGAAGGGCTCATGGTGTAGACGCTGGGATTAAAGCGGCGAGAGCTAGTTACATAGGTGGGTTCGATGGTACATCAAACGTTCTGGCAGGCAAGCTTTTCGGCATACCGATTTTTGGCACGATGGCACATTCATGGATTCAAAGCTATGAGGATGAGCTTCTTGCTTTTCGTGAGTACGTTAAAGTTTATGGAGAGAAATCTATTTTGCTCATAGACACTTACGACACTTTGCAAGGTGCTAGGCATGCAGCAGAGGTTTCTTTAGAGTTAAAAAGAAAGGTTGGGAAGCACATAAGAGGCATCAGACTAGATTCTGGAGATGTGGCTAAGCTAAGTAAAAAAGTTAGGAAGGTTCTTGACTCAAAAGGTCTCAAAGATGTAAAAATATTCGTAAGCAGCGGTTTGGATGAGTACAAGATAAAGGAAATACTGAGCAAAAAATCTCCTGTGGATGGGTTTGGTGTTGGTACAAAGTTAGTTACGAGTAAAGATGCCCCGGCCATAGAAGGTGTTTACAAGCTGGTAGAAGTCGGAAAAAAGGATAGAATGAGGCCTATAATGAAGCTCAGCGAGGGTAAGATAACGCTTCCTGGTAGAAAACAAGTCTGGAGAATAGAAAGGAGAGGTAAGTACGTTAAGGATGTTATAGGGTTGGATGGAGAGAAGGTTGAAGGAAGAAAGCTTTTGGTCAAAGTTTTTGAAGAAGGAAAATTGGTTTACAGATTTCAGAAGTTGGAGGAAATCAGGGAAAAGGCTTTAAAGGAGTTGGAAAGGCTTCCTGAAAGGTATAAAAGAATTATAAGGCCATCAGCTTATCCTGTCATACTAAGCAAAAAGTTAAGGAACCTTGTTAGGAAGCTCTCTAAAGAAATAGAGAAAAAGGAAATGTCGATTTAGTCGGTTTGAAAAACTTATTTAAGTTTAGTGTGGAAAATGTTCATTATGAGAAACTTTCTTTTTAAAGTTGGTAAAAAACTTGTTGAAAAGGCTCATTTCACTAGAACAGAAAATACAACCTTTTCAGCTCTTCTTCAAATGATAGGAATTTATTGTATGAGGTTGAGTAGGAAAAACCCTGACTCTATTTATTTAATAGGCTACATGTTAGAGACACCTACATGGTACGATCCTAATTCTCGGTTGGGTAGGAAAGCTGACGAACTTACAGGAAGATATGTTGTTGAAGAACTGGGAATAAAGAAAGAAGATCTACCTTCTCATTACAGGTATTTCTATCCACAACAACTCTGAATCTACTGTTCAACTTAACCTAAAAACTTTTTTATTCATGCGTTGTTTCTTATTTTTAGAGGGCGGGTAGCTTAGCCTGGCTGGAGCGCTCGGCTGATAACCGAGAGGTCCTGGGTT
>JAGHAA010000027.1 GCA_021161745.1 Candidatus Aenigmatarchaeota archaeon
GTTGATTATTGATCGATAGCAAAAATTTTTATATTCCAATTCTGAATTTAAGAAAATGCAAGACATGCCCCGGTAGTGTAGTGGCCTATCATCTGGGACTGTCACTCCCAGGACGCGGGTTCGAATCCCGCCCGGGGCGAGCCACAGCCTGAGGTGAAAAAGTGGGTAAGGATTTCACACCGTTGTTCCTCGCATTCGCTCGTGAAAAAGGTTTTGTGAGATATCAAATAGATTCTTATAATGAATTCGTAACAAAAAGGATTCCAAAAATCATCAAAGAGATAAAGGAGATAAAACCTGAAGTGCCACAACTTGGAGAGTTTAAAATTAAACTCGGAAAGTTTAAGATTGGTCCACCATCTATCAAAGAAGCTGATGGCTCTGTAAGAAAAATATTACCGATGGAAGCTAGAATCAGAGGATTAACTTATGCTGCTCCCATGTACTTAGAAATGACTCCTGTTCTTAACGGCATCGAAAGTAACACGACTCTCGTTAACTTCGGTGATTTTCCCGTTATGGTTAAATCAAAACTCTGTCCTCTGTCCACGATGAGTAGAGAGGAATTGGAAGAAGTAGGTGAAGACCCAGATGACCCTGGTGGTTACTTTATAATAAACGGAACAGAAAGGATCTTGGTGCTTGTAGAAGAAATAGCACCCAACAGAATCATCGTTGAAAAAACAAGCTCAGGAAACGTTACGGAGATTGCTAGGATACATTCAGAAAAAGATGGATATATCCAAAGACATTTGCTTGAAAGGAAGAACGATGGAGTAATTACAATAAGCTTTGCTAACGTTTACAAATTACCCGTAGTAATCTTACTTAGAGCGTTGGGTTTGGAAAGAGATAAAGACATAATTACTGCTGTTTCTTTACATCCAGAGATTCAAGAAGAATTCTACGTGAACCTGTTAGAGTCAGAAGCTAAAGATGCAAACGAAGCTATGGATGAGCTTGGCAAACATTTGAGGATACCACAGAAAAAATACAGGATGGATAGGGCTAAGAAATTGATAGATAAGTATCTTCTACCTCATCTTGGTCAAGATAAAGGCTCCAGACTCTCCAAAGCTATGTTCCTTGCAAAGGCTGTAGAAAAATTGATTAAATTACACATAGGATGGATAGAGGAAGATGATATAGATCATTACTCGAATAAAAGGCTTAAGCTTGCTGGAGACCTTCTAGAAATACTTTTTAGATCGATTCTGTTAGGGAAATGGGGTCTTATAACAAGAATTACGTACAATTATCAAAAGCTTACGAGAAGGGGTAGGTTACCACCTTTGCCAGCCATAGTAGAGTCTGACGTTTTAACCAATCAGATAGTCTCTGCTTTAGCGATAGGAACTTGGGTTGGTGGAAGAACTGGTGTGTCGCAAAGGTTGGAAAGGTCCAGCTACGTAAAGACTATGTCTCATATGAGGAACGTTCTGTCACCACTCAGCTCTACTCAAGAACACTTCGAGGCAAGAGAACTTCATCCAACTCATTGGGGTAAGCTATGTGCTAGCGAGACTCCAGAAGGAGCGACGATAGGTTTGAGAAAATACCTAGCCATCATGACGGAAGTTACCAGAGGAGCCGATGATAAAGAAAATAAAAAATTATTAAATTTTTTAACGTCAAAGGGGTTTGTTAAATGACGAACGTATTTTTTAACGGAATGTTTTTAGGGACTACAGACAAACCAGAGGAATTTGTTAAATTTATAAGGGAGAATAGGAGAAAAGGCCTTATAACAGAGCAGGTCAACGTTGCTTATCATCCTCATCTAGATGAAGTAAGGATTTACACAGATCCTGGAAGGGCTAGAAGACCTTTGATAGTTGTAGAAAATGGAAAACCAAAACTAACTAAAGAGCACATAGAAAAACTCAAAAAGGGTGAAATAAAGTGGTCCGACTTGATCAAAGAAGGTGTTATAGAACTCTTAGATGCTGAAGAAGAGGAGAATGCTTATATAGCGCTAACAGAAGATGAGTTGACACCAGAGCATACACATTTAGAGTTAGATCCCTCGACAATAATGGGTTTGTCCGCTTCTATGCTACCGTATGCAGAATTCGATAGAGGAGATAGAGTCAATTACGGAGCTAAGATGATAGGCCAAGCCATAGGAATGTTTTCTCTGAATTTCCTTAGTAGAGTAGATACAAAATCGAACGTTTTGATCTACCCACAGAAACCTCTTGTCCAAACTAGGACGTATAAAACTATAAACTTTGATGACCATGCTGGCGGACAGAATATCGTAATAGCGATACTTTCGTACGAAGGATACAACATGGAAGATGCTATCATATTCAATAAGGCATCGATAGAAAGAGGGTTGTTCTGGAGTATGATGTTTAGGACTTATGAAGCTGAGGAAAAAAGATACATGGGTGGACAAGAAGACATAATAGGAATACCTCAACCTGGTATAAGAGGTTATGCTGGGGAAGACGCTTACAAACACTTACCAGAAGATGGAATCGTCAACCCAGAGACAGAGGTCGATTCTGACCAAGTCCTTATAGGCAAAACTTCTCCTTTGAGATTCTTGGGTAGCATGGACCAATTCATAACCGGCTTAGAAAACATGAGAGAATCTTCTGTAAGGTTGAGACATGGTGACCATGGTATTGTAGACAGAGTTTTCATAACAGAAAGTGCTGATGGAAATAAACTTGTAAAAGTCGTCGTTAGAGACCTTAAAAAACCAGAGATAGGAGATAAGTTTGCCTCTAGACATGGACAAAAAGGTGTAATAGGGCTAATTGTACCACCGGAGGAAATGCCGTTCACAAGAAACGGGCTCGTACCTGACATCATATTCAACCCACATGGCGTACCTTCAAGAATGACTATCGGGCATCTTCTAGAGATTTTAGCTGGTAAAGTAGCCGCGCTCAAAGGAGAGATAATAGAGTCTAATCCTTTCGACCCTTATCCTGAAGAGAAGTTGAGAGAACTCCTCGAAAAAATGGGATTCCGTTATGATGGGAGAGAGGTGCTTTACGATGGTCGCACAGGTAAAAAATTCCGTAGCATGATCTTCACAGGGGTTATATACTACCAAAAACTTGACCACCTCGTGTCGAACAAGATTCATGCCAGGTCAAGAGGTCCTGTTACGCTTTTAACTAAGCAACCAACTGAAGGAAGGAGTAAAGAAGGTGGTTTAAGGCTAGGTGAAATGGAAAAGGATTGTTTAATAGGACATGGGGCAGCCTTACTCTTAAAGGAAAGGTTCGACTCCGATAAGACGACAGTGTACGTTTGCCAGAATTGTGGTATGCCGGCGATCTACGACAGAATAAAAGGAAAGGTTTATTGTCCAGTATGCAAGGATTCCAAAATCGTAGAAGTGGAGATGTCTTACGCGTTTAAGCTAATGCTAGATGAGTTGAAGAGTATGCTCATTTATCCAAAACTCGTCGTGGAGGAGTAAGCATGGCATCTGTGAAAAAGCTTGAATTCAAAATACTCAACCCTGAAATGATCAAGAAGATGTCTGTAGCCAAAATCACGAAAACTGAGCTTTATGATCAGGAAGGTTATCCTGTCGAAGGAGGGCTTATGGACCCGCGTTTGGGTGTCGTAGACCCAGGATTAAGGTGCAGGACTTGTGGTGGTTTTATAGACACTTGTCAAGGTCACTTTGGACACTTAGAGTTGACAAAGCCTGTAATACACGTCCATTATGCAAAATTCATTTACAACGTTCTGAAGGCCACGTGTAGGGAATGTGGTCGCGTGCTTCTGGATGAAGCTGACAAAAAAGAGTTAAAAGAAAGTAAGTCAGTATCCCTTAAATCTACTCTTTCGAGGGTCAAAAAGAAATGTCCGTATTGTGGTGTAGAACAAAAGAAGATAAAGTTTCTCAAACCTTACACGATAATCGAAGATGGGGAAATGTTGAATCCGCAGCAAATAAGGGAGAGATTGGAAAAAATACCGGATGAGGATTTAGAATTCTTAGGTATTGGAGAAGGAAACAGGCCAGAATGGCTTGTTTTAACCATACTTCCTATACCACCAGTAACAGTTAGACCTTCCATAACGTTGGAAACAGGAGAGAGAAGTGAAGACGACCTTACTCACAAACTCGTAGACATAGTCAGGATAAACCAAAGGTTGAGAGAGAACATTGAGTTAGGGGCTCCAGATTTCATAATCCAAGACCTATGGGAACTCTTACAGTATCATATAGCGACGTATTTCGATAACGAGATTTCTGGCGTGCCTCCTGCTAGACATAGGTCTGGAAGAGTATTGAAGACTCTTGCCCAAAGGCTAAAATCTAAAGAGGGAAGGTTTAGAGGTAACTTGATAGGTAAGAGAGTCAATTTCTCCGCCAGAAGTGTGATAAGCCCTGATCCGATGATAGACATAGACGAAGTTGGTGTGCCGGAAATAGTCGCAAAGGAGTTGACTATTCCTGTCAGAGTCAACGAAAACAACATCGAAGAGTTGAGAAAGTTAGTGTTGAACGGACCAAACAAATGGCCTGGTGCAAATTACGTTATAAGGCCAGATGGTAGGAGAAAGAGGATTACAGAACTCAACAAGGAAGAGATCGCAAAAGAATTAGAGCCTGGGTATATAGTTGAAAGACACCTCCAAGATGGGGATATAACGATCTTCAACAGACAGCCTTCTTTGCATAGAATGAGTATGATGGCACATAAGGCAAGGATAATGCCTTACAAAACGTTTAGGCTTAACCTATGTGTTTGTCCACCTTATAATGCTGACTTCGACGGGGATGAAATGAACCTTCATGTTCCTCAAACAGAAGAAGCACAGACAGAAGCTATGTTCCTAGCCGCTGTCCCGAAACATATAAGGAGTCCTAGGTTCAGTGGACCTATCATAGGAGCTCACAAAGACCACATAACAGGTTTGTATCTCTTAACGTATGGAGAAAGAATGTTTAGTAGGAAAGAAGCCGTTCAGTCGTTGAGGTCTATAGGGTATGAAGGCGAAATACCGAAGAAAAAGGAGTTTAGTGGTAAGGAAATTTTCAGTTTCTTGCTTCCGAAAGACCTTAACATAGAATATAAAGCTGCTATATGTGTGGGTTGTGATAAGTGCAAGAAGGAAAAGTGTAAATATGATGCTTATGTCGTGATAAAGAATGGAAAGTTGATAAAAGGAACTATAGATGAAAAATCTGTTGCACCAGAAAAAGGTATTTTACTGGATAAGATAGAAGCGAAGTATGGAAGTGTGTTTGCTAAAAAATTCTTAGATCAAGTAAACAGGCTTTCCATCGAAGTCGTTACGATGGAAGGTGTCAGCGTTAGTACTGCTGATTACGATTTACCGGATAACGTGATGAGAGACGTTGAAAAAATCCTGAAAGACACAGAGAAAAAAGTCAACCAACTTATAGAGGGATATAAGAAAGGTAAGCTACAGCTACTCGTGGGAAGAACCCCAGAAGAAACCGTTGAAACCCTTATAAAAACGGAATTATCACAAGCCTTGAACAAGATTGCGGATCTAGTTGGAGATTACGTTAAACCTTCCTATACTGTTATAATGGCGAAAAGTGGAGCAAGGGGTAGCATGGTTAATTTCGTACAGACTGCTGCATGTATAGGACAGGAGACTATACAGGGTAAACGTATTGCTACGGGCTATTATAAAAGAACTTTACCTCACTTCAAGAAAGGAGATATGAGTTTAGAATCGAAAGGCTTTGTATTCCGTGGTTACAAACAAGGACTAAAACCTTTTGAGTTCTTCTTCGACGCTATGAACTCTAGAGAAGGTTTGATGGATAAGGGTGTAAAAACTAGGCATAGTGGTTATTTGGAAAGAAGGTTGATAGGTGCACTCCAAGATCTTAAGGTTGAGTATGATATGACTGTAAGAGATAGTGCTGGAAAGATAATCCAGTTTATACCCGGTGGTGATGGTCTTGACCCGTCCAAAATAAGCGAAGGTGAGATGGATGTCACAAAAATCGCAGATGAAATATTCAGTAAGTGATTTACTTCCAAGAAGAGTTTGGAATGAAATAGAAAGAGTTAGTAAAGAGAGGAAATTGACAGAATCACAGAAGAAAAAACTGATAGAAGAAGTCATTAAACACTACTCCAAGGCTTTTTTTGAGCCCGGCGAGGCTATAGGAATCATAGCCGCTCAAAGTATATCTGAGCCTGCTACACAGATGACGATGCGTACTTATCACTTTGCAGGTTCTGCAGGTATACAGGTCACGTTAGGTTTACCTAGGATGATCGAAATCTTCGACGCGAAAAAGGAACCAGAAACTCCTATGATGACGATCTATTTGAAAAAAGAATACAACGACATAAGGCATGCTAAAAAATTAGCTGATGAAATAAAAGAGAGGAATCTTCAGTTTTATGCGACTGATATAAGATTAGACTTAGAAAATTTTCAGATAAAGATAAGGTTGAAAGATGGAATTAAAAAGTCCGTCCTTGATACGATACTCACATCTTTACAGAAGAAGTTTAAAGAAGCGAAAGTAAGGATTCGTGGAAGTGTCTTAACGCTAGAATTTCCATCTGATACTGATTTCAAAAAACTTCAGAAGATAAAGAAAGTCATTCTTTATACTCATGTTTCTGGGATAAGTGGAATAAAAAACGTCATAGTTAGGAAAGAAGGTGATGATTGGGTTATAAATACGCTTGGCTCTAATCTCTCTGAAATCTTAAAACTAAAAGAAGTTGATGTAAAAAGGACTAAGACCAACAACATCCATGAAACAGAAAAAGTTCTTGGTATAGAGGCTGCGAGAAACGTTATAATCCAAGAGGCTATGAGCACGTTACAACAACAAGGTTTAAACGTAGACATCAGGCATATACTCCTCGTAGCGGATGCGATGACTTTTTCAGGGAGAGTGAAAGCAGTAGGACGTTATGGTGTAGCAGGATCCAAAGCATCAGTTTTAGCCAGAGCAGCGTTTGAAGAAACTATAAAACACTTAACCAAAGCTGCTTTAAAAGCAGAGGTTGATGAATTTAAAGGTATTTTTGAAAATGTTATGGTAGGACAAGTCGTCCCTGCTGGAACAGGAATGGTAGAGCTTGTAGCAACGTTCGGAAGGGGAGAACATGGATCTAGAAAAGAGGATTAAGACAGCTGTAAAGGAAAACAAAGCTTTGTTTGGGTATAGAGAAGTTTTAAAAAAGTTAAAGATGTCGAAAGAATTAGAGATGATAATACTAGCAAAGAATACTCCAGAAAACATAAAAAGGGACTTGGAGTTGAACGCAAAGCTTGCCGGCGTTGAAGTTCAGATCTTCGAAGGAAATGGTGTGGAGTTAGGAAACCTTTGCGGTAAACCATTTGCAGTGACTGTCATCGGCATCAAAAAAGGGTGAAAGAAATTGCCTCTAACCCTAGATACTGAAACGATAAGACTAATCAATTTGTTTGAAAACATAACGGGAGCGACTGTAAGAGATTGTATAGTAGAGGAGGGAATAGTCTACTACGTAGTGGATGAAGGTAAAATAAGGATAGCAATAGGAAAAAACGGAAGTGCCATAAAAAGCGCGGAAAAAATTATAGGAAAAAAGATAAAGGTTTTTGAATTCGACAAGGATCCTGTAAAATTCGTTAAAAAAATGATCCCAAAAACTATTGATGTGGAATTAAAAGTAAATGACAATAAAAGGATTATCTTCGTTAAAGTCCCGAAAAAAGACAAACCGTTCGTAATTGGAAGGAACGGAAGAAATATAAAGATTTACAGAAAGATATTAGAGAGAAACCACAAGATTGATGATATAAAGGTGAGGTAGTGGCAAGAGGAGAGTTTGCGGGAAGAAAGCTTAGAAAGGATAGGAAGAGGTTTAAGTGGAGTAAGGATCGTTTTGTTAGGCGTCTTCTTAAACTTTGGAAGAAGGATCCTTTGGAAGGTGCCCCACAAGCCAGAGGTATTGTCATAGAAAAAAGAACTGTCGAACAGAAACAGCCTCACTCTGGGTTGATAAAAGCTGTTAGAGTACAACTGATTAAAAATAACGTCCAAGTAACGGCTTTTGTACCGGGTACTGGCGCGATAGACCATATAAACGAGCATGATGAAGTTATCATAGAAGGCGTTGGTGGTTCTCAAGGAGGGCCTGTAGGAAGTCAGTGGGGGATTAAGTATAAAGTTGTTAAAGTCAACGGAGTTGCTTTAAGCGAGATATTAAAAGGTAAGAAACAGAAACCTGCGAGGTAAGAAAAATGAGCGAGAACATAAAACTTTTTAACAGATGGTCTTTCGAAGGAATAGAAGTCAGGGATCCTGGATTAAAGCCATACATCAACCTTACTCCTATCGTCGTGCCAAAGACTGGTGGCAGGCATGCTAAGAAACAGTTTCATAAGTCGAAGATGAACATAGTCGAGAGGTTTATAAATAAGCTTATGGTTCCAGGGCATAGGGGTAAAAAACATTTAATCTCTTCAGGAAGATGTGTAGGTAAAACTTTTACGATAGCAAAGATTGTGGAGAAAGTTTTTGAGAATCTTGAGAAAAAGACGAAAATGAACCCGATCCAAGTTTTGGTAACCGCCATAGAGAATGCTGCGCTAAGAGAAGAGTTAGCAGCATACCAAGTCGGTGGTATCATAGTCAGGAAAGCTGTCGTTACTAGTCCTCAGAGGAGAGTTGATTTGGCTTTGAGGAACATCTGCCAAGCAGCTTATAGAAAGTCTTTCGGGAAGAAGATAGATATAGTGCAAGCATTAACACAAGAAATTTTAGGTGCTTTCCATAATGATCCATCGCGTTCTGAAGCTATAAAAGAAAAGGAAAGGATTGAAAGAGAAGCTGAAGGTGCGAGATAGGTGGTTTTATGGCGAAGATAGACCTTACTGAAAAGATTAAAGAGCTTATGTATAAACCTCAAAACATCCGAAACATAGGAACGATCGCACACATAGATCACGGAAAGACGACTTTCTCCGACAATCTTTTGGCAAGAGCTGGAATGATCTCAGAAGACCTTGCCGGAAGACAACTCTATCTGGATTTCACAGAGCAAGAGCAGGAAAGAGGTATAACTATATGGGCTGCCAACGCTAGTATGGTTCATGAGTATGAAGGTGACTATTATCTTGTTAACTTGATAGACACACCAGGCCACGTGGATTTTGGTGGAGACGTAACTCGTGCCATGCGTGCAGTCGATGGTGCTATTCTGATTGTTTGCGCTGTAGAGGGTGTAATGCCACAGACTGAGACTGTTTTAAGACAGTCTTTGAGGGAACGTGTAAAACCTGTGCTTTTTATCAACAAGGTTGACAGGCTTATAAAAGAGTTGAAATTGACTCCGCAACAAATGCAGGAAAGGTTTAAGAAAATAATAGATGAAGTTAATTTCCTCATACAAAAGTATGCAGAACCACAATTCAAGACAAAATGGCTCGTTAACGTAGAAGATGGTTCTGTTGCTTTCGGTTCTGCGTTGCATAATTGGGCAATCTCCGTTCCTTTCATGAAGAAGACTGGAATAACTTTTAACGAAATCATAGAGCACATCCAGAAAGATGAAGTTGAAGAACTTGCTAAAAAAGCTCCGTTGCATGAAGTCGTATTGGATATGATCGTAAAGCATTTACCAAGTCCTAAAGAGGCTCAACCCTACAGAATACCGAAGATATGGAAAGGTGATATAGAAAGTGAGGTTGCAAAAGATATGATGGATGTTAATCCAAAGGGGAAGCTTGCTGCTGTCGTTACTAAGATGATTCCAGATCCCCATGCTGGTTTCGTAGCCACAGTAAGGATTTTTTCTGGAAAAATATCAAAGGGCCAAGTAGTTTACTTAGTCGGGCAACATAAAGAACAAAGAGTTCAACAGGTTAGTATATACAAAGGTCCAAGGAGGATTCCTGTAGATGAAGTGACCGCTGGTAACATAGCTGGTGTTGTCGGTCTAACGGATGCGTTTGCCGGTGAGACTGTTTGCCAGCCTGACCATATAATAGCTCCTTTCGAGGAGATAAGACATTTGTTCGAACCGGTCGTTACAAAAGCGATAGAGCCTAAGAATCCAAAAGATTTGACAAAACTGATAAACTTTTTGAAAAAGTTAGCAAGAGAAGACACCACGATAAAGGTTAAGATAAACGAAGAAACAGGAGAGTATTTAGTTTCTGGTTTAGGTGAGCTTCACATAGAAGCAAAAGTGGAGAGAGTTTTGAAAGAGCAAGGGTTGGACATAATAACTTCCGAACCTATCGTCGTGTACAGGGAGACTGTAGAAAAACAATCCCCTGTGATTGAAGGTAAGTCTCCGAACAAACACAACAAATTCTATTTTGTTGTAGAACCTTTGGAGAAATCTGTGTTGGATGCGATGAACAACGATGTTATACCTGATAACATAGAAGTTAAAAGGAAAAATCTCGAGTTACAAAAACTTTTGGTAGACAACGGGATGAGTTCTGAAGATGCGAAGGGTGTCATCTTAATTTACAACAAGAACGTGCTTATCGATGCCACGAAAGGCGTTCAGTACTTGAACGAAGTTATAGAAATGGTAAAAGAAGGGTTTAGGAACGTTATGGATGAAGGTCCTCTTGCAAAGGAACCTTGTGTCGGTGTAAAAGTTAAGCTTGTTGATGCTGAGCTTCATGAAGATCCTGTTCACAGAGGTCCGGGCCAAGTTTTACCAGCAGTCAGGTATGCTATAAGGACTGGAATGTTAAAAGGAGATGCGACTCTTTTGGAGCCGAAACAAATTATAAGAATAGATGTTCCGATGGAAAGTATGGGCTCTGCGTTGAAATTAGTCCAGAATAGACGTGGACAAATCTTAGAGATAAAGGAGGAGAGGGGGGCATCTATCATAATAGCTAAGGTTCCTGTCTCAGAGATGTTTGGATTTAATTCTGCTCTTAAATCTGCCACAGAAGGTAAAGGTTTCTACAGTTTGATTGATGTTGTGTTCGAGAAATTACCAAAAGAGCTCAGAGACCCAACGATTTTGAAGATTAGAAAGAGAAAAGGTATGAAAGAGGAGATACCGACTATAGAGGGAGAGGAATAGCGAATTTAAAAGATTTATAAGTGTAAATATTTAATTACAGATGGTGGAGGTGTGATTAATGCCTGAGAAACCTCACTTGAACATAGTAACAGCCGGTCACGTAGATGCAGGCAAATCAACACTTATTGGGAGGCTTCTGTTCGACAGTGGAGCTATAAGAGAAGATGA
>JAGHAA010000058.1 GCA_021161745.1 Candidatus Aenigmatarchaeota archaeon
ATTATAGCAACTATTATCGCAAAGAATTTTTTGCCAAAAGAGGCGTTTTCCTTAAGTTTGGAAAAGAACTCTTTCAACTTATCCAGCTTCGGTTTAAACTTAGACTCTGAAGATGGAGTGTACTCATACTCATAGCCATCCGACATAATTTGAATTTTGTCTTCTAACAAATTTAAACTTCTGGATTTTTAACTGAAAGAAACGAATAATTATTTTCATGAAAAGTCTGGAGCGATTTTTCGAGTTTATCTACAAGTTAAAAAAGCTTAAACGAAGTGGATGGGTTAAAAAAGCTAAGATAAGGAACGTTGAAACCGTTGCCTCACATTCTTATGGCGTAGCACTGCTTTCCATGATATTGAGCGATTTGAAAGGTTATGATACGGAAAAGGTTCTTAAAATGGCCTTGCTGCATGATTTACCAGAATCGTTAACAGGAGACTTTATGCCTGAAGAAATAAGCAAGCTAGAAAAAACTTCGGAAGAGAATGAAGCGATGGAAAAAATTCTTTCAACATTATCTAAGAATCTTAGAGAAGAGTACTCAAAGGTTTGGAAAGAGTTACAGGAAGGGAAGAGTAAGGAGGCTAAGCTTGTCAGAAAAGTTGACAAGCTGGATATGAAGCTACAGGCTTTGTTTTATTCAAAGGAGTTTAAAGAAAAGAAAAAACTGCTTAAAGAGTTTTTGAATGGCTAACAAGAGTAGTTGTGGGTTTGAATATAAAAAAGTAAAAAGCGGTTATAATGCAATTAAACTTCTTCATGACTTTCTCTCTCATAGCAAACCAAGATAGCCTTAACTTCATTACCATCACTTAAAGGCGTTACTCTGACTAATTCGTATCCCTCATCTCTGTATATCCTTTTGAGAATTTCTTCTTTTCCATATTTTTTTATCATGTAATCAATGTCGTCGATGGGAACATCACAAGGGTTTCCTTCTTTCCCTTTCATACAATCACCTCCAGATTTTAATCAAGTAATATAACAGTAAAACTTAAGTACCTTACGTGATTTCAATTCTATAATTCCCACTTAAAGTTCCGTTTATTTTTCTTTCTAACGTGCCCCTCCACCACCACCGAACCCACCACCAACACTAACGCTTGTCCCACCAAAACCACCGCTAGTTGATCTAGAAGATGTTACCATAGAAACGGAAGCTCTAAAGCCTCTATAACTTGTGTAATAGAAATCGACAAACATGCTTCTTTCCGTAACATCAGGAATCAAGTCTCTAAGGATTTCTACCACTTCGTCAGCAATGCCTAAAGCAGTAGCATACACTAAATACTCTTCCCAGATTACCAAAGAATCTGGAGGATACTTCTTTATGAGCGACACGTCTGTTAAAAACCTTTTGAAAGCTTGCCATTTTCTGTAGAAAACCAATCCTTCCTCACTAAACTTACCAAAAATTCTGTAAGGAAGAATTAAGACTATCGATGGTATGAGGAACGGTAAAACCATTGAAATCAATATCAGTGGGTACATTCGGGTAAGATAGCCTGGAAGTGATGAGAAGCATTCTATGCTCACTGTAAAGAGAAAAACACTCAAAAATGCCAAAACACCAACGATAAAGGCGTATTTAACACCCTTAAAATTGAAAAACTTAGTCAGCATCGGCATGCATTCCTTTTCAACCTTTTTCTTAAACACATTAAAAGTTTCGTGGAAATCCATCCTCACTTTTTTATCGTATGCTATTTCTTTTCTCAACTTTTCAAGACTTTTCCATTCTTTTATTCTTTTGTAAAAAACTTCATAAACCAGAAACTCCGGCTCTGTTAACATTTCTTTCGCTTTACTCAAAGGGTAGTTTGCCCTTATAAAGAATTCTTTTACTTGTTTTTTAAACAAAACCCCTTTCTTCTTCGTTACAGATTTCAATGAGAAGAATTTCATCCTTACCAAGTCCATAAAAGTTGCCAGAAAACCGTTTAGACTTACATCATTAACATCACCGCCAACAAAAAAATCAACAACGTATGGCTTTGTTGGATATGGAGGTTCCCTCTCGAAAAGAATCGGCGGTATACTCGCTTCTTTACCATACCTATAATAAATCCACAACAAGATTAACGGCGACGATATCGAAAGCATGAACGCGATGAAAAAGATTATAGTTTTAACCACCGTCTTTTGTTCATAATTTTCCTCTACTCTATAGATACTGGATTTCATTGGAGCCATAAACACATTAGCATATTCTTTGAGGCTTTCCTTAGGTGAAAAGAGTAACCTTACTTCCAGATAATTATGAGGTGGTATATTTTCCACTTCTAGGAATATGGTGTCGTTAGCAACTCTTACCTTATTTGCTTTTGGATGTACATAGTAGCTTTCTATCGGAGCCGGAAGAATAAGTTTGGCGTATAATTTTGGTAGCCACACCTCCCATTCTTCGCCCCACAGCTTTTGATGTAACTCAGCAACATCCTCATAGACGTTCAACCCTTTGGCAACGTAATATTTAACTTTTAAAGTCACTTCCTTTCCGTTATATTCTTTCCTTTCGAAGGAACAAGCAAATTCCGTAGGGTAGCCTTTATACAGTTTTGGTTCCCCGTAACTGCAACTTATTTCTGGTTTTCCATATATCTGTGGTTTATTGCCAACAACATAGTTACTCATACTCATAGGTTTGGATAGATAGACCTCTCCATACCTACCGTTAAGGATAAAGGTAACTTCCTCTGTTATCTCAACCAAACCATTGTTTAAAACTCTAGAAGTGATGTTCGCGACTTTAATCGAATATCCTTTCGGAAAGGCGTACAGGAAGAAATCAAAATACTTATCAATTGGCATAAAGTAAAACCAAAAAAACAAAAGTGAAAAAAAGATAAGGATAAAAAATTTCTTGTATTTGGGCGTTGGAACCACTATCCCACTTTAAGCCCTAAAATTTTACTTTCACAGATTCTCTTTCCTCTACTGCTTGAAACATTTGCATGGGTCTAAACCCAAAGATTGTAGCAACTATGTTGGAAGGAAATTGTTTTACTGCCTTATTATACCTGTAAACAACATCGTTGTAAAACTGACGCATGTATGCGATCTTATCCTCAGTTCTCTCCAACTCTTTCTGTAGCTCCTTAAAGTTTTCACTCGCTCTAAGCTTTGGGTATCTTTCAGCAACAGCGAATATCGTTTTTAAGGTTTCTGTTAACTTGTTGTTCAGCTCAATTCTTTCGGTTGTGTCAGATGTCTTAAGGAATTGTGTTCTTAACTTCGCAACTTTCTCAAAAACTTCTTTCTCATGTTTCGCATAGCCTTTTACAGTTTCTACAAGGTTCGGTATAAGGTCAAATCTACGTTTTAATTGCACATCGATCTGTGCTCGTGCATTCTCAACGAGTATCTTCAAATCCACTAGCCTATTGTAGGTAAGTACTAAGTACAACAGAAATGCTACTACGACTACTATTACAACTACCCATAGCATAAATAAAATATGAACAATTACAAGGATAAAAATACTGGAAAATTATCAAGCTTTACAACAACTCATAAACTTTCTGTATAAGACTACAGGTAGAATACAGGAACCTTATAAACCAACGTGTCCCTTATTTTAAATCTTTCGAACTTATCTAAAGTTACTATCAAACCTCTTTCTGGTTTATACGCTTTCAAAAAGCTGTGAAAACTCTTTCCAGGCTTGCCAGAGAGCTTGACTTCAACAGGCATAATCCTTCCTTCTTTAGAAAGAACAAAATCCACTTCAGCCTTACCCGTAGTTCTCCAGAAGTTGATCTTTCCATCAAAGTTCTTCAGAAGCTCAAGAAAAACATGGTTCTCGATCAACAAACTTGCATCACTCCTTTTATCGAACTGCATAAAATTATCCAATACAGCATTCCTCAATCCTAAATCTAAAAAGTAAAGCTTTGGTGCCTTTTTTATCTCCGTAGTAAGGTTCCTGTAGAACGGTTTTAACGTCTTCACCACAAAAGTGTGTTCCAACGCAAGCAAAAACTTTTCTGCTTTAGCATAAGTGATCGTTAAATCTGATGCTAAAGAAGATAAGGAAAGCAAGTTGGCTA
>JAGHAA010000034.1 GCA_021161745.1 Candidatus Aenigmatarchaeota archaeon
ATATACTATAATCCAACTACTTCTCCGAACAATATCTTCATTTACAGAAACTGGATTTACAATAGTAAAAATTATAATGCGTACTTTAATAACATCACAACTGTTCATCTTTTTTATGGTCAAGAAGGTAACTATTGGGGTCATAGCAGCTGTCCTGCTTTTGAAAGAGGAGTTGATTGTAATAATGGAAATTTAGTAGATTACTATCCGTACAAATCTCCTAATATGCTGTTAAGTGATCAATGTTTAGGATGTGGTGTAACGCTTACGGAGAGCTACACGCTCCAAAACGATATGAACTGTAGTATGTACAACGATACAGCTGTTTTTATTTCCTCGGATAATGTCGTGTTCGATTGTAACTATCATAAAATAGTTGGAAACAGTTCTGCGAGTGGAATAAAAACGGATGGAACCACTAATGTGACCGTCAAAAATTGTGAGGTTTCGAATTCGAGATGGGGAATAAGCTACCTTTATAGTGATGATGGGACGATAGTTAATAACGTTATCCATGATATTGGGGTCGGTGGTGTTTATGATAGTGGGATTTACCTTTACGATTCGGAAAATGCTTACGTGTTTAACAATACGGTATACGGAGTAGATGGAAGTGGAATTTACGCATACTTGAACAGTATAAACCATCTAATAAAGAATAACAACGTAACGAATTGTGAGTATGGTATTAAGTTCTATTCAAACTCTAATGGAACGGCTTCGAACAACTACATTTACAATTCCAGCCAATATGGAATTGAGATAGCTTCGACAGCTGACAATGTTGTAATTTTCAACAACACGATCTATAAGAGTGGTATTGGTGGAATCCGATTTTTCAATCCAAGTACCGCAAACGTAACGGGAAACACGATTAATGAATCGATATACGGGTTACACTTTTATACTGGAGATCCAAGCGGAATAATCGTTTACAGAAACAGGATTTACAGTAACAATTTGAATGTGCACTCATCGTTAGACCCAAGCACTCAAATAAATCTTTTCTACAATCAACAAGGTAACTATTGGGGGCATGATGGAGATGTTTGTCCAGGGTTCATACCTGGAATTGATAGCAATTATGTAAGTGTCATAGACAAGTATCCTTACACAGACAAAGCGTTTACGAATGAAGCATGTAGCTGCGGAGACGTCGTAATAGCAAGTACAAAACTATACCGGGACGTTTCATGTACGTATTCTCAGTATGGACTCATCCTAAATAATTCGAACATTCTTTTGGATTGTGATGGATACACAATAACCAAGACAAGCACATCGTATGGAATTGGGATGTTAGTAAATGCGAGTAACGTAACGATTAAAAATTGTACTGTTGAGAAGTATGGTGACGGTATTTATGTTGAAAACGTTACGAACGTTACGTTAGAGGACTTAATCGTAACCAACAACTACTACATATCAGGTGATGCTCAGATAGGTCATGGTATTCATTTGAATAACGTTTCTTTCTCAACGATCAGCAAATGTCAAATATATGATAATGGAATTTACAACATCTTTATCAATAATACAAATAACATTACGATTACTCAATCAGAGATCTATGGAAATACAGAAGTTGGTTTGGCTGGAAAGGAGTTTAACTTCTTTGATGGCGGCAACAATACGAACATATCTCTAATCAATAATTATTGGGGGCATAATGAGTGTCCACTCTTCCTTTATTGGAGGGATACGAACTCAGAAACATTTTACGATGAAATGCCATGGAACAGTACACATCAGTTTGAGGATTGTTCACCACAATACAAAGGCAATACTATATACAAAGACCTTGGGTTTACTCAAACGATAGCTAATAATTATAGTAATTCATGGTATTACTATTATAACGGAAGTTATCTTAAGTTGACTTTTGAAATAATCCCGGCTCTTTTTATGGTAAAAAATGCCTATCTTTTCGATCAAAATGATACAAAAATCTGTGAACTAGAGTCGATTAACGACAACAGAACGTTGTGGAGAGCGAATTGTTCCCTTTCACTAAACCATTCAGAGTTTACCGTCAATCCAAGCTACCCGTTGATACTCCATGTTAACGAGACGGTAGCAAATTGGTCGATGAGCGTGTTTAACTGCGTTGTAAATATAAATCCCATCGATGAAATGAGCTCTGTCTACGATTCTTTGCTTGGAGGTAGTACGACAGATTGGAGTAAGTTAGATGACTTCAGTAACGTTACTAATTTGACTTTTGAGATTCCCGGAAAAGGAAAAATAGTGTTTACAGAACCGATAAACCTTTTGGATCTAACCCTTTTGAACGCATTAAAGAGTCTTAAAGATTATCTCTCAATTGAAATAGGGAAGGTTTCTATAGATACTGCTGTAAACGCTTTACATAATTTAAACAAATCAGCAAACGTTACGATGTATAACTTACCATTCGAAAGACAACCTGGTATTTTAAGAAACGGAGAACCAGATGTATTAGCAGGAGAGACGGATGGTAACTTTGTCCACAATGTAGAATGGGATCCGGTTTCGAAAACGCTCAAGTTTACAGTAGATAGTTGGTCGACTTATGAAACGGATGGTACACCTCCCTATGTAGAAATACTTTCTCCAATTAACAAGACGTACTATGTGGCTGACACCTCAAGCTATGGAATTCCCTTAAGGTTTGTAGTTACGGATGACCATAGCGTTGATGAGTGTTGGTATAGTTTAGATGGGGGTGCCCATAACGTAACGATAGAGAATTGCGAAAACATTACGTTAACTCTTAATGAAACTCATGTAACTTTAATTGTTTATGCAAATGATACTGTGGGTAACGAAAACTCTACGAATATAACTTTCAGTGCGGCTCCACTAAAAAGCGATGGAGAATCTTGCACATCTGCTGAAGAATGTGCTGGTGGTTACTGTGTACATGGCTACTGTAGAAACTCGCCTACATATTGTGGTGATGGTTACTGTGATGATGGTGAATACCATTCAACCTGTCCTGAAGATTGTTTCGGAGGTGGAGGAACTACAACATCAGAAACTATCAAACAAACCCACATATGGAGTTCATTGTTGCCAGGAGAGATTTATGTGTTTGAAGTGAGAGAAGATGCACTTGGAGTTAAAAGCCTATCGTTCAGAGTTCCTTATGAATCGAATAACGGAAAGATAACGATCCAAAAGCTAGATGAGTTACCAGAGGACGTGAAAGGTATAGGGAGGAAGGTATACCAGTACTTTGAAGTCAAAGTTTACAACTTTGAACCGGAAGAAGTGGAAATGGAGTTTAAAGTTCCAAAATCATGGCTCTCGTCTAATGGTATAGATCGGGAGTCTGTGGGAATTTACAGGTATGAATCGTCGAACTGGATGTTCTACGAATCTCAAGTTGTCGATGAAGACGACGAATACGTTTACTACAGGACCCAACTCCCAGGACTTAGTTTGTTCGGAATAGGGGAATCTAAAGTCAAACCTCCTCAGACTACTGTAAAAACGACGACTACTGTTAAACCAGAAGAAAAGCCTAAGACGACTATCGCTACTACGACTGTTCCACTAGAGGAAAAGAAAGGTGGAGGAATAGAGGAAACGTTTATAATGGTAATCGTAGTAGTGCTTGTCGGTTCGATGCTCGTGATCATAGGGTTGAAAATAAAAAGTGATGTGGGAAGGTTTAGGAAGTTCAAGAGAAAGGCCCTTCGATAGGTTTTAGTTAAGAATTTCTAAATCTTAGATTAATGGGAAGATTAGCTAGGAATCTTTCTTTGCTGGCAGTCGTTTCTGGAGCTCTTTGTAGCGTTATAGGCGGTGGGATAAACGTTCTCATAGTGGATATCCAGAATGAAGTCGTTGGTATAGGAAACTTAGTACCGTTATCCATATTGATCGCAGGAATAGTGGCGTTCTTTATCTCTTTATCTTATTCTGTTCTTTCTTCTGCGATGCCTAAAGCAGGTGGCGAGTACGTATACGTTTCTAGGGGGTTGAATCCATTCCTAGGGTTCGTCATAGCTTTTGTTAAATGGGCGAGTTCTGTTATTTCTATAGGTGCAGTAGCTTACATGGATGCTATGATACTCGCAGATTCTTTCCATTTTATAGGGTTTTCTATAGGAGAGTCGTTCTTGAGGAGTACCTTAGGAAGCATCATATTCTCCGTAAGCCTTATATGGTTTTTTTGGTTAATCCACATTTCCGGGGTTAAAAAATACGGGAAGGTTGTTACGATTTTAATGTTCTTGACGTTCGTAGGAGGGAGTATAATAATCTTCACGAATTTAACTCATGAGCATCAGGATTTTCTTAGATTGACGAATTCCAAGTTGGTAAACGTGGAACGAGGAAGGCTAACAAAGGTGTTGTACGGGAGTGCAATACTTTTTTGGTCCTACATAGGTTTTACGAGCATCTCACAAGCAGGAGGAGAGATAAAGAATCCTAAGAAAAACTTACCAAGGGCCTTCATACTAACTTCTCTTATAGTTACTGGATACTACTTTCTCTACTCTTACTCTTTCTACCATGCTGTTCCATGGAGAGCTGTTGTTGGTAAAGAAGGTTTGACAGTTCCTGGGTTATCAGGGATCTTCATGCCAAAACCACTGGCTTTTCTCGTTTCTGTTTTGGTAGCATTAACCCTTGCTAACGATATACCTCCGATGCTCTTGACGACTTCAAGACTTTTTTACAGTTGGGCAGTCGATGGCATAGTACCTAAGCTTTTCTCCAAAACGAACGAAAACAAAGTTCCTTACACATCTCTCCTCTTAGTCACAATAATCGCATCTTTTGTGGTGGTAGAGTCTGTTTTTGAAGGTTTTTTCCTAGCCATAAACGTAGTATCCCTCTCTAGGTTCTTTGCGTACATACTGATAGCTTTATCCCTTCTGTCTATAGAGAGTAAGAATCCGAAGATATTCGAAAACATATCTTTCCTGAAAAACAGAAGAAAGCTTCATTATGCCATAGCTTTCGTCGCGATAATCTCTGTGACGTTCTTTTTGGTTTTGATGGTCTATGAAGATTTGGTGAGTGATGTTGAATGGTATGAGCATACTTCTCTACAGTTCGTCTTATCTATTATAATAGGGGCGGTAGTGTACTTTCTTTTTGTTCTAAGGATGAAGAAGAAAGGCATAGACTACAAGAGGATTCTGAAAGAACTGCCAGAAGAATAAATATATTTTGTTAAGTTCCTAGAGAAATATTGAAGATGAAACTGCTCATAATCGGAGACCCTAAAGAAGAAGGAATCGGTAAGGTTGTCTCTAAAGAAGCAAGGAAGTTCTTCACTAAAGTTCTTTATGTCCCGATAAATAGAATAAGACTGGAAGTTTCTGACGACATAAGAGTATTCTACGAAAACGAGGATTTAGGGAGCTACGATGGAGTACTGCCGATGCCTACTATGGAAAATGCTGAATTCTTTTACTTAGTAACGAGAATGCTAGAGAAAAACGTCGTGTATACGCCAATACCAAGCGATGTAATCCTTTTACCTTGGAACAAGCCTTTACTATCTTATACTTTGCGGAAAAACGGGATAAAGATAAGAAAAGTGTTTGCTATAGCTCAAAACGTCGCTGCTAGCACCATAATGAATGAAATCAAATTCCCAGTGTTCATAACAACTCCTAGTGGGAGGAGAGTTCTGGTAACGAAAGAGGAAGTTTTGAAGGACGTTCTGAACCTCTTTAAAGCTGGGAATATGATAACGATCGAAAAGCCGATAAAGGCAACTTCTGTCGTTTGGTCTTTCGTCGTAGGAGATGAGGTTATAGCATCTTACGAGAAGTCAGAAGAAAAGGGGAGACGAGCTATAAGGCTTGACAAGGAGCTGGAAGAAATTTCGATAAAGATAAGGGAGATTTTGAAATCCGACTTTTGTGTTTTAAGTTTCGTCAAGACGAAAAATGAAACTGTTTTGAGCAACGTTTCTTTTTCTCCAGATTACAAGGTGTTCAACGAAGTTACTGGGATAAATACGATTAGCTTATTACTCTCTTATCTGGCTGAAAAGCTTTACGAAGAGAAAAAAGGTATGTTGAACAAGTTTGTAGACAGTGTGAAGGGCATCTTAGGGTGGTTGTTGAATGAAGTTAGCAATCTTAGGTCCGTTAAACAGAGGGTATGAAGAAATAAGACTGATGAAAGAAGGAAAAAAGGTTTTTAACAGTGTGAGTTACTTTCCTATACCTCAGGTAACTGTGGAGATAAGCGAGAAAGGTTTAGAGTTAAAATACAAGAGAGTTAGCCTAAAAGATTTTGACTGCGTTCTACCAAGAATACCTCGAACTTACAAGACTTTCGGCTATACGCTTTTAACGCTTTTAAAAGAGGAAGGAATTCCTATTCCGATAGAGCCTATCTCTGTCTTCACATCCCACAACAAGTTCCTAACTCTTTTAGTGTTGAAAGAACATAACTTGCCTGTTCCAAAAACTTTCCTTGCTCTGGATAGGAACGTGTTAGAACCTTATTTAGACGAGCTAAAGTATCCTGTCGTTCTAAAGCTATTGTATGGTTCGCTTGGTAAAGGTGTGGTGTTCGCAGATTCCAAACAGTCTGCACTCAGTATGATGGATGCTTTAGAAAGGTTCAAAGAGCCGATTTTTGTCGAGGAATTCATTAAAGCGAACGCTGAGGATATAAGAGTTTACATAGTTGGGTATGAAGTTGCGGGTAGTATGAAAAGGATAGCCAAAGAAGGGGAGAGGAGGAGTAACATAGGTATAGGAGGAACTGGAGTAAAGTATGAAGCCAAAGGAAAGATAGCAGAGATGGCCATAAAAGCCGCGATGGCTATGGGCATGGAGATTTGTGGTATAGACATCATGGAAGGACCAAAAGGGCCTGTTATAATTGAAACTAACGTCAATGCACAGTTTCATGGTTTGGAAAAGGCTACTGGAATAAACGTAGCCAAAAAGATTATAAATTATATGAAAGAAAAGGTGAAGAGATAGGTGTATTTTCTGTTTTCATCATCAGAGGAAATGGAAAAGTTCTTCGAGAAAGAATTGCCCCTACGACAAGAAAACAAGATTGAGTATGCTGTGATGGAGAATTTTGATAAGAATAGAATAGTATTTGCAGCTCCACACAAGGTAACAGAAAGGATTTACGTAGATGAGAAGAGGTTCATAGGAGTTGGAGACAAGAACACAGACAAGTTGGCAAAGTTAGGAGCTTTGCGTTTAAGGACATGCTACATCGCTCCTTTGTTCTCCAGGATAGAAGCTGATTTGACAAGAGACCCTTCGATGTTGGGTAAGGGTTTAACTTTGAGAAGTCCTTTGTACGGTGGAGAAAAAAGAGAGATTGTGAGAATAGAGATTCATAAGAATAAAAAGTTCGCTAATACTGTAAGCTTTTACCATCAGTTATTGGAGAAATTGAAACCACAGGCCTTAGTTTTCATCCATGGTATGGGGAGGAGGCACAAAGCTGACGTATCCTTCGGGTTTGGTAAAGAGTGTGAGTACATAGGAGGAAAGAAGAACGCAGAGGCGTTCGTTGGGATGTTTAGAGAAAAGTTGAATGAGGTTTTAGAGTCTTTTGGGTTTAAGACTAAATTGGAGATAGTCGTGGCTAAGTTTTTTAAGGCGACAAAGGATTATGGCCTTTTACATCATGTGGCTGCTCACAATAAGAAGAATGCTGAAAAAAGGTTCGGTATGAACGTTGAGTTCAACCTTCGTGGGAGAACAACGAAAGAGGATAAAGGGTTGCCGACAAAAGAGTATCAATTGGCTGCTCAGGTTTTAGCAGATGTGGTTTTAGAATGGAAAAATAGAATAAAAGAAAGAAGTTAGATGTTAAACTTTCCTAACCTCTTTCAACACGATTCTTTTCTCGAACCCACCTCTCTCTACTCTTTTCCTTTTCCGTATGGATTCCAAGTGGCTGATATCTACTTTTAAGAACTCACAGATAGCGTTTATAACCTCTAAGATGTCGGCCAACTCTTCTACGTTCTCCTCTTCTATGAATTCGTTAACCTCTTCCAACAACTTTTCTTTTAATTTTTGCCAGTATTCTTCATCATCAGCTATGTGGAATATCGGAAGGAGAGAATCTTTTTCGATCAATTCTGGTATCTTATCTCTAACTAGCTTAGGTTTTTTCATGAATATAGTTGTGGGAGTAGAAAGATTAAATTAGTTTTGATCTTAATTGAATTCGTCGGTGGTGTCATGATAAGGTTTGTGAAAAAAGCTTACAGTAAGAAAGAAGTGTTGAAAAGGTTTACTCCCATCGTTGCAGAATGGTTTGATAAGAGTTTTGAAGATTTGACGCCACCGCAGAAGTATGCCATACCTTTGATAGATGAGGGTAAGAACGTTTTAGTTTCCAGCCCGACTGGGACTGGTAAGTGTATACCTGTAGATGAGAAAGTTGTAGTAAGGTATAACGGGAAGATAACGCTCTTAAAAGGAAAAGAAATCCTTGATCTTCCTCATGTAGGTGTTGTTGTCGAAATAGATGGTGGGAAAATAATGAAAATACAAGGTCTAGAGGTTCTGTCTTATGATGAAGAAAAAGATGAATTAAAATTTACGTCTCCTTATGTATACGTCGAAGATTTTGAAGGAGATATTCTAGAAATGGAGCTGTCGTCTGGAAGAAAAATAAGACTGACTAAAAACCATCCACTTTTGGTTAGCGATAAAGAAGGGTTAAAATGGGTCCCAGCAGAGAAACTAAACGTTGGAGATAGAGTAGCTGTAGTTAAAAAAGTTAAGGTAGACAGTAAACCGTTTTTCTTTAATCTTGAAAGAACGTTAGAAATCCTCCGAAAAAAGTTCAAGAGAGTGTTAACTTATGAGGATTATGATATCTTATCTTCAAAAATAAAAGAAGGTGAAAAACTAGCCTCTGATGATTTGGAAAAGATAAGAATTTTTTGTGGGCTTACTTATTCGCAGCTATCCAAAGAATTAAAAATACCGTTGACGAGTTGTTGGCAGGTATTTAAAGGAAAGAGTAAAAAGTGGAGAGAAAGTGTTGTAAGATTCTTGGTTTCAAAGTTTCCAAAAAAGGTTGAAAAAAACGAAATTTTTATCGAGACGAAGTATAAGGTTGAAAGGTTTAAGTTCGTAAACTTTGCTGACGAAAGGCTAGTGGAATGGGTATCATTCATATTAGCTGAAGGTTATGTGCACAGGGATAGAAAAGGAGGATTTATAGCAGTTTCTCAGAAGAACAATAAGTACCTTCTCTATAGATTTTTGAGGATAACAAAAGAACTCTTCGGTTTGGAGTTCAGGAGGAAGAACGACATAGATTGGGTTTTAACGTCAACGGCGTTCACAGAATTCATAATACACTATCTAGGTATAAGAGTAAGCGGAAGAGAAAGAAGGAAAAAAGTTCCGGATTGGATACTAGCGTTAGATGAAGGATTGATATCGAGGTTCCTAGGTGTTTTCTTCTCGTTGGATGGAGAGTTCTATTCCTCAATATCCCTTGTTCAATCATCCAAAGATGTTATAGAATCGGTAGGGTTTTTGCTTTTAAGGTTAGGTATATTCCCATGTTATGATGAAGTATATAAGTTTGCTTCGAATACGCGAGAAAAGAAAAGAAGAAAATATTACAAAGTTTCTATTTACAGCAGGAAGGAGATTGTAAAATTTTTGAAGAAAGTGAAAATCTTTCGACGATTACCAGAGAGAATAATGCAGTTGTGGAACTCTAAACCATCTGGAACTCATATTTTTAAGTACGCGTTTTCGACTTCAGAGATGAAAGAAATAAGAGAAGAGTTGGGAATCAGTTGGAAAGAGTTTGAAGAAAAGTTTGGCAACGTATACGAAGTCGTAAGGAGGAGTAACGCTATCACAGAGTATGGGCTGAGTCTTTTGGTTCAGTCTTTACCTAAAGGCTCGACGTTAAGAAAGAGTTTGTACAAGATTTTAACTTCTCGCTTAATATTCCTTCCGATAAAAAAGGTCAAAAAGGTCAGATATAAAGGAAAGCTGATAGACTTTGTAGTCCCAAAATTCCATAATTTCTTGAATCCTGAAGGAATTCTGTTACACAATACGTTGACGGCTTTTATTTCCATTATAGACGAACTTTTTGAACTCGCTCAAAAAGGAAAGTTAGAAGATAAAGTTTACTGCATATACATCTCTCCTTTGAGAGCTTTATCTAACGACATATACCGAAACTTGGAAGTTCCGTTAAAAGAAATAAGAGAGTTGGCAGAAAGTAAAGGAATAAGGCTACCAGAAATAAGGCATGCTGTGCGAACTGGAGACACTCCGGCACATGAAAAGCAGAAAATGTTGAGGAAGCCTCCACATATACTCATAACGACTCCCGAGTCGCTTTCGATCATGATAACTACACCAAAGTTCAAAGAAAAGCTGAAAGACGTCAAATGGGTGATAGTGGATGAGATACACAGCTTATGCGAGAACAAACGTGGTGTTCATCTTAGTTTGAGTTTAGAAAGGCTGCAAGAGCTTGCCAAGAACAACATAACTAGGATAGGCTTGAGTGCGACGATAGCACCTATAGAAGAAGTCGCAAAGTTTTTGGTTGGTTACGGTGATGATGGGAAACTGAGAGATTGTTATGTCGTCGATGTTAGCTTTATCAAAAAGAAAGACATAAAAGTCATCTCTCCGGTCAAAGACGTTGTCCATACGCCAGCAAGCGTTATCAACAAAAGGATGTATGAGATATTGGCAGACCTTATAAAAAAACACAAAACGACTCTCATTTTTACGAATACAAGAAGTGGAACGGAAAGAGTGGTTTTCCATCTAAAACAACTTTTGCCTGGGAAGGTTAACGGAATAGAGGCTGAGGACATAGCTGCTCATCATGGAAGTCTTTCTAGGGGTGTAAGGTTTGATGTAGAGGAAAAGATGAAGAAAGGTAAGCTAAAGGCTGTGGTAAGCTCTACAAGTTTAGAGTTAGGCATAGACATAGGTTACATAGACTTGGTAGTCCAGATAGGTTCTCCAAAATCTGTGACAAGATGCTTACAAAGGATTGGGAGGAGTGGGCATAAGTTGCATGAGGTAACGAAAGGTGTGATGCTCGAGATGGATTTGGACGACATGGTGGAAGTTTCTGTAATGATAAAAGAAGCTTACAAAAACCATTTGGACAAAGCTAGGATACCTAAAAACTGTTTGGACGTATTAGCTCAACATCTGCTAGGAATGGCTATAGACAAGAAATGGAAGGTCGATGAAGCTTTTAGGCTTATTAAACGCTCTTACTGTTACCATGAGTTGCCTAGAGAAGACTTCATAAACGTATTAAAGTTTCTTTCCGGTGGGTATTCAACGCTCGAAGAATACAAGGTTTATGGCAAGATTTGGTTCGATGAAAAGGAAATGGAATTTGGAAGACGTGGTAAGTATGCTAGGGTAATATATTCGTTGAACATAGGAACTATACCGGATGAGGTCATGATAAAAGTTTATGACACAGAAGGCTGGTATGTTGGAAACATCGAAGAGGAGTTTTTGCAGAGGTTGGTTAAGGGCGATAGGTTTGTCCTTGGAGGAAAAGTTTATGAGTTCGTAAGGGCTAGAGGAGTCAAGGCGTACGTCAAACCAGCGTTCGACAGTAAGCCTACAGTCCCGAGTTGGTTCAGCGAACAACTGCCTTTAAGCTTTGACTTAGCTCTGGAAATAGGGAAATTCAGAAGAAAGATGTTCGAATGGTTGAAGAAAGGAAAGAAGAAAGGAGAGATAAAGGATTATCTGAAAAAAGTATGCCACACAAACGAGTATGCAGCGAATTCAATCTACGAGTATTTTAAGCTTGAGTACGAGTTTTTGAAATCTCTGGGAGTTTCAGAGTTTCCCAGCGACAGAGTTGTGCTAGTTGAAAAATTCTACGATGAGTACGGGAGAAAGAACGTTGTTTGGCACACGTTATTTGGGAGACGAGTTAACGATGCTCTTTCCAGGGCTTTTGCTTACGTCATAGGTAAAAGAATAAGACGTAACGTTGGAGTTGCGGTTAGCGACAATGGCTTTGTACTTATATTACCTCTGGATAAAGAGGTTAATCCGTTAGATTACGTCAACTCTAAGAATCTTAGGGAGATTTTGAAGAAAGCGATAAGGAAGACGGAGATGATGAAACGAAGGTTTAGGCATTGCGCAACACGTGGGCTTATGATACTAAGAAACTATAAGGGGCATGAGATAAAGGTTAGCAGGCAGCAGGCCAATGCAGAGACTTTGATCAAGGTTGTTGAGGATTTGGAAGATTTTCCGATAATCAAAGAAACTTACCGTGAGATATTGGAAGACAGTATGGATGTTGTTGATGCGGAAAAAGTTTTGGAGTGGATTGAAAGTGGGAAGATCAAGGTTAAAGAAGTGGAGACGGACGTGCCGTCGCCTTTTGCTCATAACATAGTGCTTATCGGTATGAGTGACATAGTTTTGATGGAAGACAAAAAGGAAATGTTAAAAAGGCTTTACGACAAGATCCTTCGAAAGGTTCAAAAGCGTTAAGTTGAAAAGTTAAATTGATGAGGAAGAGTCTTGCTGAATTGGTTGTTGAAAAATTAGGAAGGAAGGGAATAAAATACAGAAATACAGAAGTTTCTTCTTTAGAGGGTATTATTCCAGGGTATGGGTTGTTGGTAGAAATAGAAGAACAAAAACTTGGTGAAATTCATATTGGGTACTCGATCAAACTTAAACTGTTAAAAAAAGATGAAGTAGATAAATATGAATCACAAGAAGGAGAAGTTATTATAACTTCCAAAGATGTCAACAGTATTGAAGGAATTCCTATAGAAGTAGAAAGCTTTACTAAAAGGCTTTATCCTGAAGAATTTTATTTGGAAGTAAGGGAAGAAGGTGGTAAAAGAAAAATTGTTTTGAGAGCTGAACAAGCCTATGCATAAGATTTGTTATACGTATAACACGTTTATGAGAAACATTTAAAAATTCTTTGAATCAAATTCTTTCTTGATACAGATGAGAAAAAAGATAAAAGAAATGTTAGATAAGACGGACGTAGACGATAAGATTATAGAAGCGATGAAAGATTTTAGAAAAGAGTTCAAAAAGAATTTGGCAACCTTTATTTCTGGTGCCTTCGGTTTTGTGGCAGCTCTGGTGTGGAGAGATACCATAAGACAACTCATAGACAGAATAGTCAAGACAGAGTTTATCCAATCTTTAATACCGATGGGAGAGGAATGGATACTTCAATTCGTAACTGCAATCATAGTCACAATAATAGCTGTGTTAGGAATTTTTGTAGTGACTAAATTTTTAAGAACTGAAGAATGAATAAGTTTGTAGACGGGCCCGTAGCTCAGCCTGGTTAGAGCAGCTGGCTCTTAACCTCTGGTCTTAGGATTTGAGATGACTTGGAGAGACCAGAAGGTCGCGGGTTCAAATCCCGCCGGGCCCATGCAGTTAAACTTTATAAGCTTTTCGGTTGTTAGCCTTCTAAAGGAAACTTTCTCGGAAAACAAAAGGAAAGTAAAGGAAACTCTAGTTCTTAGAACCCATCCCTCTGAGCTAAAAGTTGCAATGAGGAGGTGGGATGGATGGTTGAGGTTAGTTTGGAAAAATTTAAGGAATATGTTGAACTAAGAGCACAGCTTTCAATTTTGCTAGGATTATACGAAAGATTGGTAGTAAGCCAAGCAATTGGATCTCAAGAAAGAATAGCGTTGCAAAGAGCTCTCGACTTCTTCTCAAAGGAGCTTTCCAGAGTTGAGAAAGAACTTGGAATCAAAAAGGGTGAGAAAGGATGAGAGGGCTAATGGAAAAATTAAAAGGGAAAACAGTTTTGCTATTTGGAGAACCAGCAAGCGGAAAGAGTTTTACAATAGCTCATTTGTCCAGAAAATTACTGGAACAAACTGGAAAGCCAGGATATTTGATTTGGCTTGATACTAATTTGTTTACAGATTACGGAAATCAATTGGAAGAATACAGCAAAGCAAACATCGTTAAAGTAACTAGTGCAGATTGGTTGTTAAGATTTAAGCTACCAGAAATTTTCAAGCAGGAAAAGTTTGATTATTCACTAATTGCTTTGGATTCTTTGAGCGGTTTAGAAGAAATTGTGACTAAAGACGAAAAAGTTGGATCTCCGAGAAGAAATTTGTTGCTTTCACAAACAGCAAGGATATTAACTTACTGGCTTTCTAGAATTGC
>JAGHAA010000053.1 GCA_021161745.1 Candidatus Aenigmatarchaeota archaeon
ACTATCGGTACTTCACACAACTTGTAGCCTCGCTTCTCTGCTTTATAGATAAGCTCTAAGTTTATTTTGAACCCTATCGGATGAGGGGACAACTTTTCGAAAACTTTTCTCCTTATCGCTATGAATCCAGACATGTTGTCTCTGGTACGTATACCAAGGAGCAAGCGTGACAACGCGTTAAAAATTATGCTAACAATCTTTCTGTGCAACGGGAATTCCGCCTTACCTCCTTTGATATACCTAGAACCGACAACTAGATCATACCCCTCTCTTATCTTTTTCAAAAGCTTTGGTATATCTTCTGGTCTATGTGAGCCGTCAGCATCCATAACGACTATCACATCACCTCTGGAGAATTCAAAACCTTCTTTGATCGCATTCCCTAGCCCATTCGTTCTCTGCAAGACAACCAATGCGTTTACGTTTTTTAACTTCAAAGGTGGTTTACTCTTATCTACGACTATCACTTCATGGTTAGTTTTGCCCAAGACAGTATGAATCTTTTTTATTAAACGAGAAACTTCTTCTACAGGTTCATCTTTCGTAGGTAGAATTACTGAAACGTGCATATTTGTGTTTGTTCTTTCCATCCTTTTATTCGTTTATCCTTCTCTCAAAGGCTTGTATGAACTCCCCCTTTTTATCGCTGGGAAAGATTCCTGATGCAGCATACTTATGTCCATCTCCAAAACCACCAACATCCTCGCATGAAGCAGGGAGTAAGTAAGATAAAGGTTTTGCTTTTCCTCTCTCAACCTCATCTCTCAGTAGTTTTGGCAGTCGAGAAGAAACTTTCACGTAATCTTTTTCCAATCTTCCAAACCCTGGTATTTCTTTTCTCACGTTCATCATTCCGAGTATGTACTTCTTTGGGTCTACTATCCTTTGATAACTGAGGTATGAGCAGAAGGTTCCTATCACCTTTGTTCCTAAACCGTCAAACATGTTACCAACGTCGAACCATTGAACGTGTTCTGTGTGGTTAAGCCCTTTTCTGTAAAGCATCCCAAGTACTCTTTTTGTTTTTGTTTTTCTTTCCTCTTCTAGCGATTCGATTAACTTCTTTACATCATCAGAGAAGCCTTCCAAGCATGCGTTAACCCCTATGTCAGGACCGTTTTTGTAGTATCCGACTGGACCGAGTATTTGAAGATTCCTAAAAGCAGAGGAGAAAGAAATGTTTAGTTTTACGATTTTGTTCTGTTTTATCTGTCCAGACTTCGAAGCATCTTCGAATGGGATTCTTGTCAACCTTCCAGAGGTTTTGGAAGGCAACTCTTGTGCTCCTATTAAAGCTATGTAGGCAAGCTTCTCGTTTTCTTTATTCAACGCTTTAGCGAACAAATAACTAACTACGGAGCCACTTGCATCTGTCTCACCCTCAAACCCAAAGAGTTCTGGATTGACGTTCAACACAGAATCATCTTTAACATGCTTTGTGTCATGATGGTCTAGTATTATCGTTAAGTTTCTTCTTTTGTTTAACGAGGATATTCTTTCTACCTGTCCTGATCCGATATCAGCGTAAATTATAACGCTATTGGTTTCTTGATGAATTCTTTCCAAGACCTCTGGGAAGAGTTTTTCCAGGCATATTCTTTCGACTTCGAACCCTTCTGATTGGAGTGAAGCTGAGAGAATTGAAGCACTAGCTAACCCATCGGCATCGTCATGATGAACAAGAATTATCCTTTTGCCTTTACTTTTAAGAAGTTTCTCGATAGCAAGACGTATGTAGTCAAAAAATTTTTCTCCTGTCATCGGATCAGTATATGCTTATCGTTTTCTCGTTTTTTATCTCCACGCTATCGACGTTTCCGTCAAAAGTCAATTCATCGCCGTCTAACTTCAAATCTCCCACAAAGTTTGAAAGTTTTACCTTCTCACCATGCAAATTAGCTGTAAACTTTCCATTTTCTAATTTTACCATTCCTTTAACATTCTCCAAATCAAAAGAGTTTTGAATTCCTGTAAGAGTAAAAGTCAGAGGAACTGCTTCAATCTCCACTTCTATCGTCGAATTCGGTTCAGCGCTAAAGATAAAATCTCCTACTTCTACGCTAGTAGCCTTTGCGTTTATGGAAAATACTCCGTTCTCATCGACGTATATCTTTCCGTTCAAAGATTCTGCGTAGATTTCCATCCTAGGTTGCTTTACTTCTATTTTCTTTCCGTCGACGGAAAGAAATCCTATGGAGAACTCGCCTGAAAGAGTAGAATCTAAGAGGTTTATCCTATGATCATCCAACGTATCCCTGTCACAATTCATTACAACACGTATGTCCGGTTCACCGGCACTTTTCAACACTTCTGTAAACTTTCCAACTTTTTCCTTGAAAAAACCTACATAATCCTTCGTCTTTGTTTTGGAGAAGAAAAGAAGACCTGCTAAGCTCAGTATCATAAAAACTACTACTATCGTTCGCCAGTTCATTCGAACACCGATGTATTTATTTTGTCGTACGGGATTATCAATAAATAATATAAACGACTAACGTTAAATGTTTGAGGGAATAGTATGAATGGAAACGACCCTTTCTGGAATTTCCTTTCGTTCATACTGTTCATACTGTTCATGTTCTTCTACCCAAGGCTTTTGTTATCACAAATCGTTTGGAAATTGGAAGAGTCTGCAGAGCTCCTTGAATCGCTTGCTACGAACGGGAAAAAAATCGTGACAAAAGGTTTGAAGAGAAAAAATCTTGACAAAAAGCTTAAAGAGAGCTTGGAAAGGTTTTTAGATTTCTTCGTAATAAATCCGACTTCACTCGACCCTTATGGGATAGTCAAGAAGTTCGACCATATCCTGACACATGAGAAGGAGAGGTTTAAATACTTCGTGGATAGGATAGCTCCTAACCTTTCAACAGAGGAAAAAGCAAACATAATGATGGGTTTATCTGCGAGTATCATGCTCAGACAGTTAGCTAAAATAATGAGACACTACGTAGAGCTCATAAAGAAAACTAAGAATTTTCAATTGGCTTTGCTAATACAGATGAACATACCACAAATAGAAAGGATGGCAAAGGCTTTGTTAAAGGGTACACAAGCTTTAACTAATGGATGGCCTGTAGGTGATGGAATAGGCTGCCTAGTAGCGGCGAAGCTGATAGGAAAGAGCAAAGTTAAGCAGATTTATGATGAAACGATAATGGCAGAAGTTAGAATAGAAGGTAAAAAATGCTTAGTAGTGAAGCCAAAAGGACCTGGAGGCAGGCTTGGGAATCCAGGAAAAGCCGTGGAAAAGTTGACGAAAAAGTACAGAGTAGCGAAGATCATAACGATAGACGCTGCACTAAAGCTAGAAGGTGAGAAGACTGGTAGCGTGGCAGAAGGTGTGGGAGTTGCCATGGGGGGGCCGGGTGTTGAAAAGACTTACATAGAGAATGTTGCTGTGAAGAAGAACATACCACTCGATTCGGTTATAGTGAAGATGAGCCAAGAGGAAGCGATAACTCCGATGAAAAAGGAGATTTATGAGGCACTTCCAAAAGTTTTAGAAATTGTTAGAGAAAACGTTAAATCGACAAAAGGAAAAGGAGTTGTGCTCATAGTCGGTGTTGGGAACACATCTGGAATAGGGAACAGTAGTAAAGATTTAGCTGCTACTGAAAAGATTTTGAAATCTATATGGAGAAAAGCAAAACAAGCTGCTAGCTGAGGTTAAACTTCTTTATGAACTCGTCCACCTTTCTTTCCAATTCTTCGAACGTAGAGTCGTTAACTATCGTATAGTCTGCCATTTCCACACATTCCTTGACATGGAAACCAGATGGTGCTTCACCTATTCCCAACTCCTTTTCGTCTTGCTTTTTGAATTCCTCAAAAGTTTTGGGGTCACCTGGTTTAGCTCTTTTCAGAACACGCTCAAACCTTATCTTCTGCGGTGCATCTATCGCAAGCAGTACAAAATCCTTCCCCAAAGCTTTCCTTAAGTATTCAGCTTCGCTCGGATTTCTTATCCCGTTGATTATTCCATTTTTGCCAAACTTTTTTAAGGCAAGTTCAGCAAGGATTCCGTTGTGGTATTCCTTCCTTAGCTGATTACCGACAAGCTGGTAGTACTCTCTTTTCAACGGGTATCCTCTCTTTTTCACTTCCTCTTTAACTATCTCGCTCAACGTGACCATTGGGTATCCTAGCTTTTTTATGAGATAGCTAGCAACCGTGTCTTTGCCTGCTGCTATCGGTCCTGTTATGCCTATTATCATTCGGCATCATTCCTCGACAGGAAAGCAGTATTTTGGTTCTAAGAATTCTTTTCTAAACTCTTTAACCTCTTCCCTTACTTTTTTGACATCTTGCTTGTCGATTAACACTTTTTTGTAGAACTCCGCAACTACTTTCATTTCCGATTCCTTCATACCAAACCTTGTCAGCTCTTGCAAACCTATTCTCAGTCCAGACGGGTTTTGAGTGACATCCTTGTCCGTATCCCATGGGAAGGCTATCTTGTTGATTATTATGTTTACCTCTTCCATCTTCTCAGCGACGACTTTACCCCCACCGAACTCCCTTACGTCTACTAACACTTGATGAGATTCCGTAAAACCGTAATCTTCACACAACACTTTGAAGCCAAACTCAGTCATAGCTTCTGCGAAGGCTTTAGCGTTCTTCACAGTTTGCTCGGCATACTCCTCTCCGAATGCGTTCATTTCCAAAGCTGTTATGGCAAGTGATGGTAGGCGGTGTATATGATGGTTACTTATTATGCCTGGAAATATAGAACGTTGTATCTTCCTCCAATCGTTTTCATCCAAATCCCTTCGTGCTATGATTATTCCTCCCTGTGGTCCAGGGAAAGTTTTGTGTGTGGAGGCTGTGATTATATCGGCACCTTCCTCCAAAGGCTGCTGGAATTTCCCACCGTATATCAAGCCAAACACGTGAGCTGCATCGTAGATTATCTTTATCTTATCTCCAATAGCATCCCTTAGTTCTCTTATAGGCTCGGGAAATAAAAACATAGAACGTCCGAGCATGATGAGTTTGGGTTTAACCTTCTCTATCAATTTTAAGGTATTATCCACGTCTAGAACGAACTTCTCAGAATCGAAAAACGCATCTATACTGTTTAGCCCCATGACACCTGCTATCCCATATTTTGTTGAGGAAACGTGTGCACCAGCCGTTAAGCCAGGTGACATGAAAATGTCTCCAGGTTTAAGAAAAGCGTTGTAGACGCAGAGGTTGGCTATAGCACCTGCTATCGGGCGAGAGTCGACGTATTTAGTGTTAAACCTCTCACCAAAGATGGAGTTCGTCAGAAGTTCTATTTCCAAAGAATACTTTGTACCTTGATAATGAGTTTCTTCATCGTGCTCATTGTAACGACCTTCGAAGTCTGAGAGGAAAAATTTCTCCGCCAAAGGAGACATGACGTTCTCGCTCGCTATCATGTTAAGACACTCTTCCCTTCTCCATTCGTTATGAGTCTTTACTATTTCAAAAACTCTATTGAGTTTGTCGTTCACCTAAAACCACCTCCTCACCTCTCTCCCTAACGACAACAGCTACGCTAACAGCCACTTCTTTTAGAGCCTTCATCGCCGCCTTTACACCAAAATAGCTTATCGTTATCCCAGCGGCCATTATAAACCTTTCAACAAAAGTAAGTGGAATCGCTTCTATCCAGAAATGAGCTGGAATGTTAAAGTAATAGAGGTACATGATAGACCCTATTGCATGGTCGACGTATGCACTTCCTAAAGCGTAAGCGTAAACTTTGAAAGGTTTGAAACGTAGTATCACATCGCTCTTAGATTTGAACAACGAAACGAAGATCGGGACCAACCAGAATGCAGAATAGAACCAAACCCTCCTTCCTATCGGATGAGCTAAGAAGAGTAGTATCGCTATGATTGCCGGTATAGTCATCTTCCTGTCTCCTTTGAACATCTTCGCAAAGTATATACCAGCCATCATTATCGGAAGGAAGACTAAGTAGCTGGTGATGTTTTTTATTTTGTAAAACCCTATGAGTAGGCCAAAGATGTGAGCCAACACTATGGAAAGCGTACCTGGGACTATTCCTATTATGCTAGCTATCGTCGGACCGAAGAAGACGCTTGCAGAGAATTTCATGTTTGTGCCTAGTATATGGGTTAATTTAACCTTCGTCAGAACCATGAAAAGAGCTGCAAATAGGATGGAAAAGAAACCTTTAACTATCGTTAACTTTCTTTGCCTTAAATTCTGCAACCCCACACCCCCGTGCTTTAATGTTATTGTGTTTCCGATTTATTTTAGTTTTCTATTCTTGAAGACAACAAAACAGTTTTAAAAAGGTTTGACTAATTGATAACCATGAAAAAAGTTTCTGAAAGTATTGATGTAAAGTTCCTAGATTATGCACCAGAATTCAAGGGTTTCGGACCAGATTCTGTGGTAGCAGCTACGGGAATCTTGACTATGAAAGACATGGACATTGAAGTTATGCTGGAAAAGATAGATGAGAAGTTGTTGGAGGGTTTCCATAAAGAAGCTACGAGGCGTGGGCATGCTTCACTAACCACATCTCCCATGTTTTACTTTTGGGTTGAGGGAAGTAGAGTTTTGGACTTCTACTACACGAGTTTTCCTTTCGGGTCATACATCATGTTCAGTTCGCGAAGGATAGAGATAGACATGGATAAGATCGTCATCCCAGATGGCATAGAAGGAATGGCAAAGGATTTGTATGAGAAAACTGTGAAAAAGATGGTTAACGTTTACAAAAAGATAAAAAAGGAAACAAAAAGCTTTGACCAAGCGAGGAAGGTATTGCCCATAGGTTTTGTTTCCCGTGGGTTCTTCAGTTTCCCCATGCAAGTAATACTGGGAGCTTTGAAAGAGGTGAAGAGGGATGAAGATTCTGATAGACTTCTCCCGAAGGAGATAAAGTTAATATCTGAGAAGCTTGGGAGTTTCGTTAAACAAAAGGCTGAGCAGACCTTCAACGCTTCTATGGAGCTTATCTATGATACGAATTTCCCACATCCAAACCTGTTTAAGAGAAGAAACTTCGTTTATGAAGGTGATGAGGTTAGAGTAAAACCACTATCCTTGGAAGGTTTGCCTCGGATAGAGTCTTTTAAGAAGAAACTGGAAGATATCAGAGATGATGGAATACTAGAGAGAGTTAAAAAGGCTGCTGGGCTATGGAAAGAGTTTGTTCAAGATGTGCATGATAAGTTCTTGGTTGAAGTCAAGTTGAAAGGTTCTATCGCAGTCTGGAACGATTTGAAAAGGCATCGACAGTAAGGCAGAACGTTGAATCTATTTATTACGCAGTCGATAGGTACCTTGAAAGATGGGATGAGAGTCTGTTGCACATACCGCCACAGGTGGAAAGGAGAAAAGAATTGAAGGAGGAGTTTCTCGAAGCTTGTAATCAAAGCTTTGAGAGTTATGAGAGGCTTGTCGAAGAAGGTGTGGAGAAAAGAGATGCGATATACGTAATCCCACATAGTCTTAAAGTCGGGATGAAGCTATGGTTGGATGGCTACCACCTTTTCGATCCCTTCGGGTTTATAGGAGTAAGAGCATGTACGACAGCAGATTACGAGATTGTACTTCTTATGAATGATCTTATAAAAAGGCTTTCAGAAACTATCCCAGAAGCTAAACAGTTATTAGGCCCGAAGTGTAAGTTAGGTTATTGCCCAGAGAGGGAATTTTGTGGTTTGATAAAGAAGTTCGTTAAGGAATATGATGAGGAGCTGCACAAGGTTTTCAACTGATTTAAATGAATTTTGATAGAAAAACTAATTCTCTTGAATCTTAGAGTGTTGCATAAGGGTGTCGTCTACAAACTCTTAAATATCCTCTACGACATCGTCTTCTTGTTCTGTTGTCAATCTTGCTTTAAGTGTTTTATCTCCATTGTTGTTGAAAATAATAATAGCCGATACAAACACCAATTAACAAACCAACAACATAGACCAACTATGAATGTAAATTTTTAGAAGTTGTAGTGCTTATTCCTCTATGCAAGCCTTTGACATTTCGAAACACCAGTTACTTTTTTAAACAATTCTGCTATTTCTTCGCTTAAATACTCAAGAATTGAAAGTATTCCTTTTTCAGTAATTTTTCTAGTTTTAGAGGATGTCAAAACAACTAGTTGGTTGGGTAATATTTCCAATTCCTCATGCAGCACATTAAAGTTCCATTTTCTTACATAGGGTATTTTAATGGAACCACTTCGGTTACATATCAGCACCATGGCCGAATTGCAACCTTTCCTTATAGCAAAATCCCTAGCCTTGTAAAGTTCTTTAATTTTTTCTCGTTCATATTTTTTCACTACCGATGCATATGCATCGAAACCGTCTTTAAATACATCATGCTTAATTTTCTTTGGTAAGGTAAAAAGCTTCATTGCTTCGTTAAACATTTTTTTGCCTTTAGAAGAAAGCTCACTACCTTTTCGTGTGGTAACAATAAGTTTTCTCTTAGAAAGTATTCTAAGTATACTCCTGATACTTCCCTCACCTATTCCACTCAGTTTAGATAGTTTTTCCCTTGCGACTTTACCCCTTTCACCCATCAAAAAGAAAACCCTAAGTACATCATACCTATCAAATTTTCTTAGGGTTTTAACTTTCTTCATATTTTATTTTTTGGTAACTCTTCTACTTTATAATCAATAAGGAGAAGTTAGATAGAAGGCACAACTCTAGGTA
>JAGHAA010000030.1 GCA_021161745.1 Candidatus Aenigmatarchaeota archaeon
AGATGTTTGATAAAGCATTCGTGAATTCATGAAGATTGGTGGATTCCAAAAATTAAGCTTAATAGACTATCCAGGTAAAGTTTCTTGCATAGTATTCACTATTGGCTGTAACTTTAGGTGTCCTTACTGTTATGTACCACAACTTGTTCTTCCAGAGCAAATAAAAAAGTTGAAAGAAATACCAATAACTGAAATTTTTTCTTTTCTTCAAAAGAACAAAGGTTTGAACGAGGCAGTTGTTATAACAGGTGGTGAACCCACCCTTCAGCCAGACCTTCCAGAATTCATAAGAAGAGTTAAAGCTATGGGTTATTTGGTTGCTCTTGAAACCAACGGAACAAATTTTGAAATGTTGAAAAATTTGATAGAAGAAAAGCTGGTAGATTACGTAGAGATGGACATTAAAAACAAGTTAGATTTTGAAAAGTATAATTTAACGGTTGGTAGCGTTTTAACCGAAGAGATGTTTGAAAACATTAAAAAATCGATTAAGTTTTTGTTAAAAAGAAATCTTCCCCATGAATTCAGAACAACCTTGGTGAAAGAATTTCATGAGATTGATGATGTGATCGAAATCGCTAAAGCTATCAAAGGCTCTGAGGTATATTATTTACAGAATTTTAAAGCAGATGTGGAAATAATCGGAGGAAAAAAGCTCACTCCTATGGACGAAGAAACGCTGAAAGAGATTGTTAAAGAGGTGAGTAACTTCATAAGAGTTGTAAGGAGATAATCATCTTTCATCGCGACAACAAAGGATTATATAACAACAATCGAGTAATATTGAAAAAGTTTTAAAGAAACTGAATAAATTATCCAGCAGCTTTTTTCTCTACAACTATTCTGCAAGGAGTTGGTAGCTTAGAGTCAGCTCTTCTCAATGCTTCCTTTGCAAACTCCAACTTATCCTCGTTAATCCTTATCATAATGATTTTCTGTCCCTTTCTTACTTGGGCCGCTTTGCCTACAGGTCTTCCGAAAGCTCTTCTCATACCGCTGGAAAAACGGTCTGCACCTGCTCCAGTTGCCAACGAATGCTCACGCAGAACGTGGTGGGGATAAACTAGAATTTTCGCAAAGAAATTGTCGTTTCCAACTTTTTTCGTCAGGTACTTTGTCATAACAACTCTTGCTGCTTCCAAAGCATTATGCCTTATCTGCCTAGCTTCTTTTGCAACCAAATAAACGACTGTGTCAAATTTTCCATGCACATTACCCATTTCAAAATGGTGTATCTTAGGATCAGGAACTCCGACTACGTAGCTTTTCCTAGGCTTTCTCCTAGAAATACGAGTGTATGGGCGCTCAACCCTGCTGTGGCATCTCCCTGGTCGCAAAGCCATGGAAATCACTTAGTCGTTTAACTATTTTAAAGTTTTTGGTTTTTTAAACTTTAACAAAGATTTCCATTCTATCACTTCAGCTTTTCCATCATGTTGCCTTATCCACATAAGATGCCCTTACAACGTCTTTAATCGGTATTTCTCCTTTCATCTTCTCACAAGTATTTTGCCATGTCTTCTAAAACCATTTTAGCGTTTTCTTTCATCTCTTCATAGGTTGCATCCCTCATCTTTCCTGTCGTCTCATCCAAAACTTTCCTTATCGCGCTTCCGACAACTAGTATGGTTGAACCCTGCCAGATAGCTTTGCCTGGTGTATAGACTCTTTTTTGGTCATATCCGACCACTCCTGTTGGTGATTTGATTCCAGGTGTAACGTAGATAAAATCTCTCTTGAGTTTTGGTCTGATATACTCTAAATCCTTAGCTGAACAAACTACACCATCCAACCCAGCATCTTCAGCTAGCCTAGCATACCTTAGCACTACATCTTCAATCCTTCCTGGCACACCTAGCTCTTCATTAAGTATCTGTGTATCGATGCTGGTCAAAACGGTAACAGCAACGATGAGTGGTGTTTTCGTCCCATAAGCCTTAGAACCTTCTATAGCTCCTCTCTTTGCCGCTTCCATCATTTCTTTCCCACCACTTGCATGGACGTTCAGCATGTAAACATCATGCTTTGTGGCAGCTCTACAAGCACCTTCAACAGTCCTGGGTATGTCGTGGAATTTCAAATCCAGGAACACCTCTCCACCTGCTTCACGCACAGCTTTTATTGCTGTTGGTCCTTCGCTCGTAAAAAGCTCTTTTCCGATTTTGAAAATCCCGACATAAGGGCTAAGCTCTTCTACTAATCTTTTAGCTTCCTCTAAGGTGCTTACGTCCAACGCCAAGCAAAGTCTTTTCCTTACCTCTTCCTCTTTTTTTGATAAGATTCTTCCACCCTTCGTAAAGTTTCCTCTGAAAGATTAAAAATTTATGTGATAAAGAACTCCTCGCCTATTCTCCACTAGCATTCATTGCCGATAAAGTATGGAGTTTCATGGAGGAAGGTCGTAGTCCAGATGATTTGTTGAGGTTGTTCTATGCTGGATCAGAAATCGGTTTTGCCCCATTTGAAGAGTATGTGAATAGATTTTCCAGATTCTAATTGAATTAAAATTTTAATGGGGCCGCCGGGATTTGAACCCGGGTTGCAGCCGCCCCAGGGCTGAGTCCTAGACCAAGCTAGACTACGGCCCCAAAAACTTCAATATCTCAATTTATGCTTAATACTAGATAAATCAATAATTTGAATTGGTTATGCCAGAAATCATCATAGGACGAAGAAAAGAAGACTTGGAGAAATATGGGAAAGAATGTACAGGCTTTATAGGCAGACATATAGTTGGAAAAGGTGATGAAGCTCATTTAACTGTCAAAGTTCTGATGGATTTTTTAAGGCCACATCTTGTTATGGTTGTTGGCAAGCGTGGTAGTGGAAAGTGTGTAGAGGAGAATACTCCAGTCGTTCTAGGTGATGGTAGAGTAGTACCTATAAAAGAGTTAGAAAACGATGGAACAAGATCTGTACTAGCCCTTAACAAAGATTTTAAAATAGAGAAGACGCTAAGAACAAAGTTTTACAAAAGAAAAGTAAAAACATTACTTTCCATTAAGCTAAGAAGTGGGAGAGAAATAAAATTAACGCCAGACCATCTATTGCTTACCATTAGTGGCTGGAAAGAAGCAAGAACGATGAAAAAGGGTGATAGGATTGCAACGCCAAGAGTTATAAACGTTTTTGGGAAAAGAAAAATGAAAGACCATGAAATAAAATTGTTGGCCTACTTGATAGCTGAAGGTTGTCTTTCTAGTGGATTTGTGTTATTCACTAACAAAAATCCGAAAATAATGGAAGAGTTTATACAACTCGTAAAAAAATTTGATCCTGAGTTGAAAGTGCTTCCACATGGAAAATACAGCGTAAGAGTTTCAAAATCTAAAAGAAAGGCTATGGTAAAGGAACTAGTGTTTGGACCAAAGGGTTTTCTCCACACTAACGTACCACAAGCAAAGAGTTCTATAAGGATTTGGTTGGAAAAAATAGGACTTTACGGAAAATTATCCCATCAGAAGTTTATACCTCAGCAGATATTCCAACTTCCAAAGAATCAATTATCAACATTCTTGAATAGGTTGTTTTCTTGTGATGGTTCATTTTACAAAAAGAAAACCTCACATGGATTTATGTGGGTGGTTTCTTATTCTTCTGCATCGAAAAAGCTCATTCATCAAATTCAGCACTTACTCCTGAGGTTCGGTATACTTTCAACAATAAGAACTAAAAAGCATAAGGGCAAGAACTACTATGAATTAGATATTTTACATGAAAACATCGTCAAGTTCCTGCGAGAAATAGGTTGGTTTATGAAAGATGAAGAATACATAAAGCGTGTTATACAGGAGATAGAAACACAGGTAAGGAACCCTAACGTAGACACAATTCCAAAAGAGATATGGAATTTCTATAGACCTAAAAATTGGGCTTATGTAGGAAGAAAGATGGGATATTCTGTCCCAAAGGGATTAAGAAGTAGTATAAACTATTCTCCCTCACGTAAAAAATTACAGAAAATAGCTGAGATCGATGGGAGAGAAGATATCTACAAATTAGCTACGTCAGATGTGTTTTGGGACGAAATTGTTGATATTCAAAAACTGGAAGGAGATTTTACTGTGTGTGATATAGAAGTTCCCAATCATCATAACTTTGTAGCGTCAGACATAATTGTCCATAATAGTTACTCAGGTGCTGTAATAGCTGAAGAGATAGCTTTGCTTCCAGAAGAGTACCGTAAAAACCTTGCCGTCGTCATGGTTGACACTATGGGTATATTTTGGAGTATGAAGTATCCGAATGAAGAACAAATGGACATGCTCCATGAATGGGGTCTTGAACCAAGAGGTTTTAAAGAACAGGTTAAAGTTTTCGCACCTTTATCGCAGAAGAAAGAGTTTGAAGAAGTTGGAATAGAAGTAGACTACGGTATTAGCGTTGAACCTTGGCGTTTTGAAGCTGAGGACTGGGCTTTGGCTTTTAACTTACCCCGTACGAATCCGCAAGCGATAGCTTTAGAAAAGGTGATAAACAGGTTGAAGGATAGGAATGAACAGTTTATGATAGAGGATATAATAACCGAGATAAAAGACGATAAAGAGATTGATACGCATGTCAAAGACTCTTTGGTTTCGATGCTCACAGTAGCGAACAACTGGGGTGTGTTTGGGACAGAAGGTATACCGATAGAGGAGATGCTTAAGCCGGGTATAATAAGCGTATTCGACGTCTCGCATTTAAGGGCTACAGAGGCTTGGAGCGTAAGAAACCTTCTCGTTGCGATGCTTGCCAGGGATGTGTACCAGAAGCGTGTGATAGCAAGACGTTTAGAAGAGTTGGAAAGGATGGGTGAAATTCAACTTAAAGAACGATATCCGATGGTTTGGATGATTGTGGATGAATGCTTACCTTACAACACTCTTGTTACGACCATTGAGCATGAAACTCCTATAGGTAGGATTGTGGAAGATTTTAAAAAAGGAAAAGATGTTTATGTAATGGGTTATCATAACGGTTCTACGGGTTGGTTTAAAGTCACAAACGTTTTTGAGAAAGGTATGAAAGATATAGTAGAAATAGAAACAGAAACTGGAAAAAAAGTAAGGTGCACGCCTGACCATAGAGTTCTTTCTTCTGTAGGATTCGTGAGTGCAGATGTAGCAGATTCTATTGCTGTGCCACTTTCCTACCCACACAAAATGGTTAAGAAACTCGTTTTGGCAAGGTTACTAGGACATGTTTTCGGTGATGGTTGGCTTGAGAAAAATTCTAGAAGAGTTGGATTTTCTGGTAACCCAGAAGATTTACGAAGAATCTCTAATGACATAAGATTCTTAGGCTATAAACCTTCTAAAGTTTCGATAAGGAATACTTCTTCTACAACGATATCTCAGAAAGGAAAGGTTATGAAAATTAGTGGGTTAACTTCACAAATAACTGCTGGTTCAAAACTTTATGAGGAATTGAAGAAGTTGGGAGCTCCTGTCGGAGAGAAAGTTTCACAACGTTTTAACGTTCCTAGTTGGTTGATGAAAGCGAGCGAAGAAGAAAAAGCAGAATTTTTAGCGTCGTTGATGGGTAGCGACGGTTATGCACCTTCGTTTATCAAATCGAATCCAAGATGTTTCCACGCGATAAGACTCGTCTTCTACAAGATTGAAGAACTGAAGGAAAATGGTTTAGAATACGCCAGACAGTTGAAGAAACTTTTCCAGGATTTAGGAATTAAAGTAAGTAGCATAAAAGTTAAAAAAGGCAACAAACGGAAAGATGGTAAATTAACGTTAAGATTCGAACTTACTATTTCTAATGAGAACGAAAACCTCATAAGATTCTTACAGAAAGTTGGGTACAGATATTCGATTAAGAAAGAAGTTGAGGGAAAAAAGGTGTTAGAATATCTGTTAGCCAAAAGGAAAGTGATAATGGAAAGAAAGAAGTTGATGAGAGAAGCTATAACGCTTTACAAAAAGTACCGTTGTTTCGAAAAAGTCGCTAAAATCTTAGGTGTGAAACCTTCAGCCGTCTCTTATTGGGTAAAACATTCTAAAGGAAACGTTAGAATCCCCAATTCATTCCCGACTTACGTGGAATGGTTAAAGGAAAGAGAGTTGTATCCCGGTGTCCTGTTTGAGAAAATCGTATCGATTAAAAAAGTTGGTAGAGAAAAAGTTTTTGATATAACTGTTGAAACTTCCCACAATTTTGTCGCCAACGGTATGATTGTGCACAATTGCCACAACTTCGTAGGCTCAGAGTACGTAACAGCTTCGACAGAACCCTTCTTAACGATAGTCAAACAAGGAAGGCAACCAGGCATAAGCTTAGTCGCTATGACACAGATGCCGAATAAGCTACACCCAGAAGTCATAGCACAAACTGATCTGGTGATAAGCCACAGGTTGACTGCAAAAAGTGATTTAGACGCTTTGCATGCAGTCATGCAAAATTACATGCGCGAAGACCTTTGGAAGTACTTGAACTCTTTGCCACCGTGGAGAGGGGCTGCTATAGTTCTGGATGATAATTCTGAAAGAATATTCCCGATAAAGGTTAGACCAAGATTGAGCTGGCATGCAGGAGAGTCTGCTATCGTAAAACTGTAAAAAAGATATAGGGTTTATTGAAACTAAAAATCAAAAAATTATTGATGAGAAAAGTAGAGGAAGTAAAAATCCAGTTGTTTAGCGTAGAAGCACTCAAGCTTATGAAAAAATTCTATACCTATGAAAAATTATCCTCCATTTTCAAAATCCAACCTACCACGTTGAGTAGATACATCAACGGCCATGTACTTCCTTCAGTAGAAAGAGCCTTAGAAATAGTAGAATTCTTTAAAGAGGAAGTCTTTCCTTCATTGCTCAAACAGGCGATAACTGTAGTCGATGAGAAGAGGAAGATAGTGTCACTAGAAAGAGTGGTGTCTGATGTTAACTTACTTTCTATCGCATCAAAAATAGCTTTTGTCGAGTTCAAGGATTACAAAATCTCAAAGATACTGACGAAAGAGGGTGAAGGCTTACCGTTCGCAACTTTGCTAGCTGATCAACTGGGTTGCGACCTTGTCGTCGCTAAATCGAAGAAAGATATAGGAGTTGAAAGTGTAATCGAAGTAAAAAGATTCTATCCGAACGGAGCTTACAGCTTTCTCTACCTCCCAAAGAAGTCGATTAGGTTGAGGGAGAATATACTCATCGTGAACGATTTCAACAGGACTGGTTCAACGATAAGAGCGTTGGTAGATGCGTGTAAAAAATGTGGTTCCAACGTTGTAGGTGCGGTAGTTCTGGTTAACATTCAAACCCCACATCCAAAGTTTGGGATTAAGTTTCACCCGTTGGTCGAAATTTGATTGGTTCGTGAAATTTTTACATGTTCATGTTAAAAAATGCTTTAATTTTACTAACTTTATTACATAATTATGGCAAATCCGAGTGGTACCAGAATCCTCTCACTCGTTGTTGTTACTTCTGCCATAACAGGAATAGGGTTTCTGTTGACCGCACCCATACCTCTGATACCAGGGGCCATACATTGGCGTGTACTAGCGTTCCTGCCCTGTGTTTTTGGTATACTGTTTGGACCAAGGATTGGCTTCCTCTCAGGAGCTTTAGGGAATACGCTATGGGCGTTATTAGGGGGTTACTTCAACTTAGCAACTCCGATTTTTGATTTAGTCGGCGTCGGACTTACTGGATACATACCAGGAAAATTCGTTAAACCACAAGAATGTAAAAGTGGTAAGGGACTTCTGAAGGCCGCTATAGTGTCGTTGATATCCGGAATCATCATGGTACCGATAGTCGCAGTAGGTTTTGAGTTAGTAGGAGCCGCTCCTTTCTGGGCAGCAGTCTACATGCTAGCTTTGAGCGACCTCCCGCCTATCCTCATCGGCACTCCCATCGTTGTTGCTGCGCTGCTGCCCGTTTTGGAGGCGAGAGGATTCTTGAGAACGAGATGGTAATCGTTTTTCTTTTTTTCTTATTTTTTGAAGGAAACAGGTGCAAAAAATGAATGTTGTAGAAGTTGAGAATTTCAGCTTTTCATACTTTGGATCTAAAAAGTGTGCTGTAAATGACGTAAGCTTCACTGTGAATAAAGGGGAATTCGTTATAATAACTGGTCCTAGCATGTCTGGAAAAACGACTCTTGTTTATGGTTTGTCAGGTATAATTCCCCACCTTATAGATGGAGAGTTCAAAGGGAGTATAAATATTTTCGGAAAGGATACGAAAGATGTAGGGACCAAACAAATCTTAAAGAGAGTCGGAGTAGTTCTTCAGAATCCCGAAACTCAGTTGTTCGGTATGAGCGTAGAAGAGGAGTTAAGGTTTACGATGGAGAACTTTGGGTTGGAAGAGAGTTACATCCAAAGAAAAGTTGAGGAACTCCTTACGCTTTTTGAGTTAAGAGAGTACCGAAACAAGAATCCGATGAGTTTGTCTGGTGGTCAGAAACAAAAGTTAGCTATAGCCAGCATGATTTCAGTAGATCCAGATATCTTAATCCTAGATGAACCTTTTTCCAACTTAGATTTCAAAAGTAAGGAAAGGATACTACGAATCCTAAAAATGCTAAAAGCACGCGGCAAAACTATCATCATGGTAGAAAGGTCTTTCTACGATTTTTCAGAACTCGCCGATAAAATCGTCGTACTAAAAAATTCTAAACTCTTGGGAGTTTTCTCTCCCAACGAATTCTTCGACGATGAAAGAATCTTAAAGGAGTCGAGAGTTTTTCTACCCGTTCATCTTTTTGTGAAAGAACCTTACTCCAGCAAAGTGGGAAGATGGATAAAGAGATTATAAAAGTCGAGAATCTGTGGTTTAGGTATGATTCCTCTTGGGTTTTAAAAGACATCTCCCTCTCCATAGATGAAGGTGAATTCGTCGGAATAGTCGGCCCCACAGGTTCTGGAAAGACTACTTTAGTAAAACACTTTAACGGACTTCTTAAACCTACCAAGGGTAGAGTTTTGATTAATGGGTACGATACACGTAAGCATAAGGCTTCGTTTATCTCTAGGTTTGTAGGATACGTTTCACAAAACCCAGACCATCAAATATTTTCACAGACAGTCTATGAAGAGCTCGCTTTTGGGCCGAAAAATTTTGGGATAAAAGACGTAGAAAGAAGGGTAAGAGAAGTTGCAAAGTTGTTCAAACTTACAGGAAAGCTCAATAGCTCACCTTTTTCTATGAGTATGGGAGAAAAAGAACTTTTGGCTATAGCAAGCATACTATCTTTTGATCCTAAAGTCATCATACTCGATGAGCCGACGATCGGTCAAGATTTTGTTAGCTATTTGGAACTGGTCAAACTGTTAAAAAAGTTGAACCAAAGGGGGAAGACGATAATCCTGATATCTCACAACGTAGATATGCTAGCGGAATGTACGAATAAAATCGTAGCTATCTTAAACGGTAGAAAACTGTTCGAAGGTTCCACAGATGTTTTCTTCGAAAAAAAGAGTGTCTTAAAGAAGTTGGAACTTCCAGTGCCACATAAGATGAAACTCGTAAAGACCCTTAGGTTTAAGGAACGTTTGCTCGATTTGGATGAAATACTGGAGTGGTTTAGAGAATGATAATCACACAATACGTTGAAAGAAACGGTTTACTCCATAAGGTAGATGTTCGCGTAAAGCTACTCTTTTTTTCCTCCATAGTGGTTTTATCTTTCACTACGACAAACCCATTGATCAACATCTCTCTTATCTTCCTGTTAATTGTCTTAAGTTTCCTTTCAAACATCGCCCATGAGTTTTTAGTCAAGATTAAAAAATTTGGAATGCTTGTCCTGTTTGCTGGGATTATTTGGTTATTCCTTTACCGTTTTTCGCTTTTTACCAAGAGCCAAGCTTCTAGTAAAGTCATACTAACTCTTGGTCCTTTGGTCGTAGATGAAGTTGGGATATCCTACGGTATTCTTATGCCTACGAGGATCCTAGTTATGTTACTTTCACCCCTGTTGTTTTTAATGACTACCAAAGTCAAAGAATTTATTGAAGGTTTATTGAGACTAAGAGTCCCTTACCCAGTAGCCTTTACACTCGGCTTATCAACGCAAATGATCTACCATCTTGGAGATGAGTATGAAAAAATCAAACAATCTCAGATCTCCAGAGGTTTAGACTTGGAGACTAAGAATGTTTTCAAGAGTATAAAGAATCACGTTCCATTGTTGGTGCCGCTTACTGTGAGAGCTCTAGAAGTTTCAGAAAAAATAAACATAGCCCTCAACCTGAAGAATTTCGATTTCAAAAGAAAACCAAGATTGAAAAAAGTTAGATTGAAAAAAGTCGATTACTTTTTTGTCTTGCTCTCTTTACTCCTTATTTCAATTTCTCTGTTAAACGTAGGGGGTGTAATATGAAAAGCCTGTCTTCTCTCATAACTAACTCCGTAAAGAAGTTTAGTAAACAAAACTTCTACACGACTTATGTACCATATACTTCTGAAAGTAGGATTAAAAGAAAACTTCCTCTGATAGAAGTCAAGAAAAACTTATGGATAGCATCTAACGCAAGCGTAATTTTAGGAGACGTCAAATTCAGCGAACATGCTTCTAGGTTTCTTTCAAGGATGATAAAAAAGAGGTTTGGAAGAGTTGATACTATCATTACACCAGAAGCCAAAGCCATAGGGACTGCGTATTTTCTCGCAAAGAGGTTAGGAGTTAAGAAGGTTGTCGTTGCTAGGAAAAGTGTAAAAAGTTACATGAAAAATCCTATCGTTGTAGAAACTAAATCGATTACGACCAAAGGCGAACAGATTCTAGTCATAGATGAAATCGAAAGGTCTTTCATCAAAAATAAAAGAGTGTTGACCTTCGATGACGTTATTTCTACAGGTGGAACGTTGAAGAGTTTAAAATCTTTAGTAAGAATACTCCATGGAAAACTTGTAGGCACGGCTTGTGTATGGCTTGAAGGTCCATGGCCTTGGGATGTGTTCGAAGACGAAATAAAGGAAGGAAGACTTATTTGGCTCTCCATACTTCCAGTCTTCACTTTAGAAGATGAGTTGTTCTCTTACAGAGATGAAGTGGTGAAAAAGTATGAATAAAGAAGTCATAGAGGATGTGTTAGGATCTTATGACAAGAATTCGATTAGGATAGGTGTGTTAGGAAGTCATTCAGCGTTAGACATATGTGCTGGAGCTAAAAAGCAAGGCTTTAAGACGTTAGTCGTATGTGAAAAAGGAAGAGAGAAAACGTATGATAAGTATTATAGAGTAAAAACTTCAAGTTGGGGAGAAACAGGAGTTGTAGACGAAACGATTGTTCTTGAAAAGTTCAAAGACATAGTGAAACCAAAAATTTTGAAATTGTTGGAAGAAAAGAATGTCATCTTTATCCCCCACAGGTCATTCTGTGTGTACGTAGGTTATGAAGCTGTTGAAAACTCCTTCTCTATTCCAATCTTTGGAAACCGAAGTTTACTAAAAATCGAGGAAAGAAACGTAGAAAAAAATCAGTACTATTTGCTGAGGAAAGCTGGAATAAAGATACCCCTTATCTTCAAAGACTATTCGGAAATCGACAGAACAGTTATCGTTAAAGTAAAGGAGAAGGACAGGCCGTATGAGCGAGCCTTTTTTATCGTTTCCAGTCCAGAAGAGTTTGAGAAGAAGGTGGAAGAACTTTTGAAAAAGGGTGTGATACCAGAAGATTTTGAAAAAGACATGGTTATAGAAGAATTTGTTGTCGGGGCACAGTTTAATTTCAACTTTTTTTACTCACCACTGACTGAAGAACTAGAACTTCTTGGTATAGACACAAGAAGACAAACAAACTTGGATGGTATTTTAAAACTCCCACATCCTTGGCAAAAAGAAGTTGTTGAAAGAGTGAAGATAAAGTACATAGAAGTTGGGCATATTGCATCGACGATAAGAGAATCTCTTTTGGAAAGAGTTTTTGAAATGGGTGAGAGGTTTGTCGAAGCGGCTAAAAAAGAATTTCCTCCTGGAGTAATAGGTCCGTTTGCGTTACAATCGCTTGTTGTTCCAGGACCTCCCAGAGAGGATATAGTGGTTTTTGATGTAAGCGTTCGTTCTCCAGGTTCTCCTGGCATAATGTATACACCATACTCTTATTAC
>JAGHAA010000041.1 GCA_021161745.1 Candidatus Aenigmatarchaeota archaeon
GTATGTGGGATCGATAATTATTCTGGTCATTTCATATCTTCCACCGTTCACAGAAAATTCTGAAGGGACACCATCGATCTGAATGACTGTGCTTGTAGGATAAATCTCAATGTTTATACTCATACCACCACATTCAAGATAAAATCCCTTTCCACCAGAATCTTTTTTCATTTCTATTTTTGTTGGATAAACAGTTACTTCATCTTTTTCCATCAACTCTTTTTCTACGTCATTCCATGTTGTTATTCTTTTTTCCATAATTTCTTTACTGAAATGTAAAATTTAAGAAACTTTAGAAATATGGGTCCGCCCGGATTCGAACCGGGGTTACCGCCACGTCAGGGCGGTGTCCTAACCGCTAGACTACGGACCCTCTTAACTTATATCTGATGCTAATTCACTTAAATTTTAACATGGAACCTTTACCAAGAAGCTTTTACGAGAGAAGTCCTGATGAAGTTGCTATCGACCTTTTGGGAAAAGTATTGGTAAGACGTCTTGATGACAAAATTCTTTCTGGAAAGATCGTAGAAACGGAAGCCTATTTTGGCAAGGACGACCCAGCATCTCGAGCAGCAAGTGGTAAGAAAAAGTTTAACCTTGCTATGTGGGAAGAAGTTGGGAAGGCCTTTATCTACATGGTTCATAACAACTGGCTTTTCAACGTAGTTGCGCATGAGCCTGGCAAGGTAGGTGCGGTGTTGATAAGGGCAGTCCAGCCTCTTGAAGGTGTAGAGGTTATGAAAGTTAACAGGGGAGTTGACAACATCAAAAACCTGACAAACGGCCCTGGGAAATTGTCCAAAGCATTCTCCATAACTAAAGAGTTAAACCTCGTTGACGTCACGGATCCTAAAAGTCCTTTACTCATAGTAGAAGGAAAGAAGGAGAGTTTTGAAATAGGAAAGAGCAAAAGGATAGGAGTTAGTAGAGATTTAGATGTGCCTATGAGGTTTTTCATAATAGGTAATGAATTCGTTTCAAGAAAGTGCTGATCTTCTTATCTTTATCCCACTTTTCTTGAAGATAGTTTTTAACGTTTTTATGTTCTCTTCCCTTCCAAGAGTTTCAGTCAGGTTTATACCAGGTTTTGTATAACCGTCAACAAGAATCTTCACGAAAAGAGATGTAGAGGCAGAGACTATTTTTTGCATCGAATTGAATTTTTCCCTCTTCTTCGAAAAACTCATGGCCTGCCATTTGCTAACGTAAGTTCTTTTTCCTTTTCTTCCTTTAAAATCTATGAAAAGAACTGTGTAATTATCGACTTCCTTAAAAGTCAGCACTTTTTCCACGAGTTTAAACAGGTTTATCTTATTCCCGTCGATTTCAGCTTCTTTATCCTCGAGGAATCCGTAAGAGTCAAGGTATTCAAAGAAAAACCTAAAGCCCAAAGGCCTAAGTACACGGTAGGACATGTTTCTTGGGTTTATGGTCATCGGCAGTGTGCTTAAGTTTTCGATGTAGAAGCTTTCAACTTCTCCCAATTCTGGAAGTTTTTCTTTAGTGTAGCCGGAAAAAGGATTTAGGTTGATCTTTTTATAGTTCTTTACGATTGTGGGCTTTATTCTCTGACTTGTCACCAAGTCTGAGAAGCACCATGTTACTGGAAAAACTTTTTCGCCTTTTTTAGGAAGAGTTCCAGCTTTTATACAAACCTCTTCAACTCTGTCAACGTTTGAATATTCATAACCTACAAGCAAATTTGAAAGTCCTGGTGAAAAACCAGCTTCTGGTATAAAACTTATCCCTTTCTTTTTTGCTAGTTTTCCAAACTTTTTGTACTCAACATAGTCTAAGTCAGACACGTCTACAAGGTTTTTATGGGCTTGAATACACACCTCAAAACTCCTAGTTCCGATGCTGCCAGGCAATGCACCGACGACGACATCATAATCTTTAACTACGTCGATTACCTTTTTCGACATTACATCGATTTCGAACGTCTCTAAGCCTTTCCCAACAATCCTTTTAGCTTTCTCCAATTCTTCTTTTTTGTTCGAAACTATTCCAACTCTTTTTACTTTCAGATATTTAGAAAGTGCATAGGCTATGGAAACGCCTATCCTTCCTGCTCCTAAAACTATTGCCGATAAATCCATTCTATATCCTCCAGATGGGCGGAAGTATCAGAGAAGCCACATGAACCTTCGGTGTATAAAACTTCAAACTTTCTTTAGCATTAAACTTCTCAAACTTTCTTTCCAGCATACGTATGCTCGGTTTTTCTACGTTAACAGAGTTTGACATAAGCATAAAGCAGTACTCTCCGCAATTGTACGACGGTATAGTGACCCTCATTAAAGTGACATACTTGAAGAATTTTTTTGCGTTTCTGTACGTAGGTTTTATTATCTCGTTGAAATCGATGAAAGAACTGACTAAAGTAGAAAGGATGCCGCCTTTTTTCAAAGCCTTACTTGCAATACTGTAAAATCTTTTTGAAAGTAAAGGCCTCCCGTATTCATTCGGACCAGTGGAATCTACTATTATGCCGTCATACACTCCTTCACACTCTTTGAGGAATTCCTCCCCTCTTCCTTCAAACACTTCAACCCTTTCATCCTTAAACGAACCTTTTGAAACGAATTTCAAGTATTTTTTTGAAATTTCTATAATCTGTGGATCCATCTCCACCACATCGACTTTTTTAACAGAATGCTTCAAGACCTCTCTAAGAGCCCCTCCATCTCCACCACCTATTATCAGTATTCTTTCCGGTTTTTTGAGAGAGAACATTAGTGGATGGACTATCATTTCATGGTAGATGAACTCATCAGCTTCTGAAAATTCAATGATGCCATCCAACGTAAGGATTCTGCCGTACATAGCGTTGTCGAAGATAAAAACTTTTTGGTATTTAGTCTTTCCTTTGAAAACAACCTTTTCGATTCTTAGCATGACTTTTTGGTTACCTTTTCTCTTTCCTGGGACATCTTTCTCACAGAACCACTTCACCATAAAGTTTTGTAAGTCGCCAGCAGATAAAAAGTTTAACCCGGTCAACTAAAGATAACTGTAGATTTTCATGCCTTTGACTTTCATCAACCTAACGTTCCATGGGATGTAATCCAATACCCAGAGGTCACCGTTTATCTGGTAATGAGCTTTTATAGTTTTTTCATCCATAACCTGCTTGAGTTTTTCAAAGATTCGCTGATCGTTTTCATGGATAAGCATGAAAGGATAATGGACAACACCTCTTGCAACTTCTCTTATTAAAAGCCTCTTTTCCACGAAAAATTTCTGCATGAAAAGGTACCTAGTACCCATTATCTCATCACCCAACTCTAAGAAGACCCTCCCACCATCTTTACCGAAGAACTTTAACCCAGCTCCGACGAAAGATTTTACACCTTCCAGCGTATAAGGCGGATTCGTGCAAAACCCAAAGATGAGTTTTTTCAGTCTTTTAACCTTTAGAACGTCCATCTTTTTCGTTTGAATTTGCAACTCCAAAGATGAGGAGAATTCATCTATCGTACTCAGAAGTTCATCATCTATGTCCACGACGATAGAAGAGAATCTGGGTTCGACGATTGAAAGAAAGACAGAAGCAAAGTCATCATCCCCTATGAAAAGGAAGTTCGACTTAAACGGGTAATGCTCAAGAATCTTTAAGATTAATGTGATCACAGACTCTAGCGAGATAGGCCATTGGTCGTAGTGTGGTTTGAACTCAAAATTTCTTGGTCTAATTTTTTTCAAAGCTTGAATGCTAGGTTTTCTCAAGAAGTTTTTTATTCTTACCTTTAAAGTTTTTTGAATAATTTTTTTAACATCGTCAACGTTTTTTCTTTCAACAAGTACACTTGATAAAAGCTCTGAGGTAAGTGTAAGTTTTCCCTTTTTGTCTATCTTGGCATAACCAGATTCAACAAGGAACGAGATTACGTGCCACATGTACCAATTATCAAGCCTTCCGTTTTCAACAACCTCGAAAACGTTTCTGGAGAATGCGACATCTCTGACTCTCGTGTAGAACTCTACCAAAGTTGGTGTTACATACATAAGCGCAAACTTTTTAACGGTAGTAGGCTTTACTTTGAGCTCTTTAACACCTGTCTTATAGTTTTAATCTGTTCATCGATAGAGAATTTGATGTAATCTTTGTAAATCTTTCTAAGTTTTTTGATCGGAAAATTCGAGACCACATAACTATTTTAATGAGTTTTCAACTTAAACCTTATACCTCGAACGCTTTGTTATGCATCTTTAAAGCCAGAATTCCAGCCTTTTCCATAGTGTTGCCTAAAGAAACGAACCCATGGTTTTTAAGGACGATGTAATCATTTTCCAAAAACTTTTCAACTTCTCTCACAAGCTCTACCGTACCGTAAGACACTTCTTTTGTAATCGGCAAGTTGAGCTTTTCAGCTTTTTCCAAAACTATCGCATCATGTCCATGAAAGACTGCATTAATATCTTTCCTTTTTTGATAGATGACGTAATGCATCATCGACTCTGAGGAAGGTTCCTTCTTCCCATGTGCATACACCACTTTCTTTTCCACATCACATCTTTCTACCAAAACAAAATCATCGTCTTTCATCTGCCGGAAGTTTTTGCCTGATGCAGTTATTATAAAACCTTTCTCAGTCCTAAAGCTCAAGTTACCATAGTTCCTTTTTCCGTCAAAAGGTGCTAACCCAGTTTCGTCGAATATCTTACACCACTTTTTTAAAGTCTCCAGAAGCTTATCCTTTGGAACTTCGTTTGAAACAAACTTTACTTCAAACTTTACACCGACGTATTCTTCCATCTGATCTTTAAAAATTTGTCCATACAGTCAAATAAACTTAAATCTCTAAACTGTGTAGTGACTTTTGTCATGAATGACAAGCTTCAGCGATTGAAGGAAAGAATGTATGATATTTCACACAGAGCGTACATAGCTTTTAAAGAAACTTTGAAAGACAAGGATGCTTGGAAGGATTGGGTTTACGGGTTGTCGATTTATCTTGGGCCTTGGATAGCAATCGAAAAATCTTTAGGTGGAGATGCAAGGTTAACCATCCATGAACTAGAAGAAGTCATAAACTACGGTTATACAGTCCCAGCGTATTTCCCTCTTTCTTCACCTCTAAAAAGATTCATCGAAAATTACAAAGGTAGTCCCTTAACTTATAAACAGGAATACGGTTTGGAAATGTTATCAGTCGTTATGTGGAAGACTATTCAATACTTGGGTAGGAATGGTCTTATTCCACTAATACCTCCTGGCTTATGGGAAGGAGAGACAACTTCTTATCCTTCCTTTTTCGATGTAGTAGAAGTCTTTTTGAAAATGCATCTTTCCGAGACTCCTCGTGACTTGATAAGGGCTTTTTCCTTCGGGAGTTTGTTCTATTACTTAAGGAAGAAATTTACGCCCAAAAAGATTAGTGAAAAACAAAAAGGAGATGGAAGATCTCAAGACTTTACATGACATGTGGAAGGAGAGGAAATAATAGAACCTCTTGCGACTCGACGACATAGCTTTCTGGTTCTGAAGAAGAGGAAATGAGAGTGGACGAGCTCTTATGCTATTTGGTGAAAGAT
>JAGHAA010000045.1 GCA_021161745.1 Candidatus Aenigmatarchaeota archaeon
GAATCACACCATTGATTATACTACTTCTTAATTCTGATGGTAAGTTATGAAATCTTTCTACGATGAGATGAATGCCTCTTGCCAACTTCTTTTCAAATTTAGAGAGATCTATTTCTTTGATCTTTTGAGAATCTACGAACAAATCTATATCAGAATTTTCTATATCCTCACCGGTACTATAACTTCCAAATACAATGATTAGATTAGGGTTGAGTTCTTTTATTAAAAAGTCTTTGAGAGACAAAAGTGAGAAAAGGTTGTATATTCTTTTCAAATCCTTAAATTTTTCATTCTCAACGTTTCCTAAAACTTTATACTGATTACTTTCTTTTTTGATTATAACAAGATTTTTTCTTTCTAAATCCTTTGCTATGCGTGAAGCTGTTGGTGGCGAAATTTTTAACTTTCTTGCTATTTCTCTTACAGTGAGCCCAGTAGTCGGATATTTAAAAATTAATGCTAGGACTTTTTGATTGTTAGATTCGATTAACACGTATTAAATTTATTTAACAGTTGTTATATATATTTAACATTGGTTAAAAATTAAGTTGGCATTACATTGCTTTTAGATTCTAATGTAAGTTGCAAAAATTCTCATTTTTCAGATCTAATTTTTGAATGATAAATTCATGAAAAATGAAATAGATTAAGATGGTTGGAAAGCGCGGAAATATGGCTATTTACCGTACGTAGCTCTTTATGACAGAGAGTTGGATGAGTTGAACGTTATGAGTGGAAGTTTTAATTTATATTTTCACAAAAACAAAAAAGGAAGCATGAGAAAATTCGCTTTTGATATATTTCGAATAGGAATATTCCTACTTGGCGTGTCTTCCATAATCTTTGCATCCATAGCCGTTCATTGGTACTACAAGATTCAAAAGTTTGAAAACAACTTTAAACCACAACTTTTCCATGCATACTGCAACGATAAAACGATAATAATCCATGCCAACGAAAAGTTGGAAAACGTTAGCGTCATGGATGCTAACAAAAACATTATTTGCGAGTTTGAAACCATTCCCAAAAATTCTGACGAAATATGCTTCACAAACTCTACAGGAACTTTCTTAATTAAGCATGGTAATCTTAAAAAGGCTGTGATTTGTTACGAAACAAGAATCTTACAGAGGGTTGATTGATATGAAATACGAAGAAACCTTACCGTTTTTACCTCCACTGAAAATCAAGCTAACAAACGAAGAGTTACAACTGAACTTCTGGCCGGTAAAGTACAAGATAAACCTTGAAGATATTCGAAACGTTAAGCAAGTAAATAAACTTCCATGGTATGTTGGTTGGGGGTTAAGAATAGGACTTTTCTCTAAAACACTTTACTTCGTGACGAAGCATAAAGATTGCATAATGGTTGAGAAGAAAAGAGGTTTTTGGGAAAGAATCGTATTCAGTTCGAACAATCCAGAAGAGTTGATTAGTAGATTGAGGCGTTTAATCAGCTAACTCAAACTTCACGATAGCTCCATCTTCCAACTCTTCTACTTTTTTAACGACGACCTTTTTTCCGGATTTTTCTTCAAAAAATATGGAAAAATCGTCAAAATAATCGTAGAAGCCACATGTTCTGCAGAAGGTTCCTTTAAACAAAACTTTGAAGCTCTTGTCTTTGACTTCTATAAATTCTGCGGTAGCTTCTGGAGATCTGTATTTGTTGAATTCTTCACAAGCTTTTTCCAAAATCTCTATCAGTGATACATGCTTTTCTTTCTTCCAATCATCCGTTCTTATTATCTCAGTCATGGTATTCACCTCTTATCTTAATCTTAAAAATTAAGAAAAGGAAGGAGTTCAAAGTTTCTTGTGACAGAACCACCAGTCGTAACACTCTATTTCTCCACTCTTAGCTTTTTCCAACCTTTCTTTCGCCGTTTTTTCGTCACTTGCCGGAGGAACTATCGCATGATCGCCTATAAGCTCGTTGTTCGGCCAGTTCGCAGGTAAAGCGACTCCCTTCTCGTCACTCGTTTGCAACGCTTTAAGCAACCTAAGTATTTCGTCGATATTCCTACCGGTTTCTTGTGGATAGTAGAGTATTGCTCTTACGATACCTTCTGGATCTATTATGAAAACTGACCTTACTGTGTTAGTTCCTTTGTTAGGATGAATCATGCCGTACAAGCATGCCACTTTACCCAAGTCGTCTGCGATTATCGGGAACTGAATCTCAACCCCAAGTTTTTCTTTTATCCATTCTTTCCACTTTATATGGCTGAACACTTGATCTATGCTTAACCCTATGAGTTCAGCGTTAAGTTTCTTGAATTCCTCGTACCGCTTTTGGAAAGCAACGAATTCCGTTGTACATACTGGAGTGAAGTCTGCTGGATGGCTGAAGAGAACTATCCATTTCCCTTTGTAATCATCTGGGAACTTTATTTTTCCATGAGTTGTCTGTGCCTCAAAACTAGGAGCCTTTTTTCCTAGAAGAGGGAATTTTGGATATTCAGTTTCTACCTTTTCTTCCATTTTCTCACCTTTTAAGGTTCGATAAGTTTATTAATTAGTTCGGATATATAAATTTTATAGTTTTAAATTCGAACTAAGAGAAATTTCTTACGCTATGAAGGAAAAATCCTACAATAAAAAGCAACTAGAAATAATAACCTTATTCCTAGACGATTTTCGAAAAGCATTACATTTAAGAGAGATATCAAGAAGAATAGGTTCTGATACAAAAACAACATCTCTTCATCTCCAAGAGTTAGAAAAAATAAGAGTATTGACGTCTTCACGAGTCGGAAGACATAAACAATTTACTTTAAATTTTAAGAGTGTCTTGACACGCTACTATCTCATTGCGGGAGAAATGTATAGAACGATAAATCTCTTAAGTAGGAAGTTCCGTCTCAGAAAAGTTTGTGAAATGTTAACGAGTGACACAAGAGAAGATGCACTTCTTTTAGTTTTTGGAAGTTATTCAAAGGGTACGGAAGATGAATCGAGTGATTTAGATGTTTTAGTAGTTAACGATGATATAAAAGATGAATTGCTAGAGGAAATTAAGTTGGAATACGGCATAGAAGTTTCTGTAGTCAGTCTTACGAGAAAAAAGTTCTATACGCTTCAGAGAAGAAGAGAACCGTTTATAAGGGAGATAATGGATTCTCATATAATACTAAAAGGTTTTTCTTTCTTTATCGAAAGTGTCTGGAGGAATTACTATGGTTTCAAAACTAGAATGGTGTAAAAAGCAAAAGAGAGGAATAAAACTTGTAACTCCTTCTGAAAGTCTTTACGAAGCGTACATGAAGAAAGCAAAAGAGGCTTTAAAAGCAGTAAAAGTCAACCTCGATGGAGGTATAGTTTCTTGGGCCATTTCGGCCAGCTATTATGCTAAGTATTTTGCTGTTTGTGCGTTGATTTCACGAATAGGGATAAAATCTGAAATACACGAGTGTACTATAGAAGTGTTTGAGTTTCTCTTTAAGGATAAGATAAATCGCAAGTACATAATTGATCTTAAACGTTCTAAGAATACTAGGATAGAAATTCAGTACTATTTAGGAGAGGTTAGAGTTGATGAAAAGAAACTGATTCAAACAACTCGAGAGTTTATTAATGAGATTGAAAAGTTGGTAGAAAAATTGAGTGAGGAAGAAATATCACTCCTTAGAAAAAAGCTGGAAGTTTGAAACTACATGCTTTGGTTGATATAGAAAGAATTAGTGCAAGTTTGTAAACCTTATAAATTAGTTCGATCATATAAATTTTATGGTTCGAATATCAAACTTAGAACTGATAGAATGTTTGGAAAAAAACGCGAGGGAGTCTTTCACCAACTTAGCCAAAAAATTTGGAGTGAGCGAGACTGCTATAAGAAAGAGGATTAGAAAGCTTGAATCCTTGGGTGTCATAAAAAGATATACTGTAGAGGTCGATGCCAAAAAGCTTGGGTTTGAGATAGATAGCTTGATAGGAGTAGATACTACACCGGAGGATTATCTGAACGTCATAAAAAGACTTAAACAGATGGAAGAAGTAAAAAAACTATATTCATCTACTGGCGATCATATGCTTCTTGCAGAGTGTTGGTTTAAGAACTCTGAAGAGTTAGCAACTTTTGTAGAAAAAATAAAAAACATCGAAGGCGTCACTAAGGTTTGTCCTGCCATAGTGCTGGAGAGGTTGAAGTAATCTAACTCAACTCTTCAACTTCTTTCTTACCCTCTTCTAATTCTTTTACTTGTTCTTCATCGTGTTTTAAAAGCAAAGCCAAAAACTCCCCCACATGCGTTTTTTCCTCTTTAGCTATATCTAGGAATATTTTCTTTACAGTCTCGTCCTTTGCTAGCGAAGCTAATTGTTCGTACAGGTTTATCGCATCCAACTCTGCTATTATGCCTATCCTCAGTAGCTCAGAGTCCGCCTTCTGATGAGACTCCTCTTTCACTTTACCAAAACCTTTGGGTATTTCAGATAGCATGTTATCAAATACCTGTTTGTTTTCGTAAGTTAAATATATCGAATGTCCGTTAGTTTAGTCTTTTAATTTTCGAATTTACTAACTATTCGTTAATGAAGATAGAAAGCGTGATCAGAAAAAGATTGAAAGAATTTGAAAATCTTGGCAAGAATGGTAATGTAGAATTCGATTTCAACCCATTCATAGGTTTGAAGTTAAAGGCAACGATAGCTACAGAGCTCGCTTTTTGCATTTCTACTGCTAACTCTACCGCCGTCTCAGGTTTGGTTTTTCAAAAATCTTTGGAAAACATGGATTTAGAGATGCTAAAACGAAACGAAGTTGAAGGATTGATGAAAAGTGCGGGAGTAAGATTTTATCCTAAAAAAGCAGGTTATGTGATTAGCGCCATCAGAAACTTTAGGTTGGTAAAACCCGCTTTGAGAGAAGAAGATAAGAAGGCAAGAGACATACTCGTCAAGTACGTTAAAGGTTTGGGCTACAAGGAAGCTAGTCATTTCTTGCGTAATATCGGAAGGAAGGACGTCGCGATAATAGATAGGCATATACTCCGTTGGTTGTACAAAAACGGAAAAATAACTGCTATCCCAAAAACTGTTCCAAGGACTGTTTATCTGAGGATAGAAAAGATTTTGGAAGGAATAGCGAGAGATGAGGGTATGAACCTAGCGGAGCTAGACCTTAGGTTATGGTTTGAGATGACTGGAAAAGTTTTGAAATGAGTAAGTTGAGTTCATGTTATACGTATAACATTAAATTAAAAGTCAGAAATTTTTGATTAAATGTCTCACGTGAGACAATTCCTTAAACAATACTAATCCTTTATCTTAAAAAACAACCAATGCTTCCCATCTTTTTTAAAGTTTATCAAACCATACTTTCCTTTCAACTTATTCCCATGAAAGTAAACGATTATTTTATCTTGGCTTCTTTCTAACAGTTCATACTCCCCTCTATCCCAGATCAAAACCTTACCAGCCCCATACTGGCCTGGTGGTATCTCACCCTCAAAGTTAGCGTACTCCAAAGGATGGTCCTCCACCATTATCGCAAGTCTTTTCACACCTGGTTCTAAAGGCAAAGGTTTTGGAATTGCCCATGATTTTAATACTCCATCCATTTCCAACCTTAAATCCCAGTGTAAGCGTCTGGCATGATGCTCATGGACGACAAAAATAGACATGAATAAAAATTAAAAAAAGAAAAAAAATAAGGAGATTGATGTTATACGTATAACGCTTACTTCTTCTTAGCTTTCCTCTTTAACTTTTCCAATTCTCTTTCCAACCTTTTTATCTCTTCTTCTATCTCTAACTTTTCGCCCTTTTTTTCTTCTTCTATCTCCTCGAACCTATCCTTTAGCTTCTCTAGAACTCCTGGAAGAGTCGTGTATTCCATGTCC
>JAGHAA010000084.1 GCA_021161745.1 Candidatus Aenigmatarchaeota archaeon
ATATAAAATTATGTTATACGTATAACATCAGTCTGAGTTGCTTCTTCCCTTTGAATATCTTATAAACCTTTCCTCCACTTCTTCCAACCTCAAAACTTCCCATTTCCTTTTTATCTTTATCCAATACTCTACAGGTATTCCATGGTCTTTGCTTAACTTCTTTATCATCTCAAACTGTTGTATGTCGTGGTCAGTAGGATACCATCTATTCTTCTTCGTTTGCTTCACTTCAACTATCTTAGCTATCCTCCTGCTACCAGGTTCTAGAACCAGAAAATCTGTCGAGCCTCCTATTGCAACTTTTATCACATTCTCCTTTCCAAACTCCTCTATCAACTTTTTCTTACACTGATACTCTGCAAGGTATCCCTTTCTCATGGTTTACCCAAAATTTACTTTTCAGAAAAACCAAATAAACTTACCATTTTAAGAAAAGGATTTAAGTTGAAAGCTTCCTCTCCTCTGAACTTAAGGGTCTCTTCATCTTCTATCAAGTCGCCCGTCACTCTTCATCGGAATTGAGGCAAACACAAACAATTAAACTTTGTAGTTTAAACTACTTTAATTGATGGAAATACCATACCTAATGTCAACACAGCATCCAGACAACGCTTTCATGCCAGACTGGGCAGGATGGAAATTTGAAAGAAGAGAAGAGATCAGGGAAGTCTTTTACGCTTACTCCATTGGCTGCGATGAACAGCTTTGGGATTGGGAAGGAAAAGAAGTTGATTCAACCGTTGTGATGAAACTTTTCACAAAGTTTAAGGAATTCTTCGAAGCAAACATGCTCGGAAAAGATGTCTTCTTGACTTACAGAGTTCCAAACCCTGATGTTCAGAAAAACGATACAAAAGCTCTCGTAGAAGCTTTGGAATCGATACCAAGAAACTTTGAGATTGCGAGCAAGTTCTACGGAAAGGATATAGCGCCGATTTTTGAAGTAGCAGTCCCTATGACCACTAATGCTTCTCAACTTCTAAGAATCTTAAAGTTCTATGAAAGATGTGTAGTCGGAAAGGAGAATGAAAAAGTATTCGACGTAGAAGTAAAAGAATGGCTGGGAGAGTTCAAACCAAAAACTATCTCGATAATCCCACTTATAGAAGACATGGATAGCGTCTTCAGAACTGACGAAATCCTTAGAAAATTCGTAGAGGAAACTGAGAGAAAAGAGATGAGAGTCTGGTTCGCACGCTCTGACACGGCATTAAACTACGGATTGATACCAGCAGAATTGTTGCTCAAGATTGGAATTAAGAAAGTTCGTGAAGTTTCTGTAGAGCTGGATGCTTCATTCTATCCCATTCTTGCTACTGGATCTCTTCCGTTCAGAGGATTCATGAGGCCTGAAAGGATGGAAAGGTTTGTAAAATCCCATAAGGAGTTTTGGACGTTTGGGTTTCAGTCTTCGATGAAATACGATTTCCATCAGATTGAGATAAAACGTGCCATAAAGGTGGCAAAGGATAGAAAAAGGATTCAATCTCAAGATTTTAGAGTAGAAATAGAGGAGGATGAAATCAAACGAATAATCCAAATCTTCAAATCTGCCTACCAAGAATCTTTGAAACCTTTAGCCAACTTGATAAACAGAGTTGCAAAATTTGTCCCGAGTAGGAGAAGTAGAGTTTTACATGTAGGTCTTTTCGGCTACTCAAGGCAATTGGAAAACGGAATAAAGCTTCCACGTGCAATTCGGTTCACCGCTTCTCTTTACTCTATCGGAATACCTCCCGAAATCTTCGGAATGAGAAGTTTGGCAAAGCTAGAAGAGGAAGGATACTTTGATACTATCAAAAAACTTTTCCCAGAATTAAAAGAGTTCCTCTTGTTTTCTTTCAAATACTTGAACAAAGATAACTTAAAAATCCTCAGAAAGTCTGGCTATGATGTTGAAAAAATCGTAGAGGATGTCGAAACTGTTCATCAGTTTTTTAACGTTAATGGCACCCCGGAAAGTAGACATGAGTTTCTTACTTCTTCGATTCTCACATCTCTGTTAGCGTCGTCTCGCCCGAAGATAAGAGAGCTCATAGAGGAATGTGCAAAGATAAGAAGATCCTTAGGTTAACTTCCTTTAGATAGAAAATTATTTTTTGAAAGTTTGCGAAAAATTAGATGATGCAAAAATTTAACAAAATCGTTGTTTTGTTAAACTCTATATTAATCCTATTTTTATTCTTTTCGTTCTCAACTTCTGAATGGAGTTCACCATCTAAGCAGTTTAACGTAACACCTGGAAAGCTTTACTTAAATTGGACTAATGGATTTGTAGGTAACATAACTCTTGGTATAAACGTTTCGAGTTATGCTTCACCCTTAAAGCTCTTTAACGTAAGTAATGGTTTAGGAATTATAGAAGAGAATTATTCTCAACCAGAAGGGTCCAACTTATGGAAAAAAGGACCTTACCTTTCCAATTGTTTTAATGTTGAAGACTACCCTTTTAAGTTGTTAACAGAAAATGAATCATCGTACACAAACATCACACGGAACTTAACATCTGGTAAAACCACAAAGATTAGAATAACAGCCCTTCATACTTGTCCGCCAGGGAGGTATTGGGGGAAACTGAACATTAAAAACTATTTTGAAAATGAGTCTTATGCGTTGCCTATTACTATTGATATACCCATTTCAAAAGAGAATGAGTTAGACACAGAATCAGGTGTTGGGTTCTTTAGAGGTTCTATGCGTCCGAATTCTAACTATTACCATTCATATTACTTTAATTCATCGTCTATTATCAATTCCACTTACATAAGAGTGAGATTGTTCGGGTTTTCAAACGATTTAGATTTATTCTTATTCAACGGCTCTTTTATCGATGATTCCACAACGACGTTCGACGAAGAAGAAGTTATCTTTCGTTCTTATCCAAACCAAATGGTAGAAATAAGGGTTTATGGTAACCACTCTGATAATACGGATTATCAAGGTTATCTTTACTATTCGACCCTTGAATTTGAAAATACTACAACGAATAATGAGATAAGAAAAATAAACTTAGGAACCTTATATGTTGGTAATCAGACTAACATAACGTACAGGATAAAAAACATCGGTAATTTAACCTCAACTGATTTGGAGGAAGGTTTTGAAATATACAAATACATACAATTACAGATCTCTCAACCAAGAAACGTTTCTTTTTTAATCCCCGATGGGAGAATAGCAAATAGAATAACGGCAACTCTCTCATGGAATGGTTCGGATAGCTATTCATTAAAACTCTATGACCCAGTTGGTAACCTTGCTGATGAATCCCAACAAAAAAGCTACAACACTTATCTCCCAGAATCTTTAAAAAAGGAATTTGTTTACTCTTCTTCTATCTCAAAAGGTCTATGGAGGTTAGAGATAACCAACACAACACCAACAACTTCTTCGTCACTCAACTTAACGATAAAAATCTTCCTAAATTCTTCTGATTGGTTTTCTTCCAACTTTACGGATTATAGCAATAGGACTATAAACGCATACGGTACAGAAAACTCTTCTAAAGACGTTCTTCTTACTCTCTCCATTCCACCAACGGCCATGGATGGAAATTACATTGGAAAAATTTACTACACATCCTCATCTGGAGGAAGAATTTTCCTTCCTATAGAATTTACTGTGTCTACAGGTAATTTATTAGTCGACAATACATGGCAAAACGTCACAATCATTATAAACCAGAATAAAGGGTTCAATACGACTTTTACAAAACAGTTATCGATTTTCAACAACGGCACAGAACCTCTCGGAATCGATTCAAAGAAGTCTAGATTTTTGAATGCAACTAACGGTAATTACTACATAAACTTTACCGTAGATGTGCCTTCTATACTATCTCCTGATTCGAAGGGGAAAATAAACATAACGATTAGAATCGATACGACAAAAACTAAAAACCAAGAGGGACTCTACAAAGGTTGGTTCACGATTAATTCTTCAGATTCTCATCCCTATGGATTTTACAATGTTTCGCTTATTCTAAACCTAACAGATGAGTTGATAGTGTCTGTAAAAAGTGTAGAGCCAAACGAAGGAGTTGTGGATAACGAAAATGTTTCGATCGACGTAGAAGTCGATTATATCAATGAAACTCCTGTAATTAACTTAAACATTTCCAACTTTACGGTTTACTTAACAGAAATAAACACGAATTACAAAGTACCGTCTTCTTCCAATTCGTTAAGTTTAATGGAAAGAGGTTATCCGTTCTACACGAACGATACCAACGAATATCATATAAACGCAACTATACCAGAAAACGTGCCTGGGGGAACTTATAGGGTATACGTTTCCGTTACTGATAAAGAGAATGGAGTTGTTCTTTATGGCATAGGATCGTACGACTATCTTAAAATCAACCAAACCGGACTTAAACTGACTCTCGTATCTCCCTCCGATAAAACTCTTTCTATAAACGAAGGTGAAAACATAGGGTACATAACCGTCAGAGTCGTTAATTATGGGCATAGAAAAGCAACAGGAACTTTAAACCTCACTGGCTCGTGCAGCTACGCAACTATAACGCCTTACAATTATTCTTCTAATTGTGCAACAGGAAAATCAGAGTCCAAAAACTCATTCATCCTTGATATAGATCCTAACGCTTCAGAAGTTTGCGAATTTAAGTGGAAAGTTGTTAGCGATGAAAACGTTAGTTCTGATAAAACTTGTAGCGGAATTAGTATAATCACGACCGATAGAAACTTTGGGAACCTTACTGGAATCACTATAAGAGTGTTGAATGTCGAGTCTTCTTCTCAACAACAGCAGGAGGAAGAGGAACAGCAGGAGGAAGAGGAAGAAACTACGAGTGAAACGACAGAAACTTATTTAGATATTCTTGCGTATGAGGGTTACGTAGAAATCGAACAGGGAGGAACAAAAACTGTAAGCGTTAAGATTAAGAATGTCCATCAAGCACTGACACAAAACGTATCGCTTACCATAACAGGGATCAACAAAAGTTGGTACTCCATCGCTCCAACACAGTACGAAATATCTCCCGAGTCTTCCAAGACATTTAGTATAAAGTTCTCCATTCCAAACAATACCGATATAGGTGAATACAAGGGAGAATACATAGCTTCCAGTAGTTATCAAAACGTTTCAAAAAGTTTTACCCTCAAAGTAATTCCGTCGGAAGAAACGAAAAAATACATAAATCAAACTGTTGAATCGATATTCCAAAACATAACAGAACTTAGCGAAGAAATAGATCAACTTGAAAAGAAAGGTTACAACACCACTCAAGTTGAAAAAACTTTGGAAGAACTGATAAAGAAAGTTACACAAGCAAAAAATTACATCTCAAAGGAGGACTATTACAAAGCTTATCAATTGATAGACGATATCCAAACTTTGTTCAACAAAACTCTTTCGCAGCTAGAAGAAGTGAAAAAACAGCAACCAAAAGGGAAGTCATCCATTTATAAATGGGTATTACTGATCGTTGTAGCTTCTGCTCTAATCTACTTGTTCTGGCCAGTACCAGAGGAAACACCTAAGTACAAAAGACCGAGCTATGCTTCGCATGAGTTTAAACCTAGGGTCTACACAAGAAAATCTAGGAATTTCAAAAAAGAATTGCCAGACAAAATTAAAAGTTTCTTAGAAAAAATTAAAGACAAAGTATCGAAGATTAAAAAACCAAAGTCAGTCTTTCGTTGACTTTTTCTTTTTATGAAGTTTGTAAACGTATTGCTCGCTAGTAACTTCTATTAGTTTTATCACAGAATAAAGAG
>JAGHAA010000075.1 GCA_021161745.1 Candidatus Aenigmatarchaeota archaeon
ATGTAATACGTATTACATTTATGAACCATAAAAACTTCGTCCTTTCTTTCGACCTCCCACGAAACATGAACACTTTAAGGGTTAGAGTCTTCAGGAAACTAAAAAGAATAAACGCTACCAAGGTCCATGACTCTTTGTGGAGTGCCAACGACTTACAAGGTTTGATTGAAATAGCTTTACTAATCAAAAGGTTTGGCGGGAGTGCAAGAATCCTAGAAGAAAAATTCGTTTTCTAGACCAAAAGTTTTCCGTCTTTCATCACAACTCTTCCATCTATTTCCACAGTAGGTCTGATCACAAGCCCATCGTAGTGTATCAATGCCTTCGCATCCTCATCATAGTTCGCACCTATAGCAAAGTGAACAGTCCTCATAACCTTCTCATCTTCCAACACGTTACCGACTATCTTAGCTTTTGGATTCAACCCTATCCCAAACTCCCCTAGATGCTTCGCATTTTTGCTGTACTCTTCAGCAAGCTTCTTATCTTTGAACACTTTGAACGGCATCCTAACACCTTTTTCCACTTCCTTCTTGAACACCAAAGCCTCTTTACCACCGTAGATCCGTTTTACGTATCCATTCCTAAACTCCACGACCACAGGCTGTTTGAGCACCATCGAACCTTTACTGTAGCTAAGGCTTCCATCAAACACTATCCGTCCTTCAGCAGTAGCTATGGTAGGTGATACAAAAACCTCTCCACTCGGTAGGTTTCCAGCCTGCCCGGGCTTACGGAAATCTCCATCATCGACCTGAGCCTCCCTTCCTTTTGTGGAGAAAGTTATGTCAGTTCCTTTCCTGCTCGTAACCCTTATTCTGTCAGCATCAGAAACGACAGGTTTTAGTTTTTTACAAACTTTCCTTAGCCATCTATAATCTATGTCCACAGTCCTTACGTAAGTATCCAAACTTATTTCTGGTGACCAGAAGCCTCGGAACGATTTCTCAACTCTCCACATGTATTCGAATATGCTCGTGTACTTTTTGCCATCATGGACTAAAGGCTTTTCTGTCCTGAACCTATCCCTTCCAAGCCTGTTGGACGTTATTATAGCTATGACGCTTGGCCTAGTCTCCATCGCTTTTATCACGTAATCTTCAGCAAAATCCAAAGTCCCTTTCTTCGGCTGTACCAAAAACTCCACTTTATTCGTCTTTTCCAAAGCTTTTTCCATAAGAGAAAGGGCTATAGCCTTAACATCCTTTTCAGGATTGGTTATTATCAGAACTCTATCTTTTTTCTTCAACGCAATTACTTCTTTCCAGACTTTTGACGAAACTCTGTTAAGCTTTTTCATCATCGTATATATGCCTTCTGCTAAGAAAAATCTTTCAGAACCAGTCCTTCTTCCAGAAGAGAATCACAAACCCTACGACTATAGCAAGAGTTATCGCCATCACTATCAAAAAAGCTTGTGGATGTTGCTGGAAAGGCAGAGCTATGTTCATGCCGTATATGCTAGAAACTATCGTCGGTATTGAAAGTATTATCGTAAAAGACGTTAAGAACTTCATGACTATGTTCATGTTGTTAGAAACTATGGAAGCGTAAGCGTCAAGCGTATTGCTTAATATCTCGCTAAAAATCCTTACGTTCTCCATAAGCTCACGGTTGTCTATGACTATGTCCTCCAACAATTCCTCATCTTGCTTGAAGAGCGTTATAACTTTGCCTCCAGCTATCTTCTCAAAAACTTTTTCGTTGGCTATTATAGAACCGTTGAAGTATATCAAAGTCTTCTGGAAACGGAGGAGTTGTATTATCTCCTCATTCTTCAACGACCTGAAGACAGATGCTTCTATCTCCCTTATCCTCTTTTCTATCTCATCCAGATACCTTGCGTAATAACGGTTAGTCCTTTTGAGTATCTGCAAGAGAAACCTAGTCTTCTGCGTCGTGTAGAAATTAACCTTCTCCTCATGAAAGTCCTGTAAAACTTCGGTAGCCAGTAAAGATATCGTGACGAAATACTTTCGAGTTATTATAATCCCTAGAGGCACAGTCGCCACTTCCACTTCACCGTTCTTCTTCCTTTTACAAGGGACTCTTATGATGATGAGTATTTTATCCAATTCTTTCTCTATCCTCGGTCTTTCATCTTCATCCAAAGAGCTTAGAATAAAGTCTGTCGGTATTCCAATTTCCTCTCTCAAAAACTTCCTCTCCTCCTTGTTCGGTTTAACAGCATCTATCCAGCACCCAGCAACTGGCTTTTCCAATTCCTTCAACTCAGAATCCTTTATCGTTTTGATCTTGATCTGGAGCATAAAACCACTATTTTAAACTTCTCTCCTGTTTTTTTATACGTTTCCAGAGCTCTCTTACCTCTTCAGTGTTCCTTACTTTCACGTTGCCAAAAACGTGTGGGTGACGTCTTACCATTTTCTCATAAACAGTTTTAACAACATCCTCAAGCTTGAAAAGACCTTCATCTTCAGCTATCTTCGCAAGAAAAAGGACATCCCAGAGCAAATCACCGAGCTCTTCTTTGATCTGCTCTGGTTTTTTAGCGTCTATGGCTTCAATCACTTCCTTAGTTTCTTCGATAACGTACTTCTTGAAAGAATCTAGCGTTTGCCTTCTATCCCAAGGGCAACCGTTTTCTCCTCTTAAAACCTGTATGAGCTTCCACAGATCTTCGATGTTTACCTTCTTTGCCATGCAAACGTTTATTTAGGCTTCTGTCAGCATAAATGATATCACATAAACTCAAAGTTAGATTCAATGTCAATGTTATCTCCACACCCTTTCACATTTATTATCATTCCTATCGATCAAAGACTGATGTTATACGTATAACGAGTCGTTCAATTCAACCTAAAAAGAAACTTTCACATGCTCTGTAGCCATGTAAGGAAGTTTTTGCCCTGGAACGCCGTAGGTGTAAACGTCGCTCGGCGAACCAGCAACCAAAGTTTCTTTGCTCACTTCTTCCAACCGTTTAAGTATTACCAACATGTTTCCAGAAAGCATGTTTCCTTTGACTGGTAAAAGCTTACCATTTTCCAAGTAATAGGCAAGGGCTATCTTTACGCTAAAATCCGCAGTGGCAGGATTGGACAAGAAAGACCCTAAAGTGCTTACAACGTAAACCGTTCTATCTTCCAGAAAATCTTCCCAACTCTTCTTTCCATTCTTTAGCATGACGTTCGTCAAAGAAATTCTAGGCAAGCTTCTGAACTCAGACCTCATACCGTTTCCCGTTGGATCGACACCATCCTTAGAGGCTGTGTATACGTCGTAAAGAAAAGAGCTTATAACACCTTTCCTTGCGAGGAACTTCTTCTTCATCTTACACCCTTCTCCGTCAAACCCATAGGTACGCCACCCGTCTTTTTGTGTTCCATCGTCTATTACAGTTATATTTCTAGCAAGTACTTGCTTACCCAGCTTTCCTTCGAACAAACTCCTGTGCTTTTGAACGTTGTCAGCGTAGAAGCTAGGCCAAACTGTAAAAGTTAAAAGCCCACTCAGAACGTTAGGATGGAATAAGACTTTTTTAACATCTTCCTTCAGCATTCTCGCCCTTTCCACGTCTTTAGCATACTTTCCAGCGTTCTCCCCGACTTTCTCTGGGTTTAAATCAAACTTCCTCGAATATTCGAAATCTGAAAAGCTGGAGCTTCTATACCTTGCCTCAACACCTATCTCGAAATAGCTAGCCTTCTCCACGTTTTCCAAACCTTCTGAATTTACAATCCCTCTTTCTTCAACAGCGTAAGAGAATGAAGCTTCTATAACTTTTGAGCCAACATCCTTTACACTCTTTACCGTTCGCTTTACCATTTCCATGCTTGTCTTTTCGTCCAAAGATTCAACACTTTCATCGAACACACCCCTTCCCTTTTTCGTTCTTGAAGGTAGACTGAACTCTGCCTCCAAAGGCTTCGATTTTTTACAAGTCTTAAGAGCTCTCTCAACTATTCTGTCAACATCATTCCTCCCGTATGAAAAACCAACTCTTTTGCCTATTACGACTCTAAGCCCAAAACCGGAGTCTTGATGGTAATAACCTTTCTTAACCTTGTCTTTGACAGAAGAGAAACCGAAGGTTTTTGTAGTAGTGAAGAAAACTTCTGCCTGATCAGCACCTCTCTTCATGGCTTCATTCAAAATCTTTTTTGCAGTCTCGATCATTCCTTACCACCGACCAAAGCATCGTTTATGAGCACGTGAGGAGAACCTGTTGTGTTGGGCATCCTTTGTCCTCCTTTTCCACAGAACCCACCTTTAAACTCCAAGTCATCGCCAACAGCTACTATGTTCTTCAAAAGTTCCAGAGTGAACCCTCCTATAGATACATCTTTTATCAAATGTTGTATCTCCCCATTCTTGACTACGTAACCCATCTGAGCCGTGAACAAAAACGTCCCTTCCACAGGATCCACTTGTCCACCCTTAAACCCTTTCAAGTAAAGTCCATCTTTTAACTCTTCCATCAATTCCTCAAACTTCCAATCTCCCGGTGCTATGTAAGTGCAGCTCATCCTAACCAAGGGTTCGTCAGCGTAGCTCTGAGCTCTCGCATGCCCATTGAGCTTTAATCCAAACTTAGAAGAGGTTTCTAAGTTCGTCATGTATTCTTTAAAAACTCCATTTTTTATCAACACCACTTTCTTCGCTTTAACTCCTTCATCGTCCACGAAGTACGCTCCAAACTCTGGGATCAGAGTAGGATCGTCTATTACAGTAAGGTTCCTACTTCCAACCCTCTTTCCTTCCAAACCTTTCATGATCGTCGAATCAAAAAGCAAGTTGTCTGACTCGCATGCATGTCCAACAGCTTCGTGTATGAAAACACCGCCCAACTCTTGATCTACTAATATCTTAAACTTTCCTGAAGGCGGTTGCCTCGCTTGGAGCAAACTCACAGCTTTGTTGACAGCATCAACTCCAAGCCTTTGCCAATCAAAACTTTTGATTACTTCATACCCTCCTATCCTGTCAAAAGCCTCGAAGCTTTCCTGCATGTTTGTTCCTTGCTTTGCGACTACTGAAACGCCTACTCTTAAACGCGGTAATCTTTCTCTCACTTCATTACCGAAAGAATCCACGACAGTTTTTTCAACGACAGAATCGAGATAAACGACTTGTCGCGACTTAACTTTTTTCGACAACTTCTTTACCCATCTATCCAACTCCTTTACGAAATCGAGCTTATCAGAAATATCCACGTCTTCCAACTTTTCTTGTTGCTTAAATTCGAAACTACGGTTTATGCTCGGCTTTTCTACTCTTGTTCTTTTACCTTTTCCAAGACTTCTCGCCATTTTTAAAGCTTTTTTAAACAACTCTTCGCTCAACTCTCCGTTCGTAGATGCGAACCCCCAACCTCCTCTGTAAAGGATTCTAACAGAATAGCCAGACTCTTCAGAAGGAGAAAAAGTTACTAACTCGCCATTGTCTAATCTTATCGTTGTTTCTTTCGATTCTACGCGCCTTACCTCAACATAATCTGCTCTCTGCTCGTATTTTTTTATGAGTGTGCTTATGCTCAAACCGACCACTTCCCCTTTTTCATTACCAATATTCCATCAAGCCTTAGAGTTGGTTTGAACAGAACGAAGTCTATGTGCAAATCAGAGTAATTTTTTCCATTAGGGAAAGAAGAGTTATCGCCTATCGCAACATGAACAGTTCCTTTTATTTTTTCCGCCTCTAAAACGTTTGTGGGATCCTTTGCCTTATAATTAACACCTATACCGAGCTCTGCTATAACACGCCTGCTAAGTTGCTTCTTCGTCGGGGTTTTTCTGTTAAGTCCTAGCTTTGCTTCTAATTCTCTCCCAAAAAACCTTTCCCCTCCAATACTAACTACCTTGCCGTTCTCTATTGAGATTTCCATTCGTTCGAAAAGGTTTAACCCTTCGTTCGGTTCAACTACTAAAATTCCGTTAGCATCATCGGGAGCTGCAAACACCTCGCCAGCCGGTAGATTTCCAAAAGCACCTTCATAACTCAAATCACCGTCATCCACTTCAAACGGATTTGCTATTCCTATTTCAATGTCTGTTCCAGAGTCAGTCGTTATCCTGGCTGTATCTGCACTTTCAGCTAACTTTTTCCACTTTTGGCAGTATGCTTTCAACCTTCTATAATTCACGTTCAAAGCACCTTGCTCAAAGAACATTTGTTTTGTTGCACCAGGCATACTTGCTATCCTAACGCCTGCTTTTGTAGCTCGTCTTCTTGCTTTCGTATGGCTGAGCGAGAAGGTAGTTATCGCAACCACAACGTCATGGTTTTTCATCAGTTTTTCCACTTCCTTACCAGGCTCTTTTCCGTGTTGCCAAGTTGACGGGTATGCATAAAAATTAAACAGATTGTTTTTGAAAAGCTTTCTTCCAACACGCCAAACGTTCAAAGCTAGTTCTACTCTCTCACTCATCTCTTCCAAGAGTACAGGATCCTTTCTTTCCACATCTTTACTCAAAGGTGCATCCGTCAAAATTAGAACTCTTTCCCCTTTCCTAAGTTTGAAATTTTGCCTAAAGATCTTTTCGACAGATTTTTTAATCCTTTGTAGCAAGTTTGCTCAACCCCCTGATGAAATCTTGCTTCGTCAAACCAGGTAACAATAACTTCTTTGTTTTTGTCCTAGCACCGCTTAAAATTTTGACTTCGACACCAAAAATTTTCTTGAACATGTTTATTAACTCTTTATTCGCTTTACCCCGTTTTGGTTCTGATGTTAGATAAACTTTTATGAAACTATTTGTTTTAACCTTAAACTTAGGGGAATTCGGTATGACTTTTATCTCAACTACAATACCTTTAGAAGTTTCTTGAAGAACCACCATAAATATTAAATTATCATGTGCTGATTTCTAATTTGTATGCCCCGGTAGCTCAGCTTGGATAGAGCGACGGCCTCCTAAGCCGAAGGTCGCGGGTTCAAATCCCGTCCGGGGCACTCTTAAGCTACTTCTAATGCCCTTAGCTAGGGTATAAGTTTACCCTAAGCTGAGGGCAAAAGTTGCTCGGTTCTGATGCCTTCTTTAAGGAGGATAAGCCAGACTTAAGGAAATTTTATCGTTGACTAATTGCTGAAGGAATTACTGCAAAAAGGATAATCAAATATTTCTATCACTTGAAGACTTTGGCAAAAGATGACATGATTGAATTAGTTGATAATAAGATTAAGAGAAATGAAAAATGGCTGATTGGACTAGGCATGATTTCAAAACTGTTTTGAAAAGATATTACAAATGGCTTTACTGCTACAAAGGAAAAAGAAATTATCCTGAAATAGTTGTGTGGTCATTTAATTTTCTTTTACAGTTGGTTCAAAAAATCCTCTAAAATTTCAATATTTCTTGTAACTTTGGTTGACTCATACCAATCTTCTTTGTAATTTCACTTACTTTAAGTCCTTTTTTAATTTTAGAAGTTCCAAAAAGATTTCTATTCTTC
>JAGHAA010000029.1 GCA_021161745.1 Candidatus Aenigmatarchaeota archaeon
GTGTATTCCATGTCCTCCATAGGCAACCTATGAGGCTCAAAAGGTCCGTGTTTCCTTATGTAATCTGCTATTTCAGCACATTTCTTCCTGGTCTCCTCGAAGACTGGTGAATCGAACAGGTCGTTTGGTCCTATTAGTTCACCGTTGCTAACTTGGAATCCCATCGCTACTACTATCGGCGGACCATCGAACCTAGTAGCTTTAGCTTGCTTAAAGCTACATGGCATTATCGGTCCATTATGGCTACCACGCATCCAACCAGAGACTAAGTAGGGGAATGAGAAAGGTTCAAGCACTTCGCCCAAAGCTGGTAAACCGCTCTGTGCTCTTACTATCGCTACTGGATCGTCCTTGCCTATGTACTTCCCTGCTATCAAAGAAAGTTTTTCTGTGCTAACGACAGCAGCCGGTTCATCTTTTGGCAGAGTTGGATGCTCCTTAGGATAGACTCTCTTTATAACATACCTACTCTTAGCTCCTATCAACGCAAGCAAATCGTAAATCTCTTCTGGCGTATCTAAGAAGACACGCTTGTTTTCCATTATGTCCCAGACTTCAAACCTAAAACCGTTATGCATTTTTGGGTCTATTACCAATCCTGCTGTGTTGAAAGGGTCTGCGAATATTCTAAACAGAGGATAGTTAAAGGCACCAGGCTCTGTTTTGTCCATCGCGAACACTACTATAGGCTCAGACTTCCTTTCAGTTATTTCCATCTCTGCAAACCCTGGCCCCATACCCTTTATCGTTCCTGCAAAAGCGTCTTTCAACAAATCCTGTCCGGCTCCATAAAGCTTAAGTTTTTTCGCAAGTTCAGTCCCTTTCTTGAAAGTCTCCCACGCAAGCCTATGCACCACTTCACTTTCTACTCCATGCTCATGCGTCATTACTAGTTCCAAGTCATCTCCTGCATATCCGACGTAGTAATCTATTATTATTCCCCTTTCCTTTGCTTTTTCCAACTCTCTGTTAGCAAGCTCTATCAACTTTGGATGGACTGAAGAATGCCCGACGAACCCGCCTATATCAGCTTTGATGGCGCTTATCGTAACCTTCATTTTTATCCTCCTTGGTAGTATTTTGTCATACTTTTTATTCTTGGCAACATATTTAAGCACTTCTGTTCTATGTTGTTATGATGTCAAGGGGAAGTCTTGAATTAGACAAAAAAGACATAGCTATACTCCGTGTCTTAGACGGGTTGAGAGGTTCTTTTGAGTTCGTTTTAATCAGTAAAATCTCTGAAAAAACTCCGTTCAGTCAGGATTTCATCTTTAAACGGTTGGAGAAGATGAACAAACTGAAGCTCGTCGAGTTAAGGAAGTACGAAGTAGAGTGGGGTTGCAGGATAACGCAGAAAGGAATGGACACGCTAGCGGTCTGGAACTTCAAAACTCATGACGTAATAAAAACACTTCTGACAGAGATAGGTGTTGGTAAAGAATCTGTGATATACAGCGCCATAACTCCAGATAATAACTTTGCAGTCCTTAAGTTCCACCGTTACTATGCTGTTGAATTTGAAAGAATAAAGAACAGCTTGGCTTATGTTGCGATAAAATGGAGAGGAGAAGAATTAAAAATAGAAGACTATATGATAGACGTTCCTAGGGCAAAGGCTCAAGTTGAATTCAAAGTCATGAAAATCCTCCATGAAAAGGGATTTTCTGTCCCAAAACCCTTAGACTTGGACAGGCATGTCATTGCGATGGAAATGGTATGCGACGAGCCAGGAGTCCCTTCAAGGTTACTCAAGGATTTAAGGTTGACGAACCCGAAAGAGGCTAAAGAAGCTATACTGGAAGAGTACATGGAAATCGTTGAAAAGGCTGGAGTAATCCATGGTGATCTGAGCGAGTACAACATAATGATTAAGAAAACGGGAGAGTTTTTCATCATAGACTGGCCTCAAGCAGTTCCGAAAGATTTTGAGAATGCAGACAAGCTTCTGGAAAGAGATTTGGAAAACATCAACAACTATTTCTGGAAGTATTACAGAGTTTAATCTTCCATGACTATTGCCTTGACTAAATCCGCCCTCGCTATTATCCCCTTTAACCTTCCTTTCTTATCTACAACGGGCAGTCTGTTTATCTTGTGTTTCTCCAACAGCGTGGCAGCTTCTATTAAATCTGCATCAGGGTGTATCGTTATAACTTTTTTCGTCATCACGTCTTTAACTTTAAAGCTCTTTATCTTTTCCATTTCTTTTTTGAACTCGAGTTGGTTTTTACCCAGCTCAAGCAACCTTAAAATAAGTTCACTTAAAGAAGGGTTTATTATCTTCGGCTCTATAGAAGTCTTTATGCTTATGTATCGCAGTATGTCAGAAAGCGTTATCACACCTACAACCTTTCCTTTTTCGACCACAGGACCCCCAGATATATCAAGCTCCGCAAGAATTTTGGCAACCTCGAATATCGAATCATCTGGAGAAAAATAGACTACGTCTTTGTTCATGACTTCTCTGACTTTTTTCATCAAATTTTTTATTCACTTTTTTCATCAAAAGCTTAACTCAAGTTTACTCTATCCTTGCACCGTTTTCTATTTCTCTCTCTGGCTTTATCAGAACTACTTTATCATCTTTCACAGCCGCCAGTATCATTACCTCTGCCGTCTCCCCGAAAAACTTCTTCGGTTCTAAGTTCACTAGAAAAACGAATTGCTTCCCCTCTAACTCTTCTGGCTTGTAGTAACCTTTTAAACCAGACACGGCCTGCTTAACTCCAAGTTCTCCGAAATCTACCTGTAGCTTGTAAAGTTTTTTAGTCTGTGGCATGTCCTCAACTTTCAGAACTTTTCCCACTCTTATATCAACTTTCTTCCATTCATCGAAGCTTATCACGTTTTCACCTCCAAATATTTCTTCCAAAGGAGTCGGTTTGGTTACGAGCTTTTTCAATCTTTCAACGTCTTCATCTGTAAGCTTTTTGAACAGTATCTTTGATTCGTTTATCTTATGCTTAGGCATTATCGTTATCTTTCCAGCATTCTTCCATTCTATCTTCTCATCAATGTTTAACATTTTCCAAAGGTTTTCTGCCGATTTAGGAAGGTAAGGCCACATCAGTATGGCTAAGGTCTTACAAAGGTTTACTGAAAGGAAGATCGCAGTCCTTGCCTTTTCCTTATCCTTCCAAGGTTCCTTTTCTTGGAAGTATTTGTTTCCCTCTATAGCAATGTTTATTATCTCTGCCAATCCATCCCTCAGCCTAACGTCTTCCAACAGTCTTTCGACTTTTTCTGGAGAGTTTTTGATGAACTCTTCAAACTCCTTATCTCTTTCATCATATTCCTTAGGCTCAGGAACCTTCCCGTCGTAGTACTTCCAGATAAAACTCAAAGTCCTGTAGATGAAGTTACCCAAGTTTGCTACGAGCTCGTTGTTTATTCTTTCCACAAACTCTTTCCACTTAAACTCTGTGTCTTTTGTCTCTGGTATGAGCCATGTGAAGTAATACCGCCAGATATCCACATCTACATCAGCTTCTATGATTTTGTCGCAGAAAATTCCCCAACCCTTACTCTTAGATATTTTTCCACCTTCGTAGTTGCAGTAATTAAGGCCAACAACTTGGTATGGAAGGTTGAACTCTCCATGAGCTAACAACATGCCAGGCCAGAATATCGTATGGAATGGTATGTTATCTTTCCCCAAGAAGTTGTAGATCAACGCTCCTTTGTCTTTCCAAAACTTCTTCCACTCATCAGGCTTACCTATTTTTTCTGCCCATTCTTTCGTGCTGGAGATGTAGCCTATAGGAGCATCGAACCACACGTAAAAGACCTTGTCCTCATAACCTTCTATAGGAACTTTGACACCCCATTTTAGATCCCTAGTTATGCACCTCGGCTTTAACCCTTCCTTTATCCATCCCAAAGCGAGAGACACAACATGCTCCTTCCAATGCTTATTGCTTTTAATCCATTCCTCCAGTTTGTCTGAAAGTTTGTCGAGGTTTAAAAACAGATGTTTAGTTTCTTTGAAGATAGGTGTCGTGCCACATATCGCACACCTTGGGTTTATCAGTTGATCAGGATCCAATAAACGTCCGCATTTCTCGCATTGGTCGCCTCTGGCTTTTTCATACCCACAGTAGGGGCATGTTCCTTCAACATACCTGTCTGGTAAGAATCTTTTACATCTTGGGCAGTAAGGCATGACGAGCGTTCCTTCAGATATGAACCCGTTCTCATAAATCTTTAAAAAGAATTCTTGAGTCGTTTTGTGATGGATTGGCTTAGAAGTGCGGGAGAAATTATCGTAGCTTATCCAAAACCAGTCGTATATCTTTTTATGGATCTTGTAGAGCTTATCACAAAGTTGTTTTGGTGTTATTCCAAGCTTTTGTGCAGTAACCTCGCTCGGTGTTCCGTTCTCATCGCTTCCTCCTATGAAAACAGTCTCATAACCTTTAAGCCTGCAGAACCTTGCAAAAATGTCTGCCGGCAGATGAGAACCAACTATGTTACCTATATGAGGGATGTTGTTTACGTACGGAAGCGCACACAAAACCAAAACTCTTTTCGTGAGTTCAACCACCCCCGTGGTAGCTTTTTAAATATTTTTTAATCAAGGGTTTTAAGTTTTACTCAAACAGTTGTAGAACGCTACCCATCAATTTTTATCGACTTGTTCCTTATTTAGATTTAATGGTTCCAGAGAGCGTAGAAGGGCTTGAGGTTGTAGCAAGCAGGATAAGACAAAAACGCTTAAGCATGAAGAATCTTGCTGAATTTCTTAGGAAAAAGGAGTTCTTGATAAAAAGGGTAAACCCCACATCAATGAATAACACTAGAATCCTTGCTGTAGACGGTGGTCTTCAGAAGAAATCGCTTCAAGGTGTCGATTTAATATTAGTTAGAGCATGTGCCGTGCTCTACGAGTTTTCTGAAGGTAAGCTGGTTAACGTTGAATACTATCCTTCTGAGTTTCCAAAACCTAAGCTAAGATGGAGTTTTGAACCACTCTCAGAGTTTGAATTCGGATGGAAAACAGGATATGAGAGACAGATGGAGGAGATAAGCGTTGCGATAGAAGCCTTTAAGAGATGGGATCCAGACTTTGTAATCTTGGACGGCTCTGTGATTCCTCATTACTCTGAGATACCAGAAACGAGTAAATCTTTGAGCGAGGAGTTCAAAAAACTGGTTGATAGCTATAACCAACTCTTCAAGCTCGTTAAACGGAAAACTCTTTTCGGTGTCGTTAAAGAAAGTAGAGGCAAGAGATTCTGTTCAGAAGTTCTGGAAGAGGTTAAGGACTTACCTTTAGAACTAAAGCCTCTCGTTTCAAACGTCAGAGACACAGTAATCTTAGATGTTTTACTGGAGAAAAACGAAAGGACGATGACTTTTAGCTACTCCTCCTCTCCGGACTTCCACCCAATCTTAAGGCATTTTCCCGAGTTTTCTGATAAGGTGTACGGTTTCTACATAAGGAACGCTGAGTTCGATGTGCCGATTCGTGTTGATTTCATTTCAGAAAATCCAGAAGAGGATGCCGACAGGATTTCATCGTTGTTGATCAATTTGACGAAGAATTCATTCTACGCCATACCTTCCATACTGATAGAAGCCGACCAGAGGGCTAGGATTAACGAGGAACTTCTGGATTCTGTTCAGGGTTTCATATCCTCCCTCGTAGGTGACATTTCTGATAACAAGAGGAAGAGGCCTTTTTAGGTTTTTGCTAACAGTAATCCAGCGATTACAGTAGCTAACAGTAAGGAAATCATCGAATAAGAATCGGCAGAAGCTATTATGTCAGAATGGATTGTAAGTAACAGAGTTTTTGAAATAGTCGTGTTGGTTTGAGAAGTCACTTCAACTTCCACTGTGGCATCACCTTTGGTTACAGGGATAACTTCTATGTAGTCCATCTTTACCTCTTGCGGGAAAACTTCTTCTATAACGCTAGGAACAGAAACTACCGCCAAGTTTCCAGTAGTCCTTATAGTTATGTTGTAGTCATCAACGATTAAACCAATGTTTTTAACATAAACACCAAACTTTATGGGTTTCCCAGTAGTAGCGTATATTTCATCCATCCCAAGCCATGCATCGAAGTTAACTTCTCCAGATATTTCTACTTGTGTTTCATTAGGCTGTAAACCTTGAGCCTTTACTCGAAAGAAACCTATCATAGCTATAAACAAGATTAATAACAGAAACTTTTTAGAAAGATCCATCGTATCCCTCAGAATTTTATCTGTAATTTTCTCGTTTTAAAGATTCTCATGGTTTGGCAAAAAGTAAAAGGAATGGCTTTATCGGTAGTAGTAATATTTCTCTTAAAACAGTTGTCAAATCCTTTACTTTCTGTTGTCTAACCATTATAACAATAACAGCAGGTCTAAGTTTAATCTCTTTACTGTGAAGGAATGGTTGCACCCATATTTTGTATTTACCTTCTTTTATGTAACTCGGAATTCTACAGTAAGCCGTGATCTTGAAAAATCCTGGGGTAGCGTATATCTTTGAATTTTTGTACAGAATTTTTTCCCACTTTTCACTCATCGTTCTTCCTGATTGCTGAGAGTCTCTATGATACATTCTCTCCTCACTACACTGACAGGTCATTTGATTGAGGTCGCAGTCACAGCCTAGAACACCATACTCTTCGATGTTGAAAACTACGTTGTCAAAGCAATTTCTCCAATCGTTAACTACTAGATTATTCTGTAGATCGTAAATTTTGAGATCAAAACTTACAGAGTGTTTATTCTCTAAAGTAAATCTTGAATCGTTAAAGTATATGATGATGGTTGCGATTTCATTTGGTTTTAAAATTTGTGGAATGACGGATATGATTGTTGGACAGTCCCGCGGACAATTTTCTTGCGTTTCCCCATACCCTAACTCACATTTGCCATTGGGATGCGGACAGGTTTGAGGTACCGTGCTTGTAGTGGTACTTCCATATAAATCTAAACCTTTCACAAATTGTAAAGTATAAAAAGTGTAACCTGAATGAAAAAGTCCTATTCTAAACAAAATACCACAGAGAAAAATAATTAAATAAGTTAGTAGCAAGACTTTTTCTTTAAGTTTCATATTAATTTTTATTTTTATTTTATTCTATAAATTTGCTTTTCATCAATCTTCTTTACTAATTTACCAAAGTGCTCAACGTACTTTGTGGTAGCGGGTTGGGTTATCACGACATACTTTACACCGTTACTTTTGAATATTTGCTCCCACTCATGAGGATCAGTAGTGTGGAATAAATTTCTTAATTTCCAGCTTGTGAATTCGATAACAGTTTTGTTATAGTAATAGAGTCTAAAGTCGGTTGTTGCCACTACTTCATTTTCCTTTACATTTTCCCTTACCCATTTCCAGACTTTTGCATAAGAACCGTAACATAGTTCCAATATTTTTTGAGAATTCCCAATAGAGTTTATGGCTTTTACTATATTTCCATGAGGACATTCATCCCACATAGCTACGAGGAAAAGAGAAAACAAACAGAGTATAGTTAA
>JAGHAA010000079.1 GCA_021161745.1 Candidatus Aenigmatarchaeota archaeon
GCAAAATAAGGTAAATTCTTTTTGTTACTCTCTTACTCATACTTTATAAAAATTTGAACATCCACGCTTTAAAATTGCTCACGATGTTCTGATGTGCCTCACATGGTTTACAGTCTTTTCTTTTACTAGTTCGGAAAAAAGTTTTATGTCATATTCTCCTCTGCATATTTCTTTTATGTAGTTGACGTATATTCCATCATCTTGTGGATCCGCATTAACTAAATTCATGAGAAACTTTAACCTTACAAAGATGTGCAAAACCAGTATGAGAAGCAAAATAAGGTAAATTCTTTTTGTTACTCTCTTACTCATACTTTATAAAAATTTGAACATCCACGCTTTAAAATTGCTCACGATGTTCTGATGTGCCTCACATGGTGTCCAACAATGGGGACATTTCCCATCCTTTATGAGTTTTCTTGCTTTCAGTGCTCTTCTTGATTTTAGAATACGGAGAATATCATAATTAAAATCTCTCAGATTTCCTAGTTTAAAATTAAATATTGTGCATGGGAATACGTTACCCACAGGATCTACGAATGCTGAAAGATTATATACTTTGCAAGGTAGTGGTGTCCTTTTCGTTTCTATATACTCTCTTGCTAAAGAAAGATAAATGAACTCTATAAAATCTATTGCTGAAGAAAAAGGTTTCTTCTTTTTAAGTATTTTTAAAACTTCTGTTTTCATCCTTTTCGCTATGTCTGTTTTTTTCTTAGTATGGTAATAAATTTCCGAACTGTGAACAAGATTAACGTTGAAATCATCGTAAGTAATCTCAGGGATAAACCTTCTTACCGATTCCACCATCTGAAAAAATTTGCCAACATTTAGATTTGAAATTGTATAACCGAACATCACTCTAAAATTGGGATAAAATCTTTCTAGTTTCTTTAGTCTAATATATGTTGTGATAGAACGTTCATAACTTCCAGTAATACCTCTTATTTTATCATGGATGTCCTTCGGTCCGTCCAAACTTACTGTTATTACATACCTTGCACGAATAGAAGAAAGCACGTTTTTCGCTTTTCTTTCTATGAGCGAAGTCGTCAACCCGTTCGTAGGGGTGGTTATAACGTATACACCGTTCTCATCAAAAACCTTTATGATTTCCTCATAATCTTTCCTCAGAAAGGGCTCACCGCCAGTTATTCTAACCCATTTGAAAAATTTTGCCTTTCTTGCAAATATTTTAATCTCTTCCAAAGTCAACTCATTTCTAGGTTTCAATTTCCAAATGTTACAAAACTTACATCTTGAATTACAAACGTAAGTTATCGCAAAATTCAACATAAAAGGACTAAAAATGCCTAAAGATGTTTTAAAAACTCTATACAAAAGTTTCAGAAGTCTTATTGGTGAACCTACACTTAATTTAACAATTCCTTTATTATCGTTTTTAATATTACCCACCCGTGTTTGAAAGTTCTTAACTTTCCTTCTCCATAAAGCCTTTTCTTTTCAAAGCTTGGTACTTCCAAAACTTTCATTTTTTTCTTCGCAGCCTTTATAGAAATCTCTGTCTCTATTCCAAAACCATCCGATTTTAAATTCAACTTTTTCCATACACCATTCCTGAATGCTCTGTATCCGTAGCATAGGTCTGTATATTTCATCCTCCAAAAAAGGTTAACAAGCATAACGAAAAACTTATTCCCGAGTCTTCTGTACCAAGGCATGTCTTCTGTTCCACCACCCTGTATGAATCGGGAACCCATGACTATGTCGTACCCAGCTCTTATCCCTTCCAGCATCAATCCAAGTTCTATAGGCCTTTGAGATACGTCAGCATCCATTGTCACTATTATATCCCCTTTAGCGATTTCCATTCCTTTCCTTAGAGCAGAGCCTTTCCCCTTGTCATCGAACAAAACTTTACAACCGTTGCGTCTAGCTATTTCTACTGTTCTGTCTGTAGAATAGCCGTCGACTACTATTATTTCGTAAGTATAGTCTTTCCTTTCTTTAAAAAACTTTTTTATTTCTCTCAAAACTATCGGCAAATTCTTTTCTTCGTTTAGCGTTGGAATTACTATCGAAACCTTTATTTTTCTCATACTCATCCACACTAAGTTTGAATCTTAAGCTTTAAAATGTATATAAGTATGTTTAAAGCCTCCCTCATACCCGCTTTCGACTTTCCTTTTTTTCTAGACTTAAAGACTATCGGTACTTCACACAACTTGTAGCCTCGCTTCTCTGCTTTATAGATAAGCTCTAAGTTTATTTTGAACCCTATCGGATGAGGGGACAACTTTTTGAAAATTTTTCTCCTTATCGCTATGAAACCAGACATGTTGTCTCTGGTACGTATACCAAGGAGCAAGCATGACAACAGATTAAAAATTATGCTAACAATCTTTCTGTACAACGGGAACTCCGCCTTACCTCCTTTAGTATACCTAGAACCGACAACCAGATCATACCCCTCTCTTATCTTTTCCAAAAGCTTTGGTATATCCTCTGGCCTATGCGAGCCGTCAGCATCCATAACGACTATCACATCACCTCTGGAGAATTCAAAACCTTCTTTGATCGCATTCCCTAGCCCATTCGTTTTCTGCAAGACAACCAATGCGTTTACGTTTTTTAACTTTAAAGGTGGTTTACTCTTATCTACGACTACCACTTCATGGTTAGTTTTGCCCAAGACAGTATGAATCTTTTTTATTAAACGAGAAACCTCTTCTACAGGTTCATCTTTCGTAGGTAGAATTACTGAAACATGCATATTTGTGTTTGTTCTTCCCATCCTTTTATTCTTTTATCCGTCTCTCGAAGGCTTGGATGAACTCCTCCTTCTTATCGTTGAGTAAGATTCCTGACGCGGCATACTTATGTCCATCTCCAAACCCGCCAACATCCTCGCATGAAGCAGGGAGTAAGTAAGATAAAGGTTTTGCTTTTCCTCTCTCATTGAGAGAGGAAAAGCAAATCCTTTATCTTACTTACTCCCTGCTTCATGCGAGGATGTTGGCGGGTTTGGAGATGGACATAAGTATGCCGCGTCAGGAA
>JAGHAA010000064.1 GCA_021161745.1 Candidatus Aenigmatarchaeota archaeon
ATCTGTTTATGAAACGGTTAAGATGAACCTTGCAAACGGTTTGCATACTTTAATCCTGTTGGATTTAGATAAGGAGAAGAATTCGTTTTTAAAGCCAGGAGAAGCACTTTCAAGGCTGCTAGCTATTTTTGAAGAAATGGGGGACGACGAGGTAAACGAAGAAAGAGAAGCTGTAGTGTGTGTCAAGCTTGGAAGCGATGAGAGTAAAATATACTACGGAAAAATAAAGGAGCTGTTAAAAATACAAACGGTCCCAGCGGTAATAGTGATTCCTGGAAAACTTCATTTCACAGAAAAAGAATACCTTCAAATTGTTGGTAACAAGCCATAGCTTCTATAAAAGTTCGAAGAAACTTCTTCTGGGTTAGAATTTAACAACCTTTTCAAACTTCCATACATTCCTAAAACTCTTTCAAAAGCATGTTTCTCTTGCAGATAAGAATTAACTCTGTCGACCATTCCTTTACCTCTTAAGTACAAATCTGCCAAATAGTCTGCCATTCCTTCTATGAATTCCCTGGGATACTTTCCTAATAGACCGAGCACGTGTTGTACGTAATGAGCATACTCATGAGCCAATACATTTTCCTTTAGTTCCTTTGATTTTTTAACTGTGGGATCGATTACTATTTTTTTTAGCCATGGGATATACATACCGAGGATCTTTCGAGCTGTGATGTAAAGTTTATAACCAGTTCTTGTTGGGACAAGCCATATCCTGTAGATAGTCGGAAGTTCTGCTACTTCATAGCCTGGGAATTCTGGAAGCTTATAGCCAAGGAGTCTTTGGTAAAAGTTTCTGACAGAACCTACTATTCTATTAGCTACGCCTCTAACTCGTGAACCAATACCTTTTATTCTATCGGCTATACCTCCAACTCCATAAGATGAAGTTGACATATTATAAAGGGCTCTTACTAATCCTCGCATCGAAACAAACAATAACTTTCAAAGATAAAAACTTTTTTGTTTAGTATGGTTAGGAAAGAGATTGAGTTAGAGGAGATAGAGAAGCAATTTAAAAAACTAAAAGAAGAGTTGAAAGATGTAAAGCCGAACAGTAAAAAGGGCGAAGAGTTTTTGAAAAACATAAGGGCTTATGTTAACGATACAGAACATTTTATCGAGAAAGGGGATTACGTCCTTGCATTCGAGTGCATAGTCTGGGCATGGGCCTGGTATGAGATAGGAAAAGAACTAGGAATGTTATGATTTAGCTATGTCCTTCTTGACCACCTGGTTGTTGCTGTTCACCTCCTCCACCACTGATCTTTGGTTTCCAACCACCCACCATGGCCACTATAAGTAACGTGACTATTATCAGGATTATGAAGAATATATCATCCCAACTTAGTCCAATGCCTGGTATTCCTACGTTCGGAGACGCTAGGTTGAAAATCACAAACCCACCACTGTTGTAAAAGATGTAAATGCCTGCAAGAAGGAAGAATATCCAACCTATTTTCTTAACATAGTCCGTAGGTTCCTCAACTCTTTCTTCTACGATTCCCCATATCAGAGAAATTCCTAATAGGCCGATCAAAGCTATAGCGGTTTGCGTGAAGAACGGCATCAAAAATTGAGAAAGCTTGTAACCTACTGGAGTATAACCGATGACGTAAAAGGCCATTATAAAGCTTATAAGCACGTAGATGTTGTTTGCCCAGTTGTCGCTTCCACCCTTCTTACTTCCAAAGGGGTTAGTCTTTTTCAGGAGAGCGTAAAAAATGCTGAAAGTCAGTAGGAAAGGGAAGTAGAAGTCCAAAAAGCCAAACCTCTGGAAGAACCATACAAATCTTTCAAATAACATACTCTCACAATCCTAATTAGTTATTTCCCTTTAACTCTTATATTCATTATTACATACTATTCTTTCTTTTCTCCACCACCTCTTACTATAAACATCATGCTTCCTATCATAAGCAAGAAGACTATTATGGCCATGACGCTTTCGAGTACGTCTGGACTTATCGAGCTTAAAGAAGGTCCGCCGAACACTTCCCATAATCCGCTAGTGAACACTATGATAATACCAGCTAATACGAAACCACCAATGATTGCTAGGTTTGCCCATTTATACTGCTCCTTGAAAACTTCTTGGATGTTCGGATGGAACATGCTCGCTATCATGAAACCGACTAGAGCGAATAAGCCGATGACAAAACCTTGCATAAAGAATGCTGTCAAAGCTTTTGTTATGTCTATGCCTACTATGATAGGGTATGCCCATATCATGAAGCTTATGCTTAAAGCTATGACAGCGTTGACGACTTCCGCGCGTTCTCCCATTATCTTCGATTTCCTTAAAAGTCCGTAAAAGATGGCTGAGGACAGTAAGAAAGGGAAGAAAAACTGAAAGAAACCCATTTCGACCCATTTCTTTATGACGAGTTCAAACGGAGATACCATTGCATCATCCTCCATACCTTTGTTTCATGTAAATTACAATCCAGCTTGCTATGATTAGGATTACTACCATTATTATAATAGCGCCAGCAAAAGTGTAAATGTCTTTTTTGGCAGGGGAGCCCTTTCCTATGCCCATGGCACCATAAATGTAAACGTTCAACATACCGCTTGTTACGAAAGCCACTAAAGCTATGAGAACGAAGATGTAAAGGAAGGTTCTGTGCGTCATCTGTTCTTTCAACATTGCACTCAAATCTGGATAGAGTATGCTTGCACCTATAGCGCCAAAGATGAATATCATCAAAAAGATTATCATCTGCATGATGAATCTGGAAAAGATAGCACCTAAGTCTTCAACTCCTGAGGCTATCGGAAAGTAAAGGATGAAAAAACTCATCGCAAGGGCAACTGTTCCGTTGATAAAATTAGACTCGCCAAGGATCTTTCCTTTCTTCAGGAGAGCGTAAAGGAATGCGGTTATGATTATCCATGGAACCAAGAAGTTGAAAAAACCATAGTCCGCTATTCTTTGAATGGCTAGAGTAAAAGGGTCGGCCATACATAAAAGATTTATCTGTTAGGTTAAAAATACATTACACGTAGTTTTCTTTCGAACTAAAATTCGTTACTATTAGATAGTAAAATTTAAATATCTTAACGAGCATAAAACAATCATGGCATTCCAACCAGGCCAATTATTAAACACACTATTCTCGAGTCCAGATTTTCGTAACCTTTCAAGGGATGCGAGAACTCCTGAAGGAGATTCTATTTTAGGAAGAGTTGACGCAGAACTGCAGGCAAGAGGTTTTGATAAAGCCGTAAGATATGATGTTCTTAACAGTCTAGCGATGATTTTAGGAATTCAAGAGAAAAGGAATAGAGAGACTGGCTATTATTACTATCCAGAAGTTGAGGTCAAAGATGACGGGACTATAGCTTTGTTCTATGATGATGGACGACAAAACACAGCCACGCTTTTTACGAATGTGAACGATCCATACGTCTGGACTGTTTTACAAGCTGGTGGCGGTCAAGATAGTTTTGATGTTAGAGAATTAGTCGAGGGTTATAGAATAAGAGGATGGAGGTCTAGACTTTATAGGTGGCTTGGTAAATACGGTAGATGGGCATGGTTGCCCGGCTTAGCTGTGGGAGCTGCAACCGGTGTGGGATTGATACCGACTATACCTTGGTTGGTTTATGGTGTGTTTGGGGCTGGGTCTAGCATATTGACAGCTACAGGAGTTATAGCTAGGAATTTAAGAGGAAACATTTTGGATCAAGTTAAAGCAAGAGATCCAGGATATCGTAAGAGAAAAAGAAGAGCCATCTTAGCTGGAATTCTTGGAGCCTTAGGTGCAGTCGGTTCTGTTTTGGGTTGGCATGCTTACAATCAATTACAGAACGTTAAACATGCTACCAAAACGGTAACAGTTTATGGAGTAGACCCTGCTAAAGCTGGTGGCAAAACAGTCACAGCTACAACACATGTTAGTGGAAACGTTACTGGAAGTGTTCATGGAAAAATAAGTAATGCCGTCGCACATGGTAGTATTAAAATACCTGGAATAAAGGTGACACCACTACCTGTAAATCATACGGTTTCTGGAGATGGTGTAAGTTACATAGGAGGTTTCAATTACGATATCGGTTATACACAGAACGTCGTTAATGTAGCGCTTCCTGTCAATGGTTCGTTTAGTGGTAATTTCTCAACTCCTGTGAACTTAACCGGAACGACACAAGTACCAATACCACAAATTCCAGTGAAAGCTTATAACATCACAGTTCCAACTGTAGATTCTCTTTACAACGCAGCTCGTTATGGAATTTACTCAAGCTTAGGTGCAGTATCTCCGGTACTTCCTACCATGGCTTTCGTTGCAGATGAATGGAGTAGATCAGACTTAGGTTATTCATTGAAACAACCTCCATCTGCTGGAGGACAACAAGGACCATCCCCCAGGCCAGGCCCAAGTCCAGTCGTGCCACCCCAACCACAACCAAAACCTCGACCTAAACCAGGTCCAGTTGGACCATCTCCAAGCCCATCACCTAAGCCAAAACCACAGCCATCTCCTACACCACATCCACAACCAAAACCTCCAAGTCCTGGTC
>JAGHAA010000069.1 GCA_021161745.1 Candidatus Aenigmatarchaeota archaeon
ATTCAATCCTACTTATTCGAATAAAGACGATTACAACGTTATACTCTTCATAAAATCTAAACTTGTTTCAAACCTTTATCGCAACGAATTCGAGGAACTCTGGAGTGGCATCTTTGGCTCGGGAAAAGTATCAAGGTTTCATAAAGTATTCTACCCCAACGGTAGTATAGAAGTTTATTTTTGTCCGGAAGATTCCTGTTCTTCACAGTTAATCGAAAAAATCGATGAAGCTGATCGTAGCATCTACTTCATGGTTTTTACTTTTACACATCCTGGCATAGCGGAAGCTTTAGTTAGAGCAAAATCAAGAGGAGTCGAGGTAAAAGGAATTATCGAGCGATTTGGAAACAATAAGTGGAGCAAGTTCACCTACTTAAGTTCCAACAACGTAAACGTCAAGTTCGACGATTTAAAAACTTTACTTCATGTGAAAGTTTTCATCATCGATAATCAAACAGTCATAACAGGAAGTTTTAACCCAACTCTATCTGCTGACAAGTACAATGATGAAAACCTTGTCATAATTAACGATAAAACGATTACCCGTCAATTTTTAAACAAATTTGACGAACTGTGGTAGAAATGAAGATTGTAATGAAGCTCGGCGGTTCCGTAGTAACGTTTAAAGACGTCGACTACTTTCCGTCATCATGGAAAGAAATAAAGGAAACTTGTAAGGAATACATTCGAACCAACAACATAAAAAGAATCGCAAAGGAGTTGAAACGAATCGTTTCTGATGGAGAAATCGAATTAATTTTGATAAACGGTGCCGGTCCCTTTGGACATTTCCTCGTAAGAGAGATGTTGAATGGCAACAAAAACGTTACGCCCGAACTCGTTCATAAATCGGTTGAGTTATTGAATAAAAAAATCGTCGAAACGTTCGAGAAATGTTCTATTCATCTTGTCTCTTTAGCACCTTCTGATTTTTGTTCGTTCAACGATGGGAAGATTGACAGTAGTAAATTGTTCGAGAAATGTACAGAAATCCTAAAAAACAACAAATATCCGTCCACGTATGGAGATGGTGTTAGAACAGATAAAGTCGTATCTCCGTTAGGCAACCTTGCCGTAATTTCTGGAGACGATTTAGTCATCGAACTCGCAAAACTTTGGGAGCCTGATAAGATAATAGTGGCTACAGACGTTGACGGCGTTTTCACATCAGACCCAAAGGTTCATCCTGATGCAAAATTGTTACGAGTTGTAACTCCACAGATGTTCGACCAGATTGTTTTTGATAGGACAAAAGTAGATGTTACTGGCGGTATGCGTTCTAAAGTTTTAAAACTGTTCAAAGTTGCAAACATAGCTGAGTGCCGTATTGTGAACGGTTTCAAAGAAAATGTTATAAAGTACGCTATTGAAGGAAAAGAAGTAGGTACGTTGATTAAAGTAGATCAACATCAAAATTCTCAGCAATGAACTTTGTTAACGGATTGAAAACGATTCTGCACATCCAAGTTGGTATTTTTTCTGATAGTTTTCGAAGGATCATGCCCTTTATGATAGGCCACTTTAACTTTTCTTTCCAAACCTTTTCATAATTTTCCTTTAAGAAACCCTCATCAAACCTTTCAAACTTCAATGCTTTAATGCAAGCGATGCTAGCTATCTTTGCAGACATAAGACCATAAACAAGTCCCCCACCGCTAAAAGGTTTAACCTGTGTTGCAGCATCGCCAACAACGAGTAGATTATCAGCAACCGTCTTTTTCATCAACCCATACCTTATAACGCCTCTTACGTCAGGAGGGTAATATTTTCCGACTCTTCTTTTTAACAACGCTTTAAAGTGTTTGAACGCATTCTTTTTAGAAGCAATTCCAATCCTTGCTTTTTCTATGCTTTCTGGTACAACCCAACCAAAAAAATCTGGTGATGCATCGAGCAAGACTTCAACGACGTCTCTTTCAAAAAGCCCTTTCACAGTCGTTTGCAATCCAACAAGCACGTTACCAGGTTGCTTTAAACCAGCTCTTTTGGCAACCGTTGAAATAGCACCGTCACATCCGACTAAAATTTTTGTCGCAAAGTTTCCTTTGGTAGTTTTGACTAAAACACCTTCTTCTATTCTTTTGAAATCAAGAAATTTTGTTCCAAGCTTAAACTTTGCACCATTCTCTTTTGCCCTTTTAAAGATGTGCTCGTCGAATTTCTGCCTATCCATAACGTACATCGGCTTGTCGCTCTTTATTTCGATATAAGATTCTCCTGAGTAAAACCTCGCTGTAAAGATTGTGTTAAGAAAAACTTCTGGAGGTACATCCTCTACTAAATCTTTAATTCGCCAACTTACCAGGCCTGTACATTTTAAAGGTCTTCCAATTTTTTTATCCTCTTCTATCAGAAGAACTTTGAAACCTTTTTTTACTATAAGCTCGGCAGTTCTACAACCTATAGGACCAGCACCGATTATGATAACATCATAAAGTGGCATCATTTTTATTTTAACGGAGAGAAAGAAATTATTTGATGTTCTCTTTATTAAGATTTGAATACCTCCCAGCAATCCTTATACCTTCTTTTCTGTCGATTTATTTATCAGGGACATGTCCATTTTAC
>JAGHAA010000080.1 GCA_021161745.1 Candidatus Aenigmatarchaeota archaeon
AATATGAAGTTACAAAAATACAAAAGTAAAAGTGTTGTGGAAGAATCTTTTGGAATATTGCCCAATATGAGGATAGACGGAGTAGAATATGTAAAAAGAATTAGAAAGAGTTGGGCAAAAAGAACTGAAAGATTTAAGTTATAGAACGGTCCAGCTAAAGGCCTTTAATTACATCGTTTTTTTAGACTTTTCTGTTCAACCCTTAAATAACTTCCTTTCTCCAAATCTTCATAAACCAAAGTTCCGGGAGCTATCCAACTGTCGCTTCCAATCTTGACTCCGGGATAGATGGAAACGTTTATCCCAGTCTGAACGTTATCGCCCATTATTACACCAAGTTTCTTCCTGCCCGTGTCAACCTTTTTTCCTTTAACGTTTACCTTAACAGTTTGTTTGTCAAACCTGAGGTTAGCGATCTTCGTCCCAGCTCCCAGATTGCAATTTCTGCCTATAACGCTATCTCCAACGTAGTTCTGATGAGGTATCTTCGTCCCATCCATGACTATGCTGTTCTTAACCTCACAAGCATTCCCAACTCTAACGTTATTGCCAAGAGATGTGTAAGGCCTTATGTAACAATTAGGTCCTACGTCACAGTTTTTTCCTATAACAACCGGACCTTCTATGTAGCTACCACTCCTTACAACAGTTCCTTCCCCAATCTCCACATAACCCTTTATTATCGCGCCCTCCTCAACTTTTCCCTCAATTTTTGATTCTAGACTCTTACTTCTTCTTTTTAACTCTAACTCGTTTGCTTCCAACAGACTCCAAGGATATCCAACATCCATCCAACTACCTTTAAGCTCTATCACTTTACACCCTAGAAGAACATCAGTCAGCTCTATTTCTCCACGTGGACTTAACTCAACCCTTTCCAACTTATCAAAAACATCTGGATTAAAAAACGCAATACCAGCAAATATTAACCCTTCTCCTTTTCCACTTTTTTCTAGAATACTTTTTACTCTACCGTTTTCCAGAACTAAACTTCCAAACCTTGAAACATCTTGGACACGGTAAGCAGCTATGGTACATTCTTCTAAATTTCTAAAAGATGAAAGGTCATCAGTAAAGTATGTGTCACCGAATACGACAATAAAGTCATCATCCATAACACCCTTTGCTATCAACACGGCATCTCCTGTCCCTTTCATCTCTTTTTGTTGTAAGAACTTTACTCTACCATCTAAAGCTTTCTCCAAAGGTTCTTTGTTGTGGTTGACGACAACATAAATCTCATCCACACCTAACTTTTCCAACTTCTCTATGTGGTAAAGGATCATAGGTTTGTTAGCTATCGGCAACAAAGGTTTAGGTAAGTACTCTGTCAGAGGTTTCATCCTACTACCTTTACCAGCAGCAAGAATTAGACCCTTCATACTTTCACTTCAAACTGTTTCAACAGTTCTTTTAGTTTGGCTTTGTCTTTTGCCTCAACAGTCACCCTAACCTTCGGTTCAGTCTGTGAACGTCTTACAACAACCCATGAGTCCTCAAAAAATATCTTTATTCCATCCCCTATATCCATATGCTCTGGATACTTTCTCTTAAACGTTTCCACTATTTCCTCTGGGTTTTTGCACCTATAGCTAACGATCTTCTTGTAGTATTTCGGATACTTTTTGACTAAATCAGAAAGCCTGCCATCCTTTTTGATCTTCTTAAGGAGTTTAATTACAGTGTACGCAGGATCTGGATAGAATTGAAATTCGGAGAAGCAAATGTGACCGTTATCTTCTCCTGCTAAAGGAAACTTAGCTTCTTTCATTTTCTTCGTATAGAAAACATCACCACGACGCGTTCTTATAACTTCAAATCCCAATTCTTCAAAAAGCATAGAACCTTCATAGATGGTAACGAGTTTTTTATACTCTTCTGCTAACAAGGCTAATAGAACATCACCTAGTACAGGGTTACCTTCATCGTCTATGACAAGAACTCTGTCCGCATCACCGTCGAACACAAAGCCAACGTCTGCTTTCCATTCAACAACAGCATCCCTAGCCTCTTCCATATTCTCAATCTTTGGCTCAGGATCTTTTTTCAAGAAAGGATCGATTTCATCGTTTATGCCTATTACCTCAACTCCAAACTCTTCAAACTTTTCCTTCCATAAACTTCCGATGCCTCCTCTGAAATCCATAACTACTCTAAGCCCGTCGAAAGAATTCTTTATTTTTTTGTGTATCCCGTGGAAATGGTTCTCCACTGCGTCTAAGTTAGGAAGTTTATCCTCCACCAGCTCAATCTTTCTGTTGTTAACCAGCACAGAGTCTCTGATTTTTTGGTAAAACTCTGAAGGAACAGGCAAACCTTCGTTTATTATTTTACAACCGTTCCATTCTATCGGGTTGTGAGATGCTGTAATCGTTGTTGCAAGAGTTTTTTGAATGAACGAAATGAAAGCAACACTGGGTGTAGGCGCTAGCCCTAAATCAATAACGTTCTTACCTTTCATAATCAAACCACTCATCAATCCTTTTTTAAGGACTGGGCTATGGTATCTTCCATCCATTCCGACTCCTACAGTATCAACGTTCAACCGTGCTATGGCTTCCCCAACTTTGTGCATGAACTCTGGTGTTAACTCCTTCTCATACAACCCACGTATGTCATAAGTCCAGAAAACCATTTTCCCACCTATTTGACAGTCACGCTTTTTGCAAGATTCCTAGGCTTGTCTGGATCGTAACCACGTTTCACAGCAAGGTAATACGAAACCAATTGGATCGGGATTATCATCATTATCGGATGGAATACGTTGCCGTTTAACTTAGGAACCTTTATGAACTCGTCAAAAACTTCGTTGTTCTCTTCAGATATTCCTATTATCTTTCCACCTCTTGCCTTTATCTCCATCGCGTTGCTCAGTATTTCATCTCTCGTTTTGTCTAAAGGTGAAATGGCTATGCAAGGTATTCCATCTTCTATCAACGCTAACGTACCGTGCTTTAACTCTCCGCCAGCAAAACCTTCGGCATGAATGTAAGAAACTTCTTTTATCTTCAGCGCACCTTCTAAGGCTGTGACGTAACTTAACTCTCTTCCTATCAAGAAGATATGTTGTTTATCTTTAAGATTTTCTGCAAGATCTTCAGCTAACTTCAAGTTGTTTTCATTCTCTAAAAATTCCTTGACTTTTTTCTGCATCTCCTTTAACTTTTCTTTTCCCTCTTCAAGTTTACCGACGAACGCATGTGCAAGCAATCCGAGCAATGAAAGCTGTGAAGTATAGCTTTTCGTTGCCACGACGCATATCTCAGGCCCAGCGTTTATCAACAGAGAAAGGTCTGCAAGCCTCATCAGCGTAGAACCCATTACGTTAACGACCGCTATTACTTTCGCATCCCTTTTCTTACTTTCTCTTACTGCTTCTAACACATCAGCGGTCTCACCACTTTGTGAGATTGCTATAACAACACTGTTTTTGTCAACAAGATTTTTGAAATGTGGAAACTCTGAAGCTACTATGACGTTCAAATCTACACCAGCGAGCTTAACAAACCAATACCTTGCTACCAATCCAGCATGGTAGCTTGTTCCAGCGGCGACTACAAAAATTTTGTTAGCATGCTTCAACATTTCAACGGCTTTCATTATGTTTTCATCCTGCCCCAAAACTCTGAGCAAAGATTCTTTTTGCTCCATTATCTCCTTTATCATGAAATGAGGATAACCAGCTTTTTCAGCCTGCTCAAGATTCCAATCTACTTCTACAACTTCCTTTTCTTTCCTCTTACCAGAAATCCCATCATAGACTTCAACACCATCTCTTTTCACGACGGCAACCTCCATCTCATCTAGAAAAATTACCTTGTTCGTATACTTCAGAAATGCTGGCACATCGCTTGCCACAAACGCTTCACCATCACCTACTCCTATTACTAAAGGCGATTTGTACCTTGCTACGAGAATCCTGTCTGGATAATCCTTGAACAACACCAGGAAAGCGAAGCTGCCTTTAAGTTTCTTTACGGTTTCTAAAACAGCCTTTAACGGGTCCTTAGTCTTTTTGTAGAATTCCTCCAACATGTGAGGTATTATTTCTGTATCTGTTTGACTCTTAAACGCATGTCCCTTTTCTGAAAGCTCCTTTTTCAACTGTTGGTAATTTTCTATGATTCCGTTATGAACGACAGCTATGCTTTCGTCGCATGAAACATGTGGATGTGCGTTAATTCTAGTTACTCCACCATGTGTAGCCCACCTTGTATGTGATATCCCGATCCTTCCACCAACATTCTCTAAGTGTAACTTTTTGTTTATTTCATCTATCTTCCCTACATCTTTGATTACTCTGAGTTCATCGTTCTCTATTACAGCAATTCCCATAGAATCATACCCACGGTACTCCAACCTTTTCAAACCTTCCAGAAGGATTTTTCCAGCTTTCCTATTTCCAACGTAACCGAATATGCCACACATCAATTCTACGTTAAGAAACCTACCTATAAAAACGATTCTTAAAAAACTCTCTAAAGAAATTCTTTCTTTTTCCTCGATAGAACTAAAAATAGAGCCATTTTGTTATAGAAAAATTTATAATAT
>JAGHAA010000042.1 GCA_021161745.1 Candidatus Aenigmatarchaeota archaeon
GCTTATGCTATGTTCGAATTCGATTGGTACAACTCTTTTACTTCGCTTTTTAGCGATGGGTTCAAATCTCCCAAAAAGTTGGAAGAGTTCACTCTGGAAAACTTAAAAGACAACATCGATAGAAGTTTAATCTTCTACTTTTCAAAAGGAAACGAAACAGATTGGTTCATTCCTAACAAAACTGGAAGTTTAACTTTCTGTTTTCAAGGAAAATGTCAGAGTTATCAGCCAATCCGAATTTCTTCTCTTCCTTCAACAACTTCTTTCTTCTTTCTCGATTACTCCTACAGCAATGGGTCAGTAATTCCTCTGTTGAGAAAAGGCTCAGTAGGAATCTTATCATCGACTTGGAAAGCTTTCTCTCTTCAATCTTCCAAAACACTCTATTGGATGTCATCTTGCGTACAACGGCCTGTCGGAGAATGTTTGAAGAAGACAAAGAATCTCCACTTGGAAAGATACTTCATGCTGAAGAACCACGAATTCTTCAACCCCAACTCTTACTTAAACGAATTCAAATCCAGACTCCTATACTCTTTACCTTTCTTGAAGTTAGACCCTTCACCAGAAAAGGCGACTATTTTTCCAGAATACGATAACGGAAGTTTTGTTATTCAAAAGGAAATTTCTGTGAATTATACACTCATAAAGACACGTAACAGTACATATCTTTTCGTACCAAATTCAGATTACGAAACTCTAAACCTGTCTATTCCTGTAGTAGAAACAATCATTACGTTACCAACAAACTCGACGATAAAGTCGATAAAAGTAAGCCCAGTAGAGGTCGTAGAGTTTAACGATACTTCTACTAGTTATCCAGACTTTTCAGATTCCAACTTTTTCGTCTTTAACGATTCGATTTTCGATGGGAGAAAAGAGTTGAGGATAGTTGTTATACCAGTCAATCGTAAAAACAACACTCTTTACGTTTGGAAGAGATTTCTCATAAAGCTAATCTACTCTTCTAGCGTGGAGATAATTAGCCTTAGCAAAACTATAACATCCTCCGGGGTATTGATAAAAACAAACGTAGTTTCTGAAGGAAACAAGGATTGTACGATGTTTTGGAAAGATGAAGAGGACAACATCGTCCAACAACAAATCCATCTGAATCCTGGCGTTAATACCATAGAAAGGAACTTCAAACTAAACCCAGGAAATCACTCTATATCAATTTCTCTTTCATGTGGGCATTACATAGTTGGGCCCAAAACTCTGTCGGTTACCATAAGAAAGAGTAAACCCTCTTATCAGAGTTTCTGGACAGGAATAAAGTATACCTTTTTAGGTTTCGTCAAATCTTTATACTCTTCTACAACACCATCTGAAAAGATAACAGTGGAAGTTTTTAACGAAACGACCAAAGTAGATTACACAGGTATAAACTACACTCTTTACTACAAGCAAACACCGAGCAGAATGGAAGGTGTTTTAAAACTAGCTGACAGAAAATTGAAATTTAATCTTAATTCTACCACAGAGACTTACGAACTGATTTCACATGAAGGCTTATGCTCGATTAGAAAACAGCTTGGCTCTTTAGAAGAAAGTTGCAAAGGAAATGCTAAACGACTAAAGGAAATATTCAATCAAACGAAAGCGATTTTAACCCTTAAACTAAAAGAAGTCGAAGAAAAAGTAAGAACTATAAAAAATAGATAGATTTATCCTTTTTCTAGGACAAATAATTAAAAAGGTGATTGTATGAGTAAAAAAGACTTACCTATAGCTACAGTTGAAAGGATTTTGAAAAAAGCGGGGGCGAAAAGAGTATCCAAAAAAGGTGCAGAGGCTTTTGCTGAAGTACTAGCAGAGTACGTCTACAAACTTTCCAAAGAAGCTGCAATGCTAGCGGAGCATGCTGGACGAAAAACGATGCTTGATGTGGACGTGAGATTAGCTAAAAGAAGGTTAGAAGAATCCTAACAGACGAACATTACTTATAGTTTTGTTTCCAAATGAATAAACGAGAACGTGATATCGTTAGTTGATTTTTTAAAAACAATCTCAAAAAAAGTGAGGGAAGATTTGTTAGAGTTGGGAAGAGTTATAGGAAAAGAAGTAGTCGATTCTACTGCTGTTCGAAAGGGAATAGTAATCGATATGATAAAGTACTATGAAGGCATACAAGCATCCATAATGGGGTTCAAGTACAAGCCAGAAGAGTTGAAAAAGATAAAAAGGTTAAAGGGAGAAGTACTCGTTTGCTTAGGTTCAGAAGGAAGGTTTTTTGTCCCGAAAAACAAGGTTAAAGCCATAGGGAACTTTGTTCTTCTCGATATGAAAATCAACCTTCCAGAGCTTCGTTTAGTAGAGAGGAAGAGAGAAGAGGTTTACAGAACTTATAACCAAGTAAGACAAAAGCTCAAGAAGTTTTTGCCGGAGTTTCTGTCCTTACAAACAGAAGAGCAAAAGGGATGGTTGGACAGAATAATGGGTGAGTAAGTTGCTAACGTTGGAAGAGATAATCGAAAGGATAGAGAAGAGTACAAACTACACTAAAGACCAGATTTACGACAGGATTTTGAAAAAACAGATGGAACTTTCCGGACTCGTTAGCTTAGAAGGAGCTGCTCATCTTGTTGCTAAAGACCTTGGCATAGATTTGTTGAAAGAATTCAAGGAGAGAAGACTCCAGATAGGAAACATAATCGATGGTATGAAAAGTGTAGATATTGTAGGTAGAGTTTTTTTCATTTCTGAGCCTGTAGAATTCGAAAGAGACGACGGAAGTATAGGTAAAGTTATAAGCATTTACGTTGGAGATGACACAGGTTTTGTAAGGGTTCCGTTGTGGGATAAGCAGACGAAGTTGGTGGAAGATAAACTAATAGAGATCGGTGATATAGTAGAGATAAAGAACGGAGTTGCGAGAGAAACAAAGTTCGGTATGGAAGTAAAGCTAACACCTAGGAGTTCGATAACGACTGTAGAAAGTGCTATAGACCTTCCTTCTGTCGAAGAGTTATTGGCTAAGCATCCAATACAAAAATCTACAGTCTCCTATCCTAGAGTAAAGATAAAGGACATAGAAGAAGGCCCAGTAGAGGTTAGGGGATTTGTAGTACAAGTTTTCAAGACAGACTTTGTCTACGAGGTTTGTCCAGAATGTAAGTCTAGACTCGTCGATGGAGAGTGTAAAACTCATGGGAAAGTTACGCCTAAACATTTACTCGTCATAAACTCCATACTCGATGACGGGACTGGACATGTGAGAGTAGTGTTTTTTGATGACGTCGCGGAAAAATTAGTTGGTGTGAAGGCTAAAGAGATTTTTAATCTAAGTCCAGAGGAAAAGTGCGAGAAGATAAAGGAAAGGATTCTTGGGAAGGAGTTAATCGTTGTTGGTATGGCAAGAAAGAATGAAGTTTTTGATAGGATGGAAATTTCAGCCAGAAGAGTGAAAAAAGTAAACGTCTTAAAGGAAATTAAGATGCTGTTGGAAGGGTTAAACGGGCAATGATTTGTGGAAAAGAACCTTGCAAAACCTTAAAACTATTCGGGAGAAGTTAAAAATAGAGTGAATGTTATGGCGGAGAAAGAATTTAGGTTGGAGGATATTCCTGGCATTGGGTCTAAAATAGCTGAAAGGCTTAGGGAAGTAGGTTTTGATGACCCAATGGCTATAGCTGTTGCATCACCTTCTGAACTTGCAAACATCGCAGAAATAGGTGAAGCGACAGCAGCAAAGATAATAAACGCGGTAAGAGAAAAGCTGGAGATAGGTTTTGAGACAGCAGATAAGATTCTTGAGAGAAGACAGAAGATAGGAACGATAACGACTGGTAGCAAAGCTTTGGATAACCTTTTAGGTGGAGGTGTTCAAACACAAGCCATTACAGAATTCTTTGGTGAGTACGCAACGGGAAAATGTGTAGGGAAGGATACGTTGATGTGTTTCTTCAACGACGAAGAGCTTCATTTCTCTACGATCCAACAAATGTACGAGAAGTATAAAGCTAAAAACGGAGAGTTTAAATCAGACGAAGGCTTCGTAGTGCCGGTTAAAAACATAAAAGTTTTCTCGTTGACCTCTGAAGGAATAAAAAAGACGCAGGCGCAGTTTATCTATCGAGAAAAAGTAAAAGCGATCTTAAAAATAGAGACGAAGAAAGGTAGAATTTTAGAACTTACAGGAAGACATAAACTTCTAACCTTCGATGAAAAGAAAGGGCTTGTGTGGAAAAAGGCATCAGAGATAAAAGAAGGAGACTACATAGCTGTACCAAAAGAAATTAGAATGAGCTCATCTAAAAGGATTTTTATAACTAGTGAAGATAGAAAAAAAGTTTGGCTATCTAAGAGTTTAAAATGCAGAAACTCTTTAGATACACTCCCAACTTCTTTTATAGAATACCTGAGGAATTTGTACAAGAATTCCCTAGGAGGAAATAGAGGACGTAGAAGAAAAATCATCGGGAAAAAATTGTTAAAAGAGAATTACCTATACTTCCTTCTTACTCATAACCGAAAGATATCGGTAGAGAGAGAAACATATAAAAGGCTTCTCAACCTATTCAGAGAAGGATACGATCTACTTGTTTCGTTAAAGAAAAAAGTCGAGAAGTTAGAAAGCCTTAGTAAGTCAGAGTTCATCAAGTTAATGTCGGAATTACCGTTTGCGTTCTCTTCCATTTCAGATGTAACTGGGATAAACAAGTATTCATTAAGAAACTATCTAAGGAGAGGCTTGCCTAAAAATTTGGAAATACAGAAGAAAATAAAGGATGCTCTTTTGCAGGAGTTGAACAAAAGGATAGAAGAATTAGAAAAATTATTCGAACTGGACAAACTACTAGATCATCTATCTTGGGATAGAGTGAAGAGAAAGAAAGTGGAGGAATATGATGACTTTGTTTACGATTTGGTAATTCCTGTTTGGCACAACTTTATTGCAGGAGAGTTGCCGACAATCTTTCATAATACTCAAGTAGGTTTTCAACTTTCTATCAACGTTCAACTTCCTCCAGAGAAAGGTGGGCTGAATGGAAATACTTTATTCATAGATAGTGTTGACGGCAATGAGTACGTTATCGTTAGAGAAAACGGGATAGTAAAGATGGTCAAGATAGGAGATTTCGTAGACAAGTTTTACAAAGAGAACGAAGATGGAGTACCGATAAACGTTGAGGATAAGAACATAGAAGTTCCCTGTTTTGATAAAAACTACAAGATAAAGTGGAAAAAAGTTAAGTTAGTCTACAGACACAGGCATGATAAAGATCTCTTAAAAGTTTACCTAGAAGGTGGTAGAAGTATCACGATTACTCAAGGACATTCTTTGTTCATTTTTGAAAACGGGAAAATCGTGGTGAAGCCTGCTAAAGAACTCAAAGAAGGGGATTTCATAATAGCCCCTCTCAAGATTCCCGAAAATCCTGTGATTAAAGAAATAAACCTTGCAAAAGAACTTTCTAAGTTAAGCAAAAGAACAAGGAAAAAAATTTCCATCGACGGTGTTCCTAGAGGGATAATCCTTCAGCTGAAAGAGAAGATAATAAGGTCTTATGGGTATGAAGCATACAGGAAATACTACAGAAGAAAACATCTTCCATTAGAATTCTGGAGATACGTTCCAAAGAGAATTCTTAAAAGATGTAAACTCATTTCAACAACATCTTACGCACCTGTCTATTTGCGAGTAGACAAATCGTTTGCACGGTTTATTGGGTATTACCTTGCAGAAGGTTCGTCTAGCAAAAAAAGGTATCAGATCTCTTTGTACTTTTCAGATTATGATGAACAACCTATTAGAGACGTAAAGGAGTTTATCAAACAATTTAAAGCAACACCACACATCCATCAAAGAAAAAACAACAAAGTTCTTTATTTTCACAACAAATTTTTACACATACTCCTGAATGAAATACTAAAAGTCGGAAGAGGTGCTCATAATAAGAGAATTCCGACTTTGTTCTTTAACGTTCCTAAAGAAATCCAAATGGAACTGTTAAAAGCTTGGTCAGAATGTGACTATGCCTCTACTGTCAGCAAAGAACTTATAATGGGTGTAATCTATCTCGGCCTGATAAACGGTTTACATTTGCCAATATACTCGAAAAAAGCCCAGAGAGCTGTGATTGAAGGTAGGGAAGTTAAGGGAAGAGAAATATATTCTACAAGAGTATCGTTGGAAAGTCTGAGAAGAATAAAGATGATACCAGTCTTACGTGGAAGCTTCGTTAGGAGAGTTTCTCCAGAAAGGTTTGTAAGCACTCAAAATTTCAATCCTCTTGAAATTCTGAACAATGTGGTGTTAGATTATGGGACAATAGATTTCAAAAAACACATTCCAGAACTAACTTTCTACAGAGTAAAAAAGATAGAGAAAATAAAATCGAACAATCGGTATGTCTATGATTTTTCTACAGAAAACGAAAGTTTTGTAGTAAACGGTGTGTTTGCTCATAATACTGAAAGTACTTTCCGCCCAGAGAGAATAGTTCAGATGGCCAAAGCATTGAACTTGGACCCTCAAAAAGTCTTGAAAAACATCTACGTGGCCAGAGCCTTTAATAGCGACCATCAGTTGTTCTTGATAGAAAAGGCAAGAGATATGATCAAAGAAAAAAACATAAAACTGATCATAATCGACAGTCTGATGAGCCATTTCCGTGCCGATTATGTAGGAAGAGGCGAGCTTGCAACAAGACAACAAAAAGTTAACAGGATGATGCACGAACTCCAAAGGTTAGCTGATGCTTTTAATCTAGCCATCTACGTCACAAACCAAGTTATGGCAAGACCAGACGTGCTATTCGGAGATCCTACAGCACCTATAGGCGGCCATGTAGTCGCGCATCAAGCAACTTACCGCGTATACCTTAGGAAAAGTAAGGATAATAAGAGGATTGCAAGGCTAAGAGATAGTCCAGACTTACCACCGGGTGAATGTGTTTTCCGCATAACAGAAGAAGGTATAAGAGACGTTTAATTTTTACCTTTCCATTAAAACAATTATGGAACTAATCGCTCAAGGGGCAGAAGCTATCCTACTGAGAGAGAACGACATTCTGATTAAAAAAAGAATCGAAAAAAAGTACCGAATAAAACAACTTGACATAAAGCTAAGAAAAGAAAGGACAAAACTAGAATCTTCCTTGCTATCGACGGCAAGGAGAGTAGGTGTTCTAACACCTAAAGTCGTAGACGTTGACATGGATGAGTTCTCCATAAAGATGGAGTTCATAGAAGGAAAAAAAGTAAAGGAAATCCTAGATACGTTACCTAAAAGGAAAATAGCTATCCTATGCAAACAGATAGGTAGATACATAGGGAAGCTTCACAAGGCCGGGATAATACACGGTGACCTTACGACTTCTAACATGCTACTGAAGGACGGAGATCTTTACTTCATAGATTTTGGCTTGGGGTTTTACTCTCAGAAGATTGAAGACAAAGGAACAGATTTGAAACTCCTTAAGGATGTCATAAAATCGACGCACTTCAAAATTTTAAATGTTTGTTGGCGAAATATTGTAAAAGGTTATAAGGAAGAATATACAGATGCTAATAAAGTGTTGAAGAGGGTTGAGGAAATTGAAAAAAGAGGAAGGTACAAAAAAAGGTAAGCTTGCAAGGTTTGAAAAGTATTCCATCTATGGTTTGTTGTTGGGAGTGTCAATCTTTTCAGGAGCCATAGGTTTAAGTATTTTAAATCCAAAAGGAATTTCTGCTATCCTAGGAATGGTAGGTGCTTTGGTGGCTTTCATATCAACTGTTGGGTTGATAACGACTTGGCTGATCGAAGAGTGGAAGGGTGAGTAAATGGCCAGAATGCACGCAAGAAAACGAGGTAAGCACGGTAGCAAAAAGCCCCCTGTAAAAGTGCCTCCAAAATGGGTGAGGTATAAGCAAGAAGAAGTCGAAAAGCTGGTCATAAAGCTTGCAAAAGAAGGACACAGCTCTGCGATGATAGGCTTAATACTAAGGGACCAGTTTGGCATACCGGATGTCAAAGCTATAACAGGTAAAAGCATCTCACAAATCATGAAAGAAAACGATCTGTATCCTTCTTATCCAGAGGATTTACTCAACCTTATGAAAAGAGCTGTAAACCTAAGGGAGCATTTGGAGAAACATAAAAAGGATAAGCACTCAAAACGTGGTTTAGAACTTTTGGAATCTAAAATAAGACGTCTTGTGAAGTATTATAAGCGAGAAGGGGTATTGCCAGCGGATTGGTCCTACGACCCAGAGAAGGCTAAGCTTATTGTACAAAGAAGATAAATACAATTTCTGGTGTTCGCTTGATATTAGTTGAGATTCAGAAAGCTTCAAGAATAGTAAAAGAGTTGATAAAACAACATCCGGTTAGGATAATCTCTCACTACGATGCTGATGGCATAACGAGTGCCGCCATTCTGACTAAATCGCTGGCAAGAGAAGGTGCCAACTTTGAGGTTCACATAGTTAAGCAGTTGAGAGAGAAAGTTATAAAGAATCTTCTCAAAGATGAAAAGAATTCGCTTTTAATTTTTTCTGACCTTGGGAGTGGGCAACTAAACCTTTTAAACAAGTATGGGATTCTGGAGAATAACAAGGTTCTAATCTTAGACCACCACCAACCAATCAACTTCTCGCATAAAAATCTGATTCACATAAACTCTTTGATGTTCAACGAGCCCTATACATCTGGATCGATACTCTCTTTTCTTTTCGCTTACAACCTTAACGAAAAGAATATAGATTTGATCGATTTGGCTTTGGTCGGAGCAGTGGGAGATGCTATAGATGAAAAATGGGAACTCAAAGGGTTGAGCAGAAAAGTGTTGGAATGGGGTGTAAGAGTCGGAAAAATCAAAGTCGAAAAAGGTTTAAGACTGTACGGTAGGCATACTAGGCCCGTTCATAAGGCTTTATACTTGTCCACAGACCCTTACATACCTGGAATATCTGGCTCAGAATCTAATGCTGTACAGCTTTTAGCTGAGTTAGGAATACCGATAAAGGTTAATGGTAGGTGGAGGATGTTAAAAGACCTTACGATGGAAGAACAGATGAGGTTAGCTTCTGCGATAATAGTAGAAAGGATGCGTGGAAAGTACGATTATCCGGAAGACATATTCGGCGAAATCTACACGATAGCTGGAAGAAAGGATGAATTATCTGATGCTCGGGAGTTTGCAACGCTGATAAACGCATGCTCAAGGCTAGGCTTTTATGACGTTGCCTTAAGTTTGTGTTACAACGATGAAAAAGCCTTGGAAAAAGCGAGAAGGTTGATGAGAGAGTACAGAAGCATGTTGAACGAATACATAAGATGGGTTGAAAATAATATCGAAAACCCAGAGGTTGTCAGAAAGACTGAAAACTCTTTCTACATTTTCGGTCATGGAAAGGTGAGAGATACTATGATAGGCACTCTAGTCTCTGTTCTTTCATCGTCCTCTTTACTCAACAGAAAGCTTGTTTTCGGTTTTGCAAACACAGATGACAACATGGTAAAAGTCTCTGCAAGATGCCCAAGAGAAGTAAATTTAAATATTAGAGATATATTAATAGAAGCTACCCGAAATTTAAGTAATGAAGCTGGAGGTCATGAGAAGGCCGGAGGTGCTACGATACCTCCAGGAAAAGAGGAAGAATTCATCCGACGTGTAGAAAAAATAGTGGGTGGTAAGATTGCCAGTAGCAAGAGGTAAAAAACTTAAGAGTAAGGCTTGGTTTACACTACTTGCTCCAGAATACTTAGGCTCTAAACCTCTTGGCATAACACCTGCGTCAGATGCAAAATATGTTATAGGCAGAGTCGTTGAGTCAAGCGTGATGAACCTTACTGATGATTACAACAAGTATTATATGAAATTCAAGTTCAGAGTAGACAAAGTTGACGGACAGAATGCACATACTGTGTTTTATGGTATGGAATGTTTGCAAGACTACATATCTAGGTTAGTTAGAAGGAGAACAAAGCGAATAGACACAATCCAAGATGTTAAAACAAAAGATGGTGTAACGCTAAGAGTAAAGACGATAATGATAACGAACAAGACGATAAAGAGCAGCGTCGTTAAGGTTCTCAGGAATTTTGTAAAGAAAGTCGTAGAGGAGGAGGTCTCTAAAGCAACGATTTCTCAAGTCGTCGAAAAGATACTCAAAGACGTTATAAAGAGAAGAATCTTGGAAGAAGGCTCTAAGATCTATCCGATCAGACATTTTGAAATAAGAAGAATAGACGTTTTATCACTACCTACTAAACATGCCGAGTAAAGATGGCCCAAAAAGGTTTACCAACAAAAGACTCAGAACGAACCAAGAAATCATGTTGACTACGATTTTTGAATTCTTTTCTCCCCAAAACCTTTTTATAATCTCTTCCAGCATTAGACCACCGTCTAAGGGCTTTACTGGAAACAGGTTGGCTATTCCAACGCCTATGTTTATCGTAAACAGCCAGTTTAGTAACGATAATAGCCATACCATCGATGAAAGTACTAGTTTGGATACAGGTGCTTTGCTGAACGACCAAACGAAGACTGTGTGGGGGTTCTTTATTCCGATGAACGAAACAGTAGCGTTTTCAGGGTGTGGAACAGTTTTCAGACTGAACACACCTTCGGTAGTTTTTATAATCAAAACTGAATCAGGTGTTGTGTTAACTAAAACGTTGTGAAGGTCTGAAAGGCTTCTTATGTTCGTTCCGTTTATCTGTTCGATGATACCTCTTAGCTTAACTGAATCAGCAGGAGTACCGTTTATCGTAGTCTCAAACCCTACACCTGATGGAATTAACAGTTTATCCAAACTGAATGAAAATAAGAGAAAGAGAGTTAATACTATCAGTCCAACCAGAAAATTTCCAAAGCTTCCGGCAACGTAAACGCGTAGCTTTCCCATCCAAGAAATTCTTTTAAGATCTTTTTCGTCTGGGTTTGCGAAAGCACCCAAAGGAATGGGGCCGAGGAGAAATATCCCTAGGTCTTTTACCTTTACACCCTCTACTCTTGCAAAGAGCGCGTGCATAGGCTCATGGACGCTCACAACGACAAAAATAGCAATCAGCCAGTACCAAAAAGGAACACCTTGGATAAAAGATGGAAAGTTGACACCAGAAGGCTGTGGGAACACGAGTTTGACAACAGGGGATGCTTCTCTCGGTTTTAGTAAAACGGAAATAGCAGACTTTGCTAAAAGGTAAACTCCATAAACTGAAACCATAAAACCTATGATGACAGCAACAGTTCCTACTTTCTTTAACATATCTTTTCTTTTTTTAGCGGTTTCATCGATCAACTTTAAGCCTTTTTTCGTTTTCCTTATGACGAGTCCATACTTGAATTCTACGTTTTTTCTATCTAGGTAAAGAAGGAGTGTGACTAGAAGAAAGAATCCAAGAATTGAGAGATTTTCTAAATTCAACGAACCACCTCTGGAAATATTTAATAAAACGGTATTTTAAACTTAAACTTTCATCAAGGATTTTTTACAAATTTGTGAGATCGAATTTTCAAATTTAGGGATGATGGATGAATGTGTGTTTTGTAGAGTAATTAGAAACAGGAAAGGAAAGGTTTTGTTTGAGAACGACAAAGTCATAGCTATACTCAACATTCATCCTGTCAGCAAAGGTTATACGTTAATAATACCTAAACGTCATGTTGAAACACCGGACAGGCTTACAGAAGAAGAATGGCATGCTGTGTTTGAAGCGTTTAAAACCGTCAAGTCTTTGTTGGATGAAATTAAAACCCGATAGTTACAATTTTGGCGTAAACATAGGCAAACGCTGGACAAACTATCTCCCATGTTCATTCCACCTAATACCTAGATACAAAGGGGATGACGAAAACCTGGAAGGCGGGATGAGAAACGTTATACCAACAAAAGGAAAATATGTCGGTAAACCTGCAGAAAACGTTGATGAAGTTTACGAAATGTTGAAATCGTGAATCTGATATGCGGGGGCGGGGATTCGAACCCCGGAACCCACTAAGGGACAGGATATCCCAGCTTTTGAGCCAGGTAAAACCCTTAAGTTTCGCATCTGAGTTTCGCATCGTAATCCTGCGCCTTTGACCTGGCTCGGCCACCCCCGCGCTATTGAAAAAGTATAAGTTATGGATTTATAAAAATTTGTTCTAAACCAAAAGATTTTAGTTTTCTTACGTAAAAACTTTATTCGCCCCCATGGCCACTACTCCTTGAGCAAAACCGGGTGGCTATGAGAGGAGTTCCTGAGTGGGGGCACAGCCTAATTTATTTGATTTGAGACAGATCCTGCTGAAATTCTTTGAGTTTTTTCTCTAGAATCTTAAACGCTTGAGATATTATTTCTTCAGCTTTCAATCCGCATGCTCTCTCGACTTCGAAAATAAACTCATCATCTTTCATCTGTATCTTTATGACACCGTCTGGGCATCTCTCTTCACATACAGTAGCTATGTCATAAAGCTCTGGATCCTCTATGACGACTTTACCGCTTTTCTCTCCAACAAGCCTCTTTACGCACTCCAAACAACCTTTCTCCTTGGCTTTGGAAACATCGATAACAATCCTTGGAACGTTCTGGTAACCTACTATGGCAGCTTGCCATTTCGCATGTTGTCTCCCTGTGCCGAGCTGAGCTATAGCCTCAAACTTTAACTCTTCACCTTCGAAAAGTTGGACTATCGGGATGTTGTCATAAACAGGCTTAACTCTTTCATCCGTCGTTTTCAAATCACCAGAATAAACCATGCATGGGCCTTTTTTGTCTAGCACTAACACAACTTGGCAATGTGTACAGCCTTTACCACCACATTCGCATTCTTCTGGTAGGTTAAAGTACTCTGGATCAAAAGTTAAAGGGATTAAACCTAGGCGGTGTGCTATTATCTCATCCCACAGCGTAGAAGAATTCTTGTGGAAGTCGACCCATTCGATCGCCATCGTGGGTACTTCAACGCTCAATACAGTTCGTAGCAGGTTTGCAAGAGAATAATCGATGCCTTTTATCCGAAATTTTATCTTCTCGTCGTCTTTTTCAAGGATTTTTATCTCCAAGCAATCACCGACTTATAATTTACTAGAGTTATGCTTTTAAATTTATTTTCAAACGCTTAAATGTTTCTCTACGATTACCGGAATACCGGAAAATTACTGTTTCGAAATTTAATTATATACAAAAAAGTTTAAATTTTAATGGTGCGAGACATGGAGAGTTGGGAAGAACTAAAAGAAAAGTTAAATCTGCCAGATGACCTTAGGGAAATGAATAAAGAGCAGTTTTTGGAAGTTGCAAAATGGTTGATTAAGAACTCTGATATAAAACTTCCTGACTCACAATTACTCTTAGTAATAAGAAAAATGAAAGGTATGAATAGAGAGACTTTTGCAAAAATTTTAGGAATCTCGCCAGAAGTGTTAAGGCACGTGGAAGCTGGAAGGAAGAAAGTTGTCATAAGTTCGTCTATAAAACGTTTGATAAGAGAAATTGCAACAATAGAAAAAGAAATGGTTTCAAGATGGTTAGATTTCCATAACAGACAGTTCTTCCAAAAAGGTATCGATGAGGTTCTTTTGAAAGAAGTCAAAAGCAGGTTAAGTGCCTTGAAACTCCCTAACGATTGGAGAGAAATGAACTTCAGACAATTTTTAGGTTTATTTAAACTCCTAAAAGAACGAACTAATAACTTCACCAAAATAAGACCTGAAATAATAATGGCAGATTCAAGAATAATTCAGGTATTTAGAATAATATTGGGTCTTTCTCAGAATGTGTTAACTTCTCTGCCCATCTTTTTGCGGGTTTAAAATGTTGTACTCTATTCCTTCCAGATTCTGTATGTCTCACCCATTCTTTTGATGTACCCAACACTTTACCAAATTCAAATATTTAGTGAAAAAGAAATTAAGTTTGACATTTCTAAACTTTCTACATCTTTTGCGATATTCAAAAGAAACAGAGAGGGTCCTTCTAGGCCTGTCAGTCTTTTATCAAAAAGAAAAAGTATCAAAGATATAAGAGATGAAGATGCAAGAAAATGGTTTAGAGAAATCGAAATTAAGACCAGTGCTTTCACTAAAAATTTTGAGGAGGTTTTGTTAGAAAACCCACAAAACCTTCTGATTTTTAGGATTATTCTAGGTGTTGGTCATAGAAAGTTTGCTAAGATGATCGGTAAAAATCCTAGAAGTATTAGGAAATGGGAGCATTTAGAGCAGATGATGAAGAGAAGTACAGCTAGTGAAATAGCAAAAAAGATAAAAGAATTGTTAAAGACAAAAAGAATATCCTTACAGAACTTTTTATTCAATCTCAAAGTTCTTAAAAACGAGTTTGGTCATAGAAACGTGGATGCATTAATAAAGAGAGGAATAGAATTTGCAAAAAATTCTTCACCGAATGATCTTGAGAAGAAAATAGCAAATATTCTAAAAGCAGGAGGTGTAGAATTTGAACTTCACGGAGTAGTTTCAGGTATAAGTAGAGATTTTTGTGTTGATTTTGTGATCAGAAGAAAAGAAAAACCGATCATACTTATTGAAGCTTTCAAATTTTCATTAAAGTCTAAATCTCCATCAAATTCGAAAGTCAGAATAGATCAAGTTGATCACAGGTTCCAAGTAATCAAAGCAAGATGGCCAAACGTAAAATGTATAATGTGTGTGGAGTTTGATAGAGAAATTCATCCGGCGACTGTAGAAATATTGAAATTAGACTTAATGAATACAGACGCATTTCTAGTTAATGATGAGATCGAAAAACTTGGAAAGATTATAAGAAGAGAATTACTTTATGATGAATAGGTACACTTCTTACACTCTACGGCCTCTTCTTCCTCCTGGACGCTTCGTCGTGTCATGTGGGATCGGTGTCACGTCCTCTATAATTCCAATCTTTAACCCTGCTCTTGCCAAAGCCCTTATCGCTGGTTGTGCACCAGCTCCAGGAGCTTTTTTAAAATGACCACCTTTTCCACGAACTTTTATGTGCACACCTATTATACCCCTAGCCATCGCTTCCTCAGCAGCTTTTTTGGCTGCGAGCATCGCAGGAAAAGGACTACCACCTTCCCTATCCTTATCTGTCATCATGCCTGCAGAATACCTAGCTATCGTTTCACTTCCAGTGATGTCTGTTATATGAACTATTGTGTTGTTTTTAGTTGAAAGTATGTAAGCTATACCCCATGCACCCTCCTTTGGCGGTCTTATCTCATACTTCTTCGTCTTTCTCTTAATCGCCACTCTTTTCACCTTCTGTTGCTTTGACAACTTGTATCAAAGGTTTCTTGTAAAAACTTATTTCTTTTTCCTTTCCTCTAGGAACTAGCAAACTTGGATAGACTGTACGTCTACCTTCAAAGGCTATATGACCATGAACGATGAACTGTCTTGCCTGCTTAGGTGTCCTAGCTAAACCAAGTTTGTAAACGAGAGTTTGTAACCTTCTTTCGAATATATCCTCAACAGTCAAGCTCAGAACATCATCTAGCGTAGCATCCTTCTCCAACAACCCCATCCTGTAAAGCTTATCCAACAAAACCTTTTCCTTTTCCTTATCCTTCTCTGCTATCAACCTTCTTGCCAACCTTCTAAACTTTCTGAGTATCTCTTTAGCTCTCCAGATCTCTCGTTTTCTTCTTAACCCATATTTCTTCATAAGCTCCTTTTCTTCTTCAATCCTCTCCTTGTCCCAAGGTCTCTTAGGCCTCTTGTACTTTTTCTTAAGTTTTCTCATCTACTCACCTACTTTTTCTTCTTCCTGACTACTCCTACAGTCCTTCCCTTTCTTCCAGTGCTCTTAGTCCTTTGACCCCTAACTTTTAAACCGAGCATATGTCTTATTCCACGATAAGCTTGGATGTCGATAAGCCTTTGTATGTCTGACTTTTGTGTAAACTCTAAATCGGACATTACAAGATGCTTATCCTTACCCGTTTTGTAGTCCTTCCTCCTGTTAAGGAGCCATGCCGGTATCCCATACTTCTGTGGGTTTGCTATTACGTCTTCTATTTTTTTGATGGTCGTTTCATCTAGAGTACCTATCTTAGCCCTTGGATCTAAACCTAAAACTTTACAAATGGCGTTGGAGAACATGAAGCTAACGCCTTTTATGTCCGTAAGGCCTAGGTAGATAGTTCGCTCTCCTTTAATATCCTTACCGGCTATCCTTACGATACCTCTTACTTCTCCTTCTGTTTTCTCTGGCATGCTAAATCACAGTATTGTTATTTTGAGTATAAAAACTTTAAAAGTTTTAAGTGTTTTTGCTGAAAAGCTTTTAATCGAAGAAGAGAGCAGAAAAACGAGGATAATTCGTTATACGTATAACAGATGGATGATCAGCAAGTTCATAATGTCTTAATGAAGTTAGTAACAACCATACCCTCTTTAACATAATCTTCATTCGACCTTATGAACTCCTTCGCTAGATTACCCACTCTTTGTTTGATAGAGTTTTCACCATTTTTTCCGTTGTGTTTGTTTATAAAAACAACCTTGTAACCAAGTTTCTTTATTCTTGAAATGTATTCGTTAAGGAGTCTTTTTACCTCTCTAGAATCCTTTTCTTTAGATCTGTAAACATCTCTGTAGAACACGCAAACATACAAAGTTTTGCTGATGGGAGTTCTATATTTTTCCAGAGAGATAAGTAACCAATAAAGAAGTTCGAGACCCACTATTTTCTGGAGGTTGTAAAGGTTTTCGTCTCCGACGATTGAGTAAACGCCTATTAGCTCTGGTTCATCATCGTTAGGAGTCGCATAACCTATGCCACCGGCGAATACTTTTCTCTCTCCTATCCAGAAGGTTGTGTCATCCATAAAAAGAGTTATCGGTTTCAGGTTTTCACCTGTTTTAAAAAAAATGTCTGTTCGAATACAACTAGTTTTGGTGTTTTTATTCCAACAAAGAATTTCTTAAAGGATAAACAAATTTTTAATTTTATGAAAAAATTAACGGAAAGACAAATAAGATTCATTAAAAAATTGGGTCTGAAGGCTTCTCTCAGAATTTTAACCAATAGAGAATTATTGTATGTGAGAATTTTCAGTGAAAGTCTGATAAGAGAAGATTTAAAATCTCTGAAGCTAGAAAAAATTAGGAGGGCCGGTGGCGCAAGGGTAGCGCGCTCCCTTGGCAAACTAATGCCCAGAATGGGAGAGGCTCCGGGTTCGAATCCCGGCCGGTCCATTACCATCTCAAAAGTCTAAAACCTTATCCTCTTTTTTAGTTTAAGTAGTTCTTCTATATTCTCGCATACAGGCTTAACGTGACAACCTTTACAAACTCTGTTTTTTGCGTTCGGAAGTTTACTCTTCCTGGGTATGACGTTTTTAGTCACAACCCTTTCCAACGATTTTTTAAACCTTAAGAATTCATCCCTGAGCATGTCGTTAAGGTTTATATCGACGACAGTGTTTGATTGGAAATAGACAAGATAAATTTTCTTTACCCTTGTTCTGAAGAAACTTTCTATTAGTAATGCTTCGCCTATGTTTTGTAGGAGATGCTCCTTTTTGACACCTTTTCTTCTATCGAATTTTCCAAGTTTTATGTCTATGGCTATGTACTCTCCATTTTCTTTCTTTGCTATAATGTCTGGTGTTCCAACGAGGCCTAGTTTTAAAGACTCTAGTGTCCGTTCAGTAAAAATCAGTTTAAACTTTTCTTGGTTTATCAGATCGTAAAAGTTTCGGAGAAACTCTTTCAAGTCATTCTTATTTATCGTAACCTGACCTTTGTATTTTTCAAGGGCCAAGGAAGGTACTCTTTCTATCAAGTTCTCTACAGGTGCTCTTAACAGATTTTCGACGAACAGTTTTGCACTAAGATGCAACGCTTCTCCATCCCAGACTCTACCCCTTTCCTTTTTAAACTGTCTGGACATCGTTACTTTTTCCAAGTAAAGCCTTCTTGGACATTGATAAAACTTTGCAACCTCCAAAGGCGTGACGAAAATCTTTTTGTTTCTTTCCAACTCTAAGATGACATCTTCCTTTATCTCCTTTCTCGTTTCTTTGTCCACAACTTTTAGAATTTCAACCTGCCCTTTACCTCCTTTAACGAACCCTCTTTTCTCCAGTTTCGAGAGAATCAGAAAAAGGTAGTCTGAAGAGTTTATACCGTTTTCTAAAAGCTCCAGCAACAAATCTTCCAGCTTAACAGTCTCGCTTACATGGTCGTTAAGAATCTTGAATATTCTGGAAAATATTCTTTCGTTTATCTCTACTCCTATTCTCAACTCGACCACCAGAAGTGTTTATTTCTTTTCCTTCATTTTCCTGTAAGCTTCTGTCCACTTCAGCTTTTTAGGATCCCTTTTCATTCTCCAGTTCTTTTCACACTTACTGCTACAGAAGTAGAAAATCTCTCCGCTGTTCTTTACAAACATTATGCCTCTTCCTGTCGGTATCGGTTTACCACAGAAGCTGCATTTCAATTAAATCTACCTCGTCTCGAATTTTGATGCGGTTTCCATCTCAGTTTCTCGGAGCAACAGTATATCTCCGACTCTTACAGGGCCCATAACGTTCCTGATTAAAACTTTTCCTTTGTCGGGTCCTTCTATTAGCCTACATCTAACTTGAGTAACACCTCTAACCCCAGTCCTACCGAGTATTTGAATTACTTCAGCTGGCGTAGCATCTCTTTCTACCATAAATCTCACCAAATTTGTTTCGAGTTAAAAATTAAAAAGTTTTTGTATGTTTATAAATCTGATGATCGTTATACGTATAACAACAAATGACAGACAAACACAAAAATTTTCAAAAGGTAAAAAAGTGCGAAGCAAAAAGGCTACTGTAACTTAAGTTTTTCAACCTCTTTGATTATCTCTTCTACGGCAGCCTTTGCTTCACCCTCTTCTATGACTGCCACGCTTGCTGCCGCAACATCTATCCCAGCTGCTCTTCCAAGCTCAGCTTTGGATGGGACGTAAACGTAAGGAATTTTCCTCTCCTCGCATAGAGGTGGAAGATGCATAACTATTTCCTCTGGCTCTACATCTTCAGCTATCACTACAAGTTTTGCAAGCCCTCTCTCGACAGCTTTTGTCGTTTCGTTTGTACCTCTTTTCACTTTTCCAGTAGAATTGGCAAGCTCTACAGCTCTGAGAACTTTATCCGCGAGCTCTTTAGGAACTTCAAACTTTACATAAGCTTTTGCCATTCATCTCACCTCCGTTTGGATCGAATCATCTGTGTGAGTAAATTGAACCCAAAACGATATAAAGGTTATAGTTTTCCTATTTGTGCGTAAAGAATAAAGTCAACGGTTCTTTTGAGTCAACTCTACAAAAACCGTTTCTTTCAAGTTGAACGATTCTATCAACTTCCTCTTTCTCCAGCAAAGGCTCCGCTAAAGCTTCGACAACTTTTGCATCTGGCATGACAACTTTGGCTTTCACGTTTGGAACAGAAACCCAGTGTATTTTCGGCATTTCTTTTACTATTTCATCCCCAACGTATTCAGAAGTCAAGCCTAATCTTACGTTGAATAAGTCTTTCAGTCTAACGATCTTTCCTTCAAACTTTTCAAAATCCGATTTTTCGACGTAAACCTCATTGAGCTTAACAGGAATCTTTCTTTTACCCCTTTCAGGAAAATCTGGATGTAATGGAGCTTCTGCATATTCTACGTCAGGCGAGTTGACTATACGTATTCTTACGGGCTCAAAAACGGCAAAATAACGATTTGCAATGCTATCTACATACCTTCTGTTTATTTTTTCAAGCACTTCCCAAGAAACGATAGATTCGGATTTGGAAACACCTGTTTCAAGCAGAAAATCCTTTATGGCTTGTGGTAAGAACCCACGACGCTTTAACGCAACTAAGGTTACAAGCCTTGGGTCGTCCCATCCCATCAACTCGCCTTTAGACATCATCTCTCTTATCACTCTTCCAGAAGAAATTGCGCCCTCTATCTGAAATCTCGCAATCTCTATTATCGTTGGATGGTTTTTGAAACCACATACTTCTCTTATGTAATTCTGTAATTCAATCCTCATTTCAAACTCTTTGCTCCTAATCCTATGAGTAACACCTTCCCACGCATCCAAAAGAGCTGTACCAAAATCGTACAAAGGCCAGACTTTGTACTCATCTCCGACTCTTACATGAGTTGCATGTAAAGGCCTCATTATCGCTGGATCACGCATTACAGCATTCGGATGTGACATATCTATTTTTAACCTAACGTTTGCTTCACCTTCTTTCAAATCACCTTCCACCATCTTTTCCCACAGCTCTAAATTTTTCTCTATAGGTTGGTTTCTATGCTCACAAGCCTTCATCTCTCTCCTAAGCTTTCTTACCTTTTCAGCTGGACATGTGCAAACGTAAGCTTTTCCAGTCTTTAACAGTTTTTCAGTTATGGCGTAGTATTCATCCATATGGTCACTCAGAAAATCTATCTCATCCCATTCTAAGCCCAACCATTTTAACCCTTGTTCGAAAGCTTCATAGTATCCCTCTTTTACCTTTAACGGATTGCTGTCTTCAAACCTAAGTATAAACTTTCCTCCATACTTTCTTGCATAATAATGATTCAAGAACGCTGATTTCGCATGCCCTATGTGAGGGTATTTGCTCGGTTCTGGTGGGAACGCAGTAATTACTTTGCCTTCCACAGCGTTAGGGAGAGGGGGTAACTCTTTCTCTTCTTCTTTCTTCTTTTCTAAAGAAACACCAAGCTCTTCAAGCTTCTTCTTCTGTTCTTCCAAACTCAAGCGGTTAACGTAAGCAACGACTTCGTTTATTTCTTTTATCAATGATTTTATATCCTTCTTTAGCTCAGGCTTTTCTGCTAAAACTTTCCCCAAGACTGGTTTAACAGAGGCCTTCCCATCATGGAGTGTTGCGTTAATCAACGCATGCTTAAGTATGATTTCTCTCATATCCAACCAACTACGTTATGAGTTTTGTTCGTTAAATTTTTAACATCAAACAAACTTTATCGAGGCATAACCTACGACAGAAGAGTAATCTCCAGTAACGTCTCCTGAGGTCGCATACTTCAACAGTTCTCCTTTTCTTCCTTTCAAAAATTTCGATACAAAAATTGCTATCGCTATCGGTCCAAATCCACAAACGCTTCCCTTAGTTTCCTGAAGTTTTACAAAGAAATCTTTTGCATCTAGTTTTTCTATCGATTCGATGTACGACATGTCTACTCTTTTAGCGTATTCATGAGGTTGATAGTGTGTGAAATCAGAGCTTGCGATCACAACCCAACTCTCTTCTGAATTCTTTATAAAATCGCTTATCGTCTTTGCGACAGATTTGCACTCTTCCAAAAAATCGAACGATGGTGTGTAGTTAAGAACAGATATAGGTATTATCCTGAACTCATTGCCAAATCTGTACTGCAAGAATGGTAGTTGAACTTCTATGCTGTGCTCATACTCATGTGACATCGTATCCACTTCCAACAAGGGATTGGACGAAACGAGTTGTTTAACACCATCTCCATCTATTTCCACACTTCCTAAAGGCGTTTTCCATATTCCCTTCGGGAAAACTGAAAAAACTGGTCCGATTCCGCTATGGTTAGGACCGAGTATAATGTAATTCGACCTTTTTATCCTGGAATAAACCCACGAAGCTATTGGACCAGAATACGCATAACCAGCATGAGGAACGATTGCAGCTAAAAAATCATCCTCTACGAATTTCAACCCTGGGCCTAAACGATGTTTAAAGCAATTTTCAATCTGGTTCTTCAAAGTTTCTGGATGAAGGTTGTAGAAAGTCCCAGCGACTACTGGTGGTCGTACTATCATATTTCTAAATTAACATCAAAAATACTTTAAAATCTCCTTAAGATTCTTTTTATTAACCACAACATCAGCGACTTTTTCCAATTCTTTCGAATCTGGACAGAATGCTACTCTAAAACCAGCTTTTTTGAACATATCTATGTCATTGCTACTATCCCCCACTACCGCTATTCTATCAAACCCAATTCCCTCTTTCTCTGCTATTTCCTTTAGTGCATCCACTTTTGTTTCAAAATCATACATCCTTCTTAAACCAACGACTAAGCCGTCGTAATCAAAAGCTAACTCAGACGAAAAGACATAATCGAACCCAAACTTTTTGGCTATCATCTCTGCTACTACACTTAGTCCACCGGTTACTAAAGCTATTTTATACCCCTTCGATTTTAACTCTTTCAGCGTTTCTTCCACACCTTCTACGAGTTTTATGTTTTGGAAAACTCTCTCAAGGTCTTGCTTAGTAACACCTTTTCTCGTCCACAACGATATATCAAGCACACCCCATTCAAAAACATCAATCTTTTTTGCTTCGAAAAGTTCCTTATGTGGCTTCGCATCGTTTAGCGTACCAAAAGCTTCATGCGCTACTGTCCACGTAGAGCTTCCAGTATCTGTTAGAGTACCGTCCATATCAAAAACGATGACTTTGATTTTTTTCATCGTTATTCAAATTGAATTTCCAAACTTAAAGTTTTATTCTACATCTCCATGCTGCTTAAGTTTCTCATTTTCATAAGGTGCGACGACTCTCCTGTAAAACTCTAACAACACAGAAGTAAGAACACCGACTGCTCTGTTGAGTTCAAAGTAGTTTTTACCGTAAAGGTTCTTCAAGAGTTTTTATAACGTAATTAACCTTGCCATCGAGTTTTCTTGGTGGGTTTTTCTTAAGTTCTTCTATGAGCTTTTGAAGAAGTTTATCCAAGACTTTTCTATCCTCTTGTGGTATGTAGGGCATAATTTGAATTTGTTCTAGTTTATCAAAAAACTTAATCTATTCAAACACGAGCTTTTCTTCCATGATCAAAGCTTTCCCACCGACGTTTTTTATCAAGCTTGCGATTCGTATCAATTCATTAAGGTCGTTATGCTTCCATAAAGAGCGTTGGATCATCGTTGCATGAATTCTTTTTAATCTTCTGTTTATTTGCAATTTGAAAACTTTTAGGTCGGTTGGTATGTCGAAAGCTAGTATATAACTCATCAATGATACATATGCATCAGCTAATATTCAAACTATACTATTTCAAAGCCACTTACCCTTACGATGAACACCCCCTATCAAC
>JAGHAA010000074.1 GCA_021161745.1 Candidatus Aenigmatarchaeota archaeon
CCTTTCTTTTCATTAAAACCTATTTGAAGTATTCTTCAGAAAAATTTGAAGCCCCGGCTGGGATTTGAACCCAGGACCTGCTGGTCTCCTGTCGTCATCTTTTATCCTAAGACCAGACTACAAGCCAGCCGCTCTAGCCAGCTGAGCTACCGGGGCTTGCATAAAAGAATAAATCGAAAAGAATATTTAAGAATTTCTTTCAACATTATCCTTATGATGATACCAGAAAAAGTGAAAGAAATTTTGGAGAAGCAACAATACAGGATAGTTGGCAAGCATTCTGCTGTCAAGATTTGCCATTGGACAAAACAGAGCTTAGTAGCTAACAGAGTTTGTTACAAGGAAAAGTGGTATCCTCCTGTACAAAGTCATCGTTGCATGCAAATGACACCGTTTTTAGGGTGTAATTTTCACTGCTTACACTGTTGGCGAATACATTCTGGTGATAGACCTGGATTGGTATGGAAAGAATTTCCTGTCGATTTAAAAGAGTTCGACGGACCTCGTTATATTATCGAACAAGCTATAGAGAAAAGAAAGGAACTTCTTTCTGGGTTCAAAGGTAATCCAAACGTTGATAAGAAGAAGTTTGAAGAAGCGTTAAAGCCAACGATGATGACAGCAAGCTTGACTGGCGAACCAACACTTTATCCTAACCTTTCAGATCTCGTTGAAGAAGCGAGAAAGATGGGTATGATAATGTTCATCGTAACTAACGGTAGTATGCCTGAACTTCTAGAAAACATGGACAATCTCCCGTTTCAACTTTACGTGAGCGTTTACGGGCCAGACAAAGAGACATTTATGAGGTTAGCAAGACCCATGCTAAAAGATGCTTGGGAGAGGTTGAACAGAACTTTGGAGTTGTTACCAAGCTTAGATACGAGAAAAGTTTTTAGGATAACAGCCGTAAAGGGATGGAACATGAAAAATGCTAAGGGTTATGCGGAAATGATTGAAAAAGCAGAACCAAACTTTGTCGAAATAAAAAGTTATGAATGGGTGGGGGAAAGCCAGAAAAGATTACCGATGAGTGCAATGCCATTCATGGAAGACATAAGAAATTTTGCTAAAGAGATAGCTGAGGAAACTAGCTACTATTATGCGGATGAATTTGAACCGAGTGGAGTCGTGTTGTTGACTAAAAAGAAGATGAAGTTTTAGGATGTTAACCAAAAATGTTAAATTGTAAACTATAGAAAACTATTTATAGAAAAAATCGTAAACTATATTTAACATGAAAAATGAAGATTTCAAAAAAATTTTGATGGAATGGAAAACGAAAGAATTGCCCCTCATAAAAAAGAGAGAACTCAGTGTAAACCTAAACCCAACTCAAATAGTCACGATAACTGGGATCCGTCGGTGCGGGAAAACGTTTTTCCTTCTTTGGATAGCTAAAAACCTTCTTAAAAAGTTTGATAGAGAGGAAATTCTTTACATAAATTTTGAACACGAATTGTTGACAGGCCTGAGTTCGAGAGATCTAAGAAAACTCTTTAAATCACACAGAGAACTCTTTACAAAGGATGTAAAATATCTTCTATTGGACGAACTCCCAAAGGTCAAGGAATGGGACATCTGGCTTAGAAGAGTGTTCGACGAGAAAAAATACAGGATATTTATAACAGGATCTTCTTACGATTTAAGACCGGAAGAATTAAGTTATGCATTAAGAGGGAGGACGATAAACTATATGCTGTTTCCTTTGAGTTTTAAAGAGTTCCTAAAATTTAGAGAATTAAAGTTTAATGAAAAAGAGTTGATTTTGGAAGAAAAGAGGGGAGAACTTTTAAAGGAATTAAGAGTGTACTTGGAATTTGGAGGATTTCCAGATGTTGTTATGAAAGATGACGATTTTGAGAAAATAAAGTTAATATCATCGTATTTCGACACGATAATTCTCAGAGATATAGTAGAAAAACATGAAATAAGGAATGTCAGGATACTGAGAAATTTTTTGAAGTATGTAATTTCGATTTCTTCCAACTACTTTAGTGGGTCTAAGACAGAAAAATACTTCCGATCTATAGGAGAGAAAGTTTCAAAACCAACTATCTTGGATTTTTATGAATATGCAAAGAGAGCATTCCTATTGTTGCCGATAGAGATCTTTTCAACTAAAGCAAAGTTAAGGTTTCAATCTCCAGTTAAAACTTACGTGATGGATACTGGTTTCATAAACTACATCAATCCACGATTTTCAGAGAACTGGGGCGCATTGATGGAAAATGTAGTTGCTGTACAACTTCACAGATTAAAGGAATCAAACCCTAGAGTAGAACTTTTTTACTGGAAGGAGTATGGAAAGCAAGAAGGAAAGGAAGTAGATTTTGTAATAAAGGAAGGATTAAAAGTTAAACGATTGATCCAAGTAACGTATGCTTCTGATTTTGATGAAATGGAAAGAAGGGAGTTAAGAGCGTTGGTTAAGGCTTCTGAACTGTTAAAATGTAAAGATTTGGTAGTCATTAGTTGGGATTTAGAGGATGAAGTAGAGTTTAGTGGAAAAAAAATAAAAGTAATACCTTTATGGAAATGGTTACTTGGATAGAATTGTTACCTTTTTACCTCTTTTTTGTGGAACTATCTTAAGCCTTGCATTTCCAAATCCTTTTCTTAATTCCTTTCCTTCAAAGTACCAGTCAAGAAAAACTGCCAATGCTGCAACCTCGCTATGCGGTTGATTTCCCACAGCAACGTTAAAATCAGCAAGCTGATACATCTCTGAAGGAACCTTTTCAGAGCCCACGACGATTAGAATGTCTTTTTTGGCATTCCTTATTCTGTCCATTATATCAGGTAAGTTTATACCGTACATCGTTAAATGAACTACTACTCCTTCCGAGTTTTTCCATCGTTGGATAACTTCCCTCCAACTTCTGGTGTATTTAATGCTGAACTTTCCTCCCCATCTTTTGACAATTTTCTTTATGCTTTCTTCAAGTTTTCTATCTCTTATTCCCGTGTAGATGACCTTATCAGCTCCGAAAGCTCTAGCGACTAGGCAAACATGAGTCGTAATCCTTTTATCCCTTTCTGGTCTATGACTTAATCTCAGAACAGTTATTCTCACGGACAAAATTATCAAAAACTCTCTTTAAATAAACTTCTTTCGAATTTGTTATTGATGAAGAAAAAATTTTGTCCAAAATGTGGAAAAGAGACGGATGAGCTTTATGGCGGAGTTTGTTTAGAGTGTTTTCTAAATGATATGAAAGTGGATTGGCTACCAGAGTACTTGGTCGTTGATGTGTGTAAGCACTGTGGATACTATTACCATGGAAAAGAGAGGTTCAAGAACGTTCAAACTTTGCTCAGAAAGAGACTTAAGAACCTGTTTAAAAAACATAAAGCTAGCATTCTGAGTTTGAAGGTATTGAAAAGCAAACTTAGATTGGAACTCACTCTGGAAAAGTCTGGTATAGAAAAAAGGATCGTAAAGAAACTACCTTTAAAGTTTCATTACATAACGTGCCCATATTGCATGATGAAGCGTAGTGGATATCATAATGCTGTACTACAGGTTACGTTACCATCCCATGTTTCTAAAGAGGATATAATTTCGTTAGTCGAAGAAGAAGTGAAAAGACTTAACAAACGAGATCCGATGGCATTTGTCTCTGGGATAGAGGAAAAAGGAAAGAGCATTATTTTTAAAATAGGAAACAAATCTACGGCTTTGAAGCTGATGAGAGAAATAAAGAAGAGATACGGCGGGAAAGTTAAATATTCTAGAAAAATAGTTACTAAAAAGGAAGGAAAAAACCTTTTTAGGTTAACGGTATCAATAAAAATTGAGTGATAGGATGAAAAAGAAGTTGGAGAGGAGTCCAGAGGAAGAGGAAATAGCGCGTACACGTATACCCAAAGAAGGTGAAGTCTTAGGCATAGTCGAGCAGAGGCTTGGAGGAGATAAGCTTTTAGTTACCTGTGATGATGGACGTGAGCGTATAGTAAGGATACCGGGCAAGCTTAGGAAAAGAGTGTGGATAAGGGAAGGTGACTTAATACTCGTCCAACCTTGGAAAGTTCAAGGAGATAAAAGAGGCGACGTTATCTTTAGATACACGAAAACTCAGGCTTTTTGGCTTCAAAGAAAAGGATATTTGAAGAATTTGTCTTATGGATAGATTTTATTGTTAATTTTTAAGAATAATGAAAACTAAATACTTTTTATGGGAAAAACTCGTAAAAGAGAATCTATCAAAGATTCAGAAAGTTTTAAAATAGAAAGAGGGATTTTCGATGAAAGGACATTGTTGAACATCTATAGGCTAATGAACAAAGGATTTATCGATACTGTTGAGAGTGTCGTTAAAGAGGGGAAGGAAAGCGTAGTTCTTGCTGGTTTGGATAAACAAGGTAGATGGGTCGCTATAAAGGTTTACAGGACTTTGGCTTGCGATTATAAATCGATGTGGAAGTATCTCGTAGGAGACCCGAGAATAAAAGGTTTGAAGAAAGATAGATGGAAAGTCGTTAGTTTATGGTGTAAAAAAGAGTTCAAAAACTTGTTAAGGGCTAAAGAAGGGGGTGTTGACTGTCCTCAGCCGATAGCGTTCTACCAGAACGTGTTGGTAATGGAATTTATAGGGAAAAAAGGCGTCCCGGCGCCTCGTTTGGTGGACGTTGAGCTGGGTAATCCAGAAAGGGTTTACAAAAAAGTTGTGAAAAACCTTGAAAAGATAATAAAGGCAGGACTCGTTCACGGGGATTTTAGCGCTTACAACATACTCTTTTACAAAAAACCATGGATAATAGATTTCAGCCATGCGATGCCGATAAAACATCACATTCTTGCTTTAGATTTTCTAAAAAAAGATATACGTAATATCTCTAAATTCTTTTCTAAACTTGGCGTAGAAGTGGAAGATGTTGAAGAGGTTTACAGAAGGTTGTTACAAGTAGTAAAGGGTGGTTGATATGAAGTATGTCGTTAAGATACCCAAACAAAGGATCAGATTGTTGCGAAAGGACAACGAAAAACTTAAGAAACACTTTGAGAAAATAACTAGTGTTACTCTAGAGTTTGGAGAAGAGGATGAGGTTTGGTTCGAGACTGATGACCCGATAAAGGCGATGAACATAAAACAAGTGCTTATCGCGTTCGGAAGGGGGTTTGACTTGGACGACGCTCTTAATCTGCTAGATGATAGCTATGGGTTAGAAATCATTAATATAACCGATTACGTTGGCAAATCAAAATCTAGACTTGTAACGATGCGTGGGCGCATTATAGGGACTGATGGAAAGACAAAAAGGACGATAGAGAATGCTGCTAACGTAAAGTTAGCGATCTACGGAAAGACTGTAAGCATTCTTGGTAGGTGGGAAGATATACCGAAGGCAAGAAGGGCAATAGAAATGTTGCTAGAAGGAAAGATGCACAGCACAGTCTACAGATGGCTCGAAACGCACGGTGGTTGAATGGATGAGGGAAGGATGAGTACTATAGCCGAGGAACTTTCGAAAGAGTTAAAAGCCATATCTGTAAGCGAGTTTTTCGAAAGGAATAGACATTTGCTAGGCTATGATAATCCGACAAAAGCTTTGTTGACTATCGTAAAGGAGGGTGTTGATAACAGTTTGGATGCGTGTGAGGAGGCAAGGATACTTCCAAAAATATGGGTAGAAATAAGGCAAAAAGATGCTACTCGGTTCAAAATAATGATGAAGGATAATGGTCCTGGAGTACCGGATAAGAAAATTCCGTATGTGTTCGGGAAACTTCTTTACGGTTCCAGATTTCACAGACTTCTACAAACAAGAGGTCAACAAGGATTGGGTATAAAAGGATGTGTTCTGTACGCACAGCTTACTACTGGGAAACCTACGACAGTTATATCTTCCACAGGTGATGGAAAAACAAGCTACTATGAAATCATGATAAACGTAGCGAGGAACGAGCCCGAGATAATAAAACATGAGATTATAAACGATGGGAAGGTTTGGCATGGGTTAAAAATAGAAATGGAAGTGGAAGGTAGGTATGTAGAAGGTCCTAGATCAGTTTTGGAATACTTACGTCAGAGTGCTATAATGAATCCACACGCTCACATCATATTCCGCGGGCCTAACGGTAAGGTTGAGTTTCCAAGGGCTATAAACCAATTACCTCCTAAGCCTAGAGAAATAAAACCACATCCTCATGGCGTAGAGTTGGGTGTGCTTAAGAGGATGTTGGAGTTTACACGCTCTAAGACGTTGTTAGGATTTCTGATGAACGAATTTTCTAGAGTTGGTAAAGACTCTGCGATGAAAGTGTTGAAGAAAGCTGGTTTGGATGCGAACAGAGACCCAAGGAGCTTGGAGTTGAGAGAAGTCGAAAAACTTTTCAAAGCCATGCAGTTAGTAGATTTCGTAAGACCTCCTACTGATTGTTTGTCTCCTGTCGGGGAGAAGGCATTGTTGGAAGGTATGAAAAAAGAATTACCAGCGGAGTTCTTTGCAGCAGTGACTAGGAAGCCTGAAGTATACCGTGGCATGCCGTTTCAGGTAGAAGTAGGGGTCGCTTATGGAGGTAATCTACCGAACGAAGCAAAGCTTATGAGGTTCGCTAACAGAGTTCCTTTACTTTACCAAGCTGGGGATTGTGCCATAACGAAAGCCGTTATAGCTACCGATTGGACTAGGTACGGGTTAAAGCAGAATGCTAAAAGCATGCCTGAAGGACCTATCGTAATCCTTGTTCACTTTGCTTCTGTGTGGGTCCCTTTCATTTCGGAAGGAAAGCAAGCGATAGCTTCGTATCCAATCATCATGAAAGAAATCAAGCTGGGACTTCAAGAAGTCGGAAGAAGGTTAGCTAGGTATCTTGCTGGTAAAAGGAGAATAGAACTAAAAAGGAGAAAAATACAGATATTCGAACGTTACATACCAGAGGTTGCCCGTGCGTTGGCTGAGCTTACTGAAGTTAAACAAGAGATAATAGAAAAAAAATTAAAAGAAATAGGTATTAAGAAAGTTGGTGATGTAGGGGAAGAATTCATACATGAGTTATCTCAACATGAAGGTGTAGAGGGTGAAAAGAATGAGTAGGCAGGAAGTTATAGAAAAGCTGAGGAATTTAGGTGTAAAAGTTCTGGAAATGATAAACAAAGGGGAAAATCCTTACATAGAGATACCTGTAAGGAGTTTGTCTAATATAATATGGGACGAAAAACGCGGACTGTTGACTTTAGGCGAGACGAAAGCCAAGCGTTATTTTTTCCATGTCGGGCATGCACGTAAGTTCATGCAAACGTTGCTTGTAGCTAGCTTCTGTGAGGACTTGCTCGAGGAGAACATACACACTAGCATAAGAGACATGTATTATAATTTGAAACGTACTCTGCCAGGAAGCAAGGAAAACACGTTTGAAGAACAGAGTGAGTCGGACCCTATAATAGTCGACTTAGAGACCTCACTCAACGTTTTGCGTGAACAACTTCATTTAATAGCTGACCGTAAAGGAGTCGTAGCTGGCAATGTGGTGATAAGGGATAGAGGAGATGAAATAGACTGGAGTAAGCTTGGAAGTGGTGGTTGGAGCATACCTTCAGCTGTGGAAGACATAGAATTCCTAAAGGTGGATGCTGATTTTGTGTTATGCCTTCCAAGCTTTGAAAAAGTGTTTGTTAAGGTTGACGGACACCCAGCGATACTTCCTATCTCCAAAGCCTATGAGCTATATAAAGAAGGGCGTGACATACAGACGATCAGCTTTGATGAAAACTACAGAATCAGTTTTGGAAGAGTAGTATTGATGAGAAAGAGAAGACCTTTTGTGGGGGAGAGGTTGGTAAAGATAACGTTGAGAAGTGGAAGTACTGTTTATGTTTCTGAAACGCATAAGATACCGGTTCTAACTAAGAACGGTATAAAAGTTAAATTGGCAAGAGATGTCACAAAAGAAGACTATATGTTTGAATCAAAAGACTTAAGCAAAGTTTTTGAAAAAGAAGACACGGTTTACATAGACCTGATAAAGTTCCTTCAGGACAACTATCCTGAATTACTACCAAACGTTAGGGTAAGTGGTGAGGAAGTGAAAGAAATAGCTAAAAGGCTAAAAGAAAAAGTCAAGTGTAAAATGAAGAGGGAGGTTAAGATATACAAGGAACTTGTCAACTCTTGGGAAAAATACGGATCTATGCCTTTGCTTTACTATTTGAAATATGGGAAAAGAAGAGATGGGGTAAATCTCCATTTATTGGGATCGCCTAAAAGGAACGGAGTTAAGGCTATAATTAGATTTGATGAAAAGTTTGCTAAGCTGTTAGGCTATTTTGCATCGGAAGGTCATACTCACAACTCTATACCTTTCTGGACTTTTGGGAAAGAAGAGAGAGCGCTCATAAAAGAAGTGGAGAAGCTAATAAAAGAAGTGTTTGGAATTCAACCAAGAAGGTACAGAGATAATGAGAAGTATTCTTCGGTTCAAGTAATGTGTGGAAACAAGATAATAGGTTTGCTTCTAGAGCATTTAGTTGGTGGGAAAAGTAAAGAAAAAAGAGTACCGACAATCCTTTTCAGACTTCCAAAAACTTGTAGGGTTGCGTTTATAGAGGGAGTTCTGTTAGGTGATGGAAGCGTCGATAAGAATAACAATATACATCTTTTTACAATCTCTGAAGACTTGGCGAACGGTTTCAGATTATTGCTCAAATCCTTAGGAATCCCATCTTACATAAACAAGTTTAAAAACTCTGGTTTCAAGAGTTCAAATTACATTTACAGAGTAGATATACTTGATGTGCACTGGAATGGAAAACAAAAGAGAAGAACACATTCTTTGTGGGAAAAAGTTCCTAGCTTTATGTTTACGAAAGACGAGCTCGGATGGAAACATGACCATTACAAACATGTTAACATAAACTGCCTTAAGGTAAAACCAAAGATAAGAGTCAAAGAAGTATTTCCAATTGAAGTCGAGAATGTTGAGTTTTTAGAGTACGATGGAGATTACTACGAGTTTGTTCTAGTCTCACCGTTTCACAATTTCATGCATGCTTCTGGAGTATTTACTCATAACTGCGTTGAAAAAAATGCTGCTTTCGAGCGTTTGCATGAGGATAAATTCTGGAAAAAACATAACTGCATACTCATAGGTACAGGAGGTCAGGCCGCTAGAGGCACTCGTAGGTTGATAAGAAGGCTTAATCAAGAGTTTAACTTGCCAGTTTACGTTATGACAGATGCAGATAGCATACCTCCTTGGGAGACTGTAGTAGTGAGAGACATCAAAACAAAAGAGGTAATGATAAAGCCTATAGGCGAATTGCTAAAGCCTTATGTCAATGAAAAAACGGATAGAGAGATAATCGAAATTCCGTTTGAAACGTTGGCTATGAATAGGTTTACAGGAAAGATAGAATGGATGAAAATAGACTACGCTTACAGACATAGAATAGATGGAGAAATTTTAGAAATTGAGACAAGAGGTAGAGGAAGGATAGAAGTCACACCTGCTCACTCTTTATTCATCTTTAAAAACGGCGGGATAAAAGAAGTGAAGGCGAGTGAGATAAAAGAAGGAGATTACATAGTCATTGGCAAGAAACTTCCAGGATGGGGAGGTAAGAAGAAGAAACTTAATGTAGCAAGGATTCTGAAAAAATTATTGCCGCAGAACAAATGGAATAGAATACGTTTAGTCCTTAAGGATGGAAAAGAAGTATTACTCGGCAACGCAACAGAGAAAGACATAAATAAAGTTAAGCTTGTAAGGCATGTGAACGGATACCAAATGATCGTAGGGATTTTGGAAATAGATGAAGAGTTAGGTTGGTTGTTAGGTTTATGGGTTGCGGATGGGGACGTTGATAAAAAATATGTAAGGTTTCATCTCTCGGCCTTTGAAACAGAGTTGATAGAAAAAGTTGAAAGGATTGTAAAGGAAAAACTTGGGCTTGAGTTAAGAATAAAACCTGAAGGAAAAAGCGGTGTTTGTCTATGCATAGGAAGTTCTCTGTTAGCTAAGGTTTTCAACTATTTAGACCTACATTCTGGAGCTTCTGAGAAAAGAATACCTGATTTCATAACAAACTCGCCAAAAAGTGTACAGATAGCTTTTCTAAAGGGACTTTTCGATGGCGATGGGCATATAGATAGTTACTCTAATATAGTGTATTTCACGAAAAGTAAAGTTTTGACAAAACAAGTAGTTACGATGTTACTATCTCTAGGGGCAATGCCAACGATAATTGAAAGGGAAGGAGGAAGTTATTTAAGAATTCCTTTAACTCGGATGACCGAGGAGTTGAGAGAAAAATTGGTTGGTAAGGTTGTCCCAAAGGTTCTGTATGCAAATGATCCGATTTATGGTTTACCAAATGAAGGTATCGTCAAGAAACTTTCCGTTTATTGGATGAATAACTTTGATTTCTCTTATTCCTCAAAATCGAAACTGATTAATCAGCAAAGATTTTCAGATGCTGTAAAAGAATTTGACATTCCTGAAAAGTTTAAGGAAGGAATAAGATTCATGAGTCCTTTGATAAACGGAGATATAACGCTAGTGAAGGTGAAAAGCGTTAAAAGAAAGAGATACAAAGGAGATGTTTTTGATTTAGCGGTTCCGATGCATAACTCCTTCGTAGGAGGAAATGGCATAGTCTTTCATAACAGTTATGGATGGTACATCTTTTCAGTCATAAAGGCTGGATCTATGAACCTTGCTCATACGAGTGAATTGCTTGGAACACCTAACGCTAAGTTTATAGGTCTGAGTGCAAGTGACATAAAAGAATACGGCCTTGATGATTACACGATAAAAGCGACTGAAAGAGACATAAAACGTGCAAAGGAGTTATTGAACTATCCATGGTTCCAGCATAAGGAATGGCAAAAGGAAATAAAGCTTATGATAAAGATGGGTAAAAAGGCAGAGTTGGAGGCTTTGTCATCTAAAGGATTGCGATTCATAACGAACACTTACTTGCCAGAGAAGTTGGAGAAAAAACAGTTTCTACCATAAAATTCCATGAGAGAGTCTAGCGTTAGATTTCAAAAATTTTAAAAATGCTTGCTTCAAATTGTATTACCAGTGCCCCGGTAGCTCAGTTGGTAGAGCGTCCGGCTGTTAACCGGCAGGTCGGGGGTTCGAATCCTCCCCGGGGCGTGTAAACTTTCTGGTAGGGGAATTTACGAAACTTTCATTCGGTCTATCAAAGAATCTTGTTGAATTCTCTAAATTTTGGGCTATGTTTCGATTGTTCGCATGCTTTGTTCGATGGTTATAATCCTGAAAAGTTTTTGCTACGAATAGAAAAGTGGGTTAAAGTAGTTCATGTAAGCGATGCAAACAAAGATTATGCACATCTACCGATAGGCTATGGTAGAATAGATTTTAACTCTTCATCTACCATCTTCCGAAGGATGAAAGTTCTGTTCGTCTTTGAAGTATACTACGAATACCAAGATAAGATAGAAGAAAGTTTGACAAGGATTAAGAATCTTTTTTGCTAGTATTGCTCAGAAAAACGAAAAGGTTTGCTAGGACAGAATAGATTAAAGGGAGTAGCATAATCAGTAGAAGATTAGTGAACGTTATTTTGAGAGATACCGCTCCAGTCTCTATTGACATTATTCCAAATTTGAACATTAGGAGTATGTATGCAAAGATGAGAGAATCTTTAACGGCTTCTGTCAAAAACTTGATTTTACTTTTCAACAACTTTGAGATACCAGAAACAACGGCAATAGAGATTGCTAGCATAATTAAAGCATCTTTATGCTCTATTTGAACAAGACTTCTGAATCTTTCTGGATACACAGAAACGTTCAAAGGAAGTAAAAATACTACGAGATAAAGGAGTGTTGTCAAAAAAGCAATGATGTAGTTTTTCATACTTCTACCACCGTCCTGATTCCATTGATTTCGATTTCTAGTTCTTTCTTAGCAGCTTCAAAATTCTCCAAAACGATGTTGGGTAGAGTAAGTTCTAAAGTGGTATACTCAACACAGTTCTGGCATACTTTGAACGTTTTTCTTTCAGTTTCGTATGTGTTTCCTCTGTATTCAACGTTAAGCTTAAGCCAACCTTCCATTAGAGTGTTAAGGTCGTTCCTTATAGAGAAATTCAACATAAGTTTCGTATGAGTGTCGTTCAGTCTTAGGAGTTTTGTGTCAACGATGGTTATCGGAGGTTGTTTAAGGTTAATCGATACGTCTATCCTGACTAAAGGTTTAATCTCAACAACGCCCGTGAAATTAGCCCTTTCCCCACTCATGTTTCTCAATAAAGGCAAGAAGATTTCTTTGAAATCGATTTTATCCCCATGTACGATTTCTTTCTCGAAATAAATCTTGTCGTTTTTATAAAAATGAACGCTAATCGGGAAGACTCCTTTATAGGTAACTTCTTCACACTTTTCTAGAGAACATTTTATAGGGTCTATCAATGGGTAGAGTAGTAAAAAGGTTAAAGTAAGCGGTACTAAGGTTACGAGTACTCTGAACACTCTAAACAGATTCATCTTTTCAAAAACATATTTGTCTAGAGACATTCTTAAGTTTCTTCACTCAAAATTTTACTTAGGTTCGGATGAAGAAAGTAGGTATTTTACTCCCAGCCTATAACGAGGAGAAGAATATAGAGAAAATTTTGAGGAATGCTAAGAATTACTTTCCTGGAGCAATCATAGTAGTCGTGGATGATGGTTCTAAAGACAAAACTGCTAAAATAGCTGCTAAAGAAGGTGCTGTCGTCATAAAGCATCAGAAGAATCTTGGGAAAGGAGAAGCACTTAAAACAGGGTTTGAATTTTTTCGGAAAATAAAAGATGTCGAGTATGTGATAGTCGCTGATTCAGACGGCCAATACTTGATCGAAGATGGGAAAAAATTGTTAGAAGTTTTAAAGGCTGGGAAAGCTGATTTTGTTATGGGGAGGAGGGAATGGAAAGATGTTCCTTTTCCACATAGGCTTGGGAACTTTGTGTGGAGAACTGCCTTTAACCTGATGTTCGGTACACATTTGAAGGACACAAACTGTGGATTCGTAGGACTTAACAGGAAAGCTTTGGAAAGAATAGAGAACACGGGAGGGGGCTATATAATAGAGAATTCATTGCTCATAGAAGCTTTGAAGAAAGGTTTAAGGATAGAACAGGTTCCCGTTAGAGTTGTCTACAAGAACGTGAGCAAACTTCTGAGAGGAATAAGAATGGTCTTAGGGATTCTCATTTTTATAATCAAAGAAGGTTTAAAGTACAGACTTTCGTTACTCGCTGAGAGATAGAATTATCTTTAGGAGCTCTCCAGAGCCTACATGCCTTATAACGAAATCTGGATCAAGTTTTTCTAAATCTCCAAACATTCCATGTCCTGTTTTGACTGCTACTGAAATCATTCCCAGGGATTTCGCAACTTCTATGTCAGTTCCGAAATCACCGACATGGATAGATTCTTCCGGCTTTACATCAAATAGTTCTAGAATCCTTTCCAATAACTTTTTTCTTTTCTCAAAAAAGTTCGATTCGACGAAGTAAAGAGTCTTGAAAGAATCTACTAAATGGATTAATCCAAGTTGCTCGAGTTCTCTTTTTAAAGTATCCTCAGTCCTGCCCAACGATATGACACCAACCTTTATGCCGAGTGATTTGATGTTATTTATTTCTTGTTTTGTGTTTGGGAATAGCTTTGAGTATTTCCAGTAGTTTTTTTCATACTCATCACACCATTCCTGTAGAACAACTTCTGCTGTCGTTTTTTCTATACCAAAGAATCTTTCTATCTTCTTTATCCATTCTGACGGTTGAAAGACGTAGAAAAATTCTAGATAATCTTTAAAGTCCAATTCAACGTTTACGTTATTCTTAGCTAAAACATCAAGCAAAGCTTTGTAACGTGCTTCATCTGTGTCTATAAGAGTCCCATCTACATCAAAAGTTACAAGCTTTATCATACGTTAGTTTTTAGAAGTTGAACAAAAATTTTTAATTGATTCATATTCGTTTATGTATAAGGGGCCGGTAACTCAGCCCGGGAGAGTGCGCGGCTGAAGACCGCGGAGTCGTGGGTTCAAATCCCACCCGGCCCATTTTTAGTTTTTGGAAATAGTATAGCTTATGGTACTTAGGATAAAGAAGGTGGTTGGGTTCAAAGATCAAGAAAATTTGTAGATGAGAAAAATTCATTATAATCTTTAATTCAACTCAATAATTGAATTGAGTTTTTAGCTAAAGAGTCTGACGGTTTAGTTCTCGGTATTTTAAATGAAGATCTCTATGTTTCAGTTTAAACTTTATCTACGACAAACGATGTTAACAGAAAGGGAAAGAGTTTTGCGAAGCATATAGGCTTAAGTTCGAGGCACAGCTTAGGTATTTAAGTCAAAAATTTAAAAACGTATAAGATAAACAAAAAATACGCGGTGGTATAGTGGGGAGGATAAAGACGACATTCATAAAAAACATAACGGAAGAATTGCTGGAGAAGTATGGAAAGCATTTCACCACAGACTTTGAAAAGAATAAACAACTTTTGGAAAAATTCGTAGTCATCCAATCAAAAAAGATAAGGAACCAGATAGCTGGGTACATAACGGAAATCATGAAGAAAAAGGCTAGCTGATTCTGTAGCGTAAGAATGCTCCTATCCCACCTAAGCGGGAAAAACGTTCTCCATTCTCATGGGATGTTGAAATTATTTCAACTTTACCACCCAACCCCTCTACCCTCTTACAAACTTCCTCCACCTCTTTTGATTTTATCTTATCTTCTGAAACGAGTACCATGCTTACAGCGCCCATGTCGGTGGCTTTCTTAACCTCATCTAAGCCATAGACGACTAACCCATCATCCTTTGCCAAATGCTCAAAAAACCTTTCTACGAGCTCAATCTCTTGCTGTACCCTACTTTCTTTCATGACTTTCTTCAAAACACCTCTTTTAAGGACCTCCATTATACCAGATTTTGTAGAAGAGGAGGAGAATTCAAGGAAGATTTTGTCTTTTATTCCAGGTGAACTTTCCTTTAAGATATTAAATACGTAATCTTTTACGTTCCCAGGTCCTGCTAGTATTACAACTTTAAAGTTTTCAGAAAGCTTTTTTATTTCTGTTGCAACTCTTTTGTAAAATTCTTCTTGTTTTTCATCATGCAATGAATGAGGGTTGGAAACTTCAGAAACGACTTCTACACCACTTTCTTTCACGGATGCAAACGTAGCGTGATGATGATCTACTACGACTATCAACGCAGGTGGCACAGACTTTTCAGCTTTTTTGATTCTATCCAACTCGTATTTCTTCCACTCTTTGATGATAGTTAGAGAGTCATGTGGCTTTATCTCGATCGTATGGTAAGACCCAATCTGAACATCATCTGGCCCTTCTACGATTTTTCCAGTTATCCTCAGTTTGTTAGAGTATTTATGGTACTCGACGTTTTCAACTTCTATCAAAAGCTTCATGGGCTTTTTCCCAATCTTTACTTTTTTACCCTCCCTGTAGATGAACAAATTCCTAAGCGTGGTAGCCTTTACCCTATCCCCTTTGTTTAAGACATTCTGTAAATGCCAAAGGTCTGTGTCGTCATCAACTCTTAGGCTTACGACACCATCTTTCAGGTTCATCTTGAGGATTTTCAATCGCTCACCTAAAAGGTTATTTAGTTTCAATCCTAAACAAATTTTGTATGCGAAAACTGTCAAAAGGTCAGGCTATAGATGAGTTTGCCTTTGTTCTTCTCGCAGGTCTTATATTCATCATAATAGCTCTGGTCACATGGGGAGTCGGTCCTTCTGGAGGAGGAGAAAGCGTAAACCAGACAGAGAACTTAACGTTGACCGGGGATGTTGAGCTTGTAGGGCTTCAGGAAGTAGATGTCCCAAAGACTTACTGGATCGGTAAATTTGCCGTAAAGTACGGTGTTGGAACAGAGAATGTCGTCGAAAAAGCTAACCTTATCGCTGAAAAAAGCCTGTTTGGTGAAAAACCATTGAGGATAACGTTCTCCATAGATAAGCTAAAGTTGGAGAACTACGTAACTTCTGGATTCTTGGTTTTAGACATTGGCGACAGTAGTATGGATTCAGACTTACTCGTATACCTTAACGGGAAACTGATCAAGAGAGTGAAACCGACGATAGGAGAAGTGAGTTTCCAAATACCGAAGGAGAATCTAAAGACGAGTAACGTTTTAGAAATAAAAGTTTCCTTCCCAGGGTTTAAGTTCTGGTCAAAAGGTTTTTACGAGTTTGATAAGATAATCGTTGGGCTAAACATCTATGGTATGGAGGAAAAAATTTCTACTTTCGACGTTTCTGAAGAACAAATTGAGAACTTCAAGACAGCAAAGCTGGAGTTTGAGGTAGAGGATTATGATGCAAGAGGAAACCTAGTTATAAGGTTGAACGGTAACACCATTTATTCTGGTGTGCCTGAAAAATTCTTTGGAAAAGAATTTTCGCTAGAAGATTTAGGATTAGTGAAAGGCTCTAATACGATAACGTTTTCTACGACAAGAGGAGGGTTTTATGAGTTGGATGACGTAAGGTTGACGATAGTACATTCTAGGAGAGGTATCAAGAGCCTTGAAAAGAGTTTTGAAATAAGTTCTGATGCCTACACTAGGCTAAAGGCAGGGAAGAAAGGAACGATAAAGTTCTACGTAAAGGATATCCTACATCCAGGCATACTCAGGATAAAGATAAAGGACACTGAAGGAAACGTGAATGAGGTGATCTTCCAGCAATTCTCTGAAGGAATGAACGAAGTCAAGTTCAGCATAGATGATGTTAAAGAAGGAACGAATTGGGTCATCTTTGAATCTCCAGACGGCGCTTTCTACATAGGTGGGATCCAAGTAATAGTCTAAACCATACATGCCATCCTCAATAAGTCTCTCATTCCAGTAGCTGCTCCTAGGATACCTATCACCAACTTTAAGAAATTCCTAAACTCTGTGTTTTCTTCGAATCTATCGAGTAAGATTAACACTAATGAAACTACGACTAACTTAAAGAGAATGAACGAGACGGGTGTAAAATTCCTTATCAGGAAATTTGGGAGCGGGTGTTGTTCATAGTATCCGTAAAGACTGACGGCTATCGTTGTAGTCGTTGAATCGAAGAGATGGTTTAGCAGGATTATCTTGTTTTCAACCTTCCAATTCATCGGAACTATTATGAGAAACCAAGGAAAGAAGAACAGGAAAACGTAGACGAAGGGAAACAAGTTCTTTATTGGGAGAAACCCTATGGCAGTCCCGACGATGAGAGAGCCGAGTATTATTGGAATAAAAGAATAGCTTAAACCAGTTTTTTTAGAAATGACTAAACCGATCAAAAACGTTACGAAGTAAATTAGAAACACAGTTAAATAAATAAAAGGAGAAACGAAGAGCCAGCTAGTTAGTATGCTAGCATCTCTCAGAACTCTCGTTACGCTACCGAGGATTACGAACGGAATTACGGATAAGGCAAGTTCTCCATCGACTTTTACTTTTACCCTTTTAAGAAACCTAAAGATGAAGAAGAGAGATGCTATCAGAATAAAAGAATAGACGAGTGTGTTACAGACGTTATACCCTTTCCCAAGATTACTGTAAAAACACCAATCGACGAAGTTTCTGATCGATTCTTCCATAAGTTTAAATTTGTAGGGAAGGTAATAATTTATTGTGAAATCGTACTACTTACGTTCCTTGCTGATAGCTTTGATAGCTTTAGTCGTAGCATCTTCTGGTTGTATTGGCCAGGGAGGGGAAAAAACAACAGCTGGAAGCCAGGGTTTAGTAATAACGAATTTTGGGTTTGACGCTTCTACGATACCGGCTGGGGAGGAGGCAAGTCTAATCCTAGAACTGGAAAACGTTGGAGGAGCCACGGCTACAGGAATAGCAAAAATATACGGAGTTCCTTTCAGCGGAGATTATGCTTGGAATTGTGGCGAAATTCAAAAATCGATTCCAGAACTAAGACCGCCTGACCCTGTTGCTGGAACGCCTGGTGATACTTACACGATTGAATGGGATTGTATAAGTCCTGACGTTCCAACACAGATAACTCAACAGTTTGAAGTTGATGTGGTGTATTCTTACCAGACAAAGGTTACTGGTACTCTGATGGTTGTGGATAAGAATTATCTTAAGAGTTTACCTGCGACAGAAAGACAAAACTTCTACTCGTCTGGTGGGATAACTCAGCTTTCCGTCTCTTCTGGCCCACTCTCAGTAAGCGTTGTAGCTCCCAGGCCATTGATCTACCAAACTCAAGGAGAATCGTTGAGAGTAAGAGTCATAGTCAGAAACGTCGGTGGAGGAAAAGTAGAGGGAAACACTATAACGATAGTAGAACAAAAGGGTATAAGCTGTGAGACTTCTTCATTTGAGCTGACGAGAGGGGAAGAAAAATCGTTGATGTGTAACATAAACGTCCAAGGGGTCCAACAGAAAGCAGAAGTACCGTTTTCATTGATTTTCAGTTATTCTTACGTAAACCATGCGGCTGCTACGATAACGCTCCAGCCAGAAGAACTTTAGGCTTCTAGCTCAACATAAAAGAACTTTGAATCGCCCTCTTCTATACTCTCCAAGACCTTTGCTTTCCATTCCTTCTTAGTACGATCTTCTATTATTTCTTTTAACTTGTAAACGTACTCCTCAGAATCCCACCTCTCCACGAACCTTCCACAAAGAATTACTCTTAACTTCGTTTCGGACATCTCGATAACATCTATTTTCATCTCATCTTCGAACGTTTCGACAACGAATTTCTCGAGCTCTGAAGCATCCATAGCATCACCTATGGGTCCGCCCGGATTCGAACCGGGGTTACCGCCGCGTGAGGGCGGTGTCCTAACCACTAGACTACGGACCCTCGAATTCAAATAAACTTTTTTGAATACTACGTTTTAACTTTTTTTCTTTTTGTTGGTCTTGACTGTCTTCAAATACCGGAACGCCGTAAACACCATCGTATCCAGGAATGAATTTTAACTCACCGTTCCTTACTCTGATTATGGAATCTGCGATTTTCTTGTCAACAACCTCTGAAAGTTTTTCGTAATTAACTTTTAGCAAAACGTTAAGCTCATTTCCGAATTTCTGTATGAGTGTATCATGGATTTTGAGAACCTCTTTGGAGTAGAGTTTGTTAACACCTAAGGAAAACGAGATGATTTCGTAAAGGGGCAGGAGACGTTTAAAAGGAATGGCATTTTGTGGAACGAACCCTTCCAGCCTGTCTGCTAGTTCTTCAACGCGTTGAAGAACTCCTATAGTCAACGGTTTGCCGCATACTGGGCACACGTTTCCTCTTTTTATCGACTCTTTAGGGTGAAGACTTACGTTGCATTTTCTATGACCAGTGTAATGGTATTTCCCATAGTTTGGATCTACTTCGATCGTGAACAAGAAACGCTTAGGATCCTTGTTCTTTATCGAGTCAAAAATCTCCCAGTAAGATAACTCCTCTAACTTAAAGACGTTTGCCTCCCTTCCCAACCTCCAAGGATGTGGACTATGGGCATCTGAGTTAGAGACTAAAGCAAACCTGTCTAGTTTGCTAAGCCTCCAGTTCATTTCTGGATCACTGCTTAACCCTGTTTCTAACGCAAAGATGTGCTTAGTTTGGTCTTCGTAACATTCCTCTACGCTGTCGAAACCAGACTTAGAGCCGAATAAGCTAAACCAAGGTGTCCATACGTGTGCCGGTATCACTACTATGTCTTTTGATATACTCATCAAGATTTCTACGAGTTCTGATGCCCTCATGCTCAACGTAGGTCTTCCATCTAACGATAGATCACCATACCTAGAAAGTGAGTCGTTTATCTGCTCCACGATTTCGAACGACGGTGCATGGATGACATGGTGAATTTTTTTAATCTTCCCGTTTGTTTCGAACACGGTAGAGACTTCTGACGTCAACATGAAAAACACGTCTTTGTAGAGATAGAGCCCAGAGTTTTCAACTTCTTTTAACTTCTGTTTGAGTTCCTCTAACCATTTCGGATGTGTAAAGTCACCAGTTCCTACCAAATCTAAGCCTTTTTTCTTCGCGCCTAACGAAATCCCATCCAAATCCATCGATTTGCTCGTAGCTCTGGAATATTTGGAATGTATGTGGAAATCACAAACGAACATGTTCTACGCCGATAAACCTAGGACGAAAAATATGTCCATCATCATGAACCCTGCTATGACTAACAAGAAAACCCATAACATAGGACTCCATCCATAGATTTTAAAACCTTCTGTATGAGGTACGAACAAAAGGTTGTAGAATGAGATTATAGCGTTGATTTTGTAAAGTGGTAAGAATACGGGCGAGAAAAGGGTTAGAAACTTAAAAAAGACTGCTAACCCGAGTGTTGTTATAGCTCCTGCAAAGCCTATATAGCCAAGTTCTATTCTACCGAGGGAGACCACTTTGAACCCCCATCTTCCATAACGATAAGGATACGTTTCGGCAAGTCCTATAAGCGTCATCGGTATTTTAAAGAACGCTAGAATCAAGGAAAACAGAAGGTAGAATGGGTTTATCTTAAGTATCACGCTGGACCCATACTTCCTAGCCATCAATTTTTCTGCTGACAAGTACAGGAAAACGCTTATGAGCGTTATCAAGAACGATTCTACAGGGTCTGCTATTCCCACGTACCAGAAAACTAAAGAAAGAAAAATTACGTAAGCTAAAAAATAGAAAAGTTCATACTTTCCTTGGAAAAACCAGTTGAGGTTTATCATAACCTTTCAAATAAATTACTGTTTGACGAAGTATTTTAATGCTTCTTGAACGTTTTCGACCTCTCTTACCTCTATTCCTATCTCTTTAGCTACATCTACTTTTTTAGGCTTTATTTCTGTCGTGCAGAATGTCATAAAGCCGTACTTTTCGCAATGTTTTACTTCTTGATAGACGGTTTGGTATGATTGACCTAAAGGAACGAGGAAGAGTTTCATCCCGTATTTTTTCGCTGCTTTTCCTTTAGCGACTATACCTCCGACAGGGCCGATGCTACCGTCATGGTTTATAGTTCCTGTTATCGTCACGTTTTTGTTAAGAGTCTTGTTCGTTAACGCTGCTATGGTTGCTATGGTTATGGCCGCACCAGCAGAAGGGCCTTCTATTACACTTGCGTTCGTTTCTATAGAATAGATAACGTCGTATTTGCTAAGGTCTACTTTCGTTATGTTTTGAGCTACTCTTAAAGCAGTCCTTATGCTGTGTTGTGTGTCTACCCAAAACAGTATCTGGTTTATGTTTGTCAAAGCTCTTCCTCTACCAGGTATAACCTCAACCTTTAAAGTAGCCATTACTCCATTACCCTCGTTGTCAACAGCGGGAATTTTTATCTCTACTACTCTTGATGTGAAGTTTGTTAGAAGATAAGGGTTGTAAGAAAGGTTCCCCTCTCCACTTTGGTTTTGAACGGGAAGAGTTAAATTTATCGAGTTGAGTGAGTTGATTGCTAAAGGGAAGGAGAATGAAAGGACGACTATGAGCAAAATCATCGCCAACAGCGTTTTCTCCATAATCCCACCTTCATAAAGTTAAATTGCAAGGGGCACGCCTGAGGTGGATCTATGCAGATGGGCAGGTTAACCCGACTACCTTCTTCTGCCCCGTTACCCCACAAGCATCATGCACAAGGTTTACCCTTGCTTCCTTCCGGACCTGGGGGATTCGCCTTGTACACGACCCTGTGGGACGAGACTTCATCATCCAGTAGTCGGACCTAACCCACCTGCACAGACCGCCCTCAGACTGCGGCTCCCGCATGACGACGGTTTCGGGTTACAGGGGACGCCGAACCCCCCAGCCGTTGGCCCCTTGCAATAAATTCTTATTCTTCTAAATGTTTAAAATATTATTCAAGCTAGTAAAAGTTTTCTTCAACTGAGGTTAAAAAATAAACTATGTCGTTAAACCGTTTTTTCAACCCAAAGACAGTAGCTGTTATAGGCGTTTCTAGGAATAAAGACAAGATAGGAAGGATAGTGTTTGACCAACTTGTGAAAAGCTTTAAAGGTAAAGTTTATCCAATCAATCCTAAAGCTAAGAGGATAGGAAAGCATAAATGCTACCCTTCTGTGAAACAAATTCCTGAAAAAATCGATCTAGCAGTCATAGCTATACCAGCAAATTACGTAGTTGATGTAGTCAAAGAATGCTCTGAGGTAGGAATAAAAAACGTTATAGTGATATCTAGCGGATTTTCTGAGATAGGGACAGAAGAAGGAAGAAGACGAGAAGAGGAACTGAAAAAAATTGCAGAGGAAAGAGGTATAAGAATTCTGGGACCAAACATGATAGGAATTCTGGACTCCTACACGGGCTTAGATACTGTATTCATGAACAAAGAAAGGTTACCAAGACCTCCTAAAGGAGGGATTGCATTCATATCCCAATCAGGTGCTATAGGTGCTTCTGTTCTTGAATATTTGAGCTCACGAAGAATAGGCCTATCAAAATTCGTATCGTATGGTAATGCTGTAGATGTGAATGAAACGGACTTAATAGAATATTTGAAAAACGACAAGCGTACGAAAGTCATAACCTCCTATCTGGAAGGGATAAAGGGGAACGGAAAACGTTTTATACAAGTATGTAAGGATGCTACAAAGTCTAAGCCTATTCTGGTGTTAAAATCTGGGAAAACGGAAAAGGGAAAGAAAGCGGTTTCTAGCCATACAGGAAGTTTGGCTGGATCTGCTAAAATATACTCTGCAGCTTTCAAACAATCAGGCATAATAGAGGTTGAGAGCATAGAGGATTTGTTTAGCTATGCCAAAGCTTTTGTCATGCAACCTTTACCAAAAGGAAACAGGCTTGCAATAATAACTAACGGTGGTGGATTTGGAGTCCTCGCTACGGATGAATGTGAAAAGCTCGGGATAAAATTGCCGGAACTGCCAGAAAAAATAAAGAAGAAGATGAAGAAAGTAATGCCAGAGAATGCTATTCTACACAACCCTCTTGACGTTCTGGGCGATACGACGACTGAAAGGTATAAGGTCGCGCTTAAGGAGATCCTCAATTCCAACGCTTACGATGGAGTACTGGTCATAGTCGTGATGCAAGTTCCTTTGCTTGGTGAAGATGTGGCCGATGTGATAGTAGATGCAAGTAAGAAGAGGAAGAAACCTATTTTAGTGTGCTCCACATCTGAAAATTTATCTGAGAAATTAGAGACAAACGGTGTGCCCACTTACTCTTCGCCCCAGAAGGCTGTCAGGGCTTTTTACTATCTTTCAAAGTACGCTGAATGGAAGGCTTCCTCCAGATAATCTTTCCATTCTTCCTTATGAAGAGTACTCGATGGAACGGTATGTAAGTATCATCCCTTCCATAGTTAAAATGGCCTTTACCGACATAGGTTATGTCCTTTGAGCTTATAGTTTTGATATTAACTTTGCCATCGATTCTGTCAACTATCTCTATAATGGCTTTTTCTTTCTTCCAAAAGATTCGTAGTAGCAAATCTCTCAGACTCATAAAAACTTTTACATCTTTTGACAAAGATAAAAGCTTATATACTTCAGCTTGAACTAAACCATAAATAGAGGCATAAGCCCGGGGAACACTATGGAAGAATGGGAAGAAGAGGAACTGGAAGAAGAGGAAGAAGATGAGGATGAAGAGCTGTGGGAAGAAGAAGGTGAAGAGACAGAGGACGAAGAGGAATGGGACGAGATAGAGGAAGAAGACGAGTGGTGAACGCTTAATTTTTCTTTTATTTTTGATTATTTTTATAGAGAGAAATGTTTAATTTAGAGCAAGGGAAAAAACTCGTACAAATAGCAAGGAATTCTGTCGAGAAATTCTTCGAAAAAGGGCGTTTACGAATAAAGAAAGTGGAAGATGAAGAGTTTACCCAAAAGCTTGGTGTGTTCGTTACGATAGAGACATGGCCTACTGAAAGTCTTCGTGGTTGCATAGGTTTTCCTTATCCAGAATATCCTCTTTATGAGGCTGTTCAAAGGGCTGCCGTGGATGCTGCGTTCAACGATCCCAGATTCCCACCGTTAGGAAAGAATGAGTTGAACAACGTAACGTTCGAGATTTCAATCCTTTCTACTCCCAAAGAAATAAAAATCAGAAAACCGTTGGAGATCTTAGAAAAGTTAGAGCCTTTTAAGGATGGTGTAATCTTAGAGGTTGGGTGGAGAAAAGCGTTATTCTTACCTCAAGTATGGAAACAACTACCGAACAAAGAAGACTTTCTTTCTAACCTATGTATGAAAGCTGGACTTCCTCCTGATTGTTGGATGGATGAAAAGACAAAGTTCTATTCGTTTAGAGTACAGGCTTTTAAAGAAGTAAAACCGTACGGAGAAGTGGTAGAAGTTAAACTCAGCCAAACATAGAGAATATGTTAGGAACGTTTTCCTCTGTTGGTTTTTCCTTCCAACAATCCAAACAAACCCATTTTCCGTCCTTCTTTTTCATGCATCTAGGGCAACCTATTTTTCCACAGTTTTCACACTCTATGAGTTCATTGGTCTTGCTTCCACAAGTGGGGCAGGTTAGGGACATGAAATCTCATTTATATTTACGCTCTCTGGTAAATTTAATTTAGGTGTAAATATGGCTTACAAACAGATAAAAAGAGTAGAGCCACTCTCTCTTGGGAAAATTCTCGGTGCGTTCGGAGCCATATCAGGGTTTCTACTAGGCTTGTTGTTTCTTAGTGCTCCAGCACCCATGAGCATGACAGGAATGCCAGGAATGTATAACTTAGGAGCAGTACTTCTGGTACTGTTGCCGATAGTCTACGGTATTGTAGGATTTATCATGGGAATAGTATACGCTTTGATTTACAACTGGTTGGCAAAACAAATAGGTGGAATCAGAATAGACATCTAGCTAAACTTTCCAATCTAACTTTTCTTTTCTTTTTTCGTCTGAAGTAAAAAGTTCTGTGGCAAAAATGATGAACCAAATTGGTGAGTAGATGAAGAAGTAAGCGATGTAGTGAGTAGAGAAAAGTTGTATCTGAGTTTTTTCGAGTAAGCGATTGTTATACCACACAAGTCCAGGTATAAGCAAATGAGGATAACGTTTTAAGAAGGAGAAGAATTCTCTCTTCCTTTGCTTTAACCATAAAGATGTGCCGACAGCCCATCTTTTACGCTCTTTCAACCATTCACCAAAAGTAGACGGAACATGAACGAGGATGTAAGATTCTTCAGAGAATTTGAAGTTCTTTTTTAAAAAGGTCTAGTCCGAACTCCATGTCTTCGACGATAAAGTTCTTAAACCCACCTATTTTTTCAACTATAAACCTTCTTACTGCAAAGCCTGCACCGTTTATACCGACACATCTTTTTAGCTTTTTATAAAGGAAGTAGTTTGCAACAGATTCTGAAAAGTAATCATAGTAAACCAAAGATGAAAAGAAAGAATCTGGACAAACAACTTTTTTAAGTTCCATGACATCAAAATTTCCTAGTTCCTCTACAACTTTCGATAAAAAGATACCTTTCAATTCTTCTGGAATCTCTACGTCTGCATCCAGGAAAATGAGCAAGTCTCCTTCACTCTTATTTATTAAAAAGTTTAGAGCGTGAACTTCCCTATACGTTTGTCGTTCACGAAGAATTTAACATAACGTTTGTACTTCTTAATCAATTTTTTCGTTTGTGGAGTTGGTTCATCGACACATACTAGAATCTCTTTACGTCGGTAGGAATCTTCCAAAAGAGAAGACAACAATCCTTCTAAGGATTCTGTGCCTTTATAGACCGGGATAAGGACGCTTATCTTCATTAAATAAAAATCTGTATCTCTAAAAATAACAACAGTATGGAATTCGTAAAAGGGTTTAAATGGAAGTATGGAATAACCGTAAAGGAATTGGTTGAACAACTGTCTGCTGTAGGTTTCCAAGCAATACACGCGTACAGAGCTGGTGAAATCATTCTTAAGATGAAAAGGGAAAAAGCTAAGATAATCCTTGCGTTCACATCAAACCTAGGCGGCACTTCTGGTCTGCGAGATTTCATAGCACAACTTGTTAAGTTAGGAGTTCCAGACATTCTTGTAACTACAGCAGGATCGATAGAAGAGGACATAATGAAGGCTATGGGTGAGAAATTTTTGATAACTAAATTTACAGCAGATGATGTTGAGCTGCATGAAAAAGGTATAAACAGAATAGGAAACCTTGCTATAACTAACGATAGTTATGTAAGGTTTGAAGGTTTTATAACCAGAATTTTGAAGGAAATATACAAACAACATAAGAAACTGACTGTTTCAGAGTTGTTGCACGAGATTGGGAAAAGACTTAATGATGAGAATTCTTTCCTATACCAAGCTGCTAAAAGAAACGTTCCTATTTATTGCCCAGCAATAACTGATGGTGCCATAGGATTCCATTTGTTCATGGCTCAGGAGTATTATCCAGAGTTCGTTTTAGACGTTGTTAACGACTTCAAGGATATGGTTTTACGTCTGTCACCGGATGAAAGAAAGGGAGTTATCGTACTAGGTGGTGGAGTTTCAAAACATTTTGCTTTGTTGAGCACGATGCTTAGTGGCGGTGCTGATTACGCAGTCTACATAACGACGTCTAGGGAGATATCTGGTAGCCTAAGCGGGGCGCAAACGAGAGAAGCGAAGAGCTGGGGAAAAGTTAAGGACGACTCTGATGCTGTAACTGTGCATGGTGATGCTACAATACTGTTTCCTTTGATAATGTCCTACGCTTTGGATAAGATGAAAGAAGAAGGACTGATAAAAGATGAATGATTACTCATCCAAGTCTAGGTTTGTTCTTAGCAAAGAAGTTTTGATGAAACAGTATGAAATTTTGAAAGAATATGCTGATGAGATTGTGTACAGTTTTAAAACGAATCCTGTTGTCGGGAAAGTTTTAGAAAGTATGTCTGATTGTAAGTTTGCCATCTGTTCTTTCAACTCTGTTGACAGGATAGAAGATAAATCTAGGATAGTCTATTTTTTGCAAGGAGAGAACGAGAAAGAGATATCGATTGTGTTGGATAAAGGTGTCAGAAGTTTTGTTGTGGACAATGAAAACGATTTGAACAGACTTTTGAGCATTTTAAATAAAAAGAAAGTGAAGATCGAACTTTTTCTCCGAGTAAAGGTAAGGGAACACACAATCTACACTGGTAAGTACTTTGTTTATGGTATATCTTGGAAGAGAGCTAATGAATTAATTTCGAAGTTAAAGGAGAATGAATACATAAGCACGCTAGGAATACATTTTCACCGTAAGACCCAAAACGTCGGGGAATGGTTTTTGAAGGAAGATTTCGAAGAGATAATTAGCGAAGAGAACAGAAAGCTAATAAACAAAGTTAACATAGGTGGTGGCATACCAGTAGAGTATGTTAACTCAAAGCCAGACGTTAAATTCATTCTGAGGATGATAAAAGAGTTTAAACAGTTTTTGAACGAAGAAGGTATTGAGCTTGTCGTTGAACCTGGAAGGTTCCTAGCAGCACCTGCCATAAGGTTAGAGACGGAAATAATAAACGTTTATGGAGATACTATCGTTGTTGATGCCTCTTTATTTAACGGGGCTATGGATGTTTATTTGCTCGGATACAGGTACCCGGTAGTCGGAGAAAAGGAAAAGGGAATAAAGTTTTTGATAAAAGGAAGGTCCCCAGATAGCCTAGATATATTCCGCTACAAGGTATTTTTCGATCATGTGCCGAAAGTGGGTGATAAGATAATCTTCAAGAATGCTGGGGCGTACAACTTTTACACGGATTTTAACGATATGCCCAAGATAAAAACTGTTATAGTCGAGAGGTTTGAAGAAAGGTAGGTTTTAGTCTCAAAGACTAAAATCATGTTTATGAAGAATCAGAAGAAAAGGTTGTAGATTGGAAAGATCTTGCGGGGGGTGGGATTTGAACCCACGAACCCACTAAGGGAGCAGGTGACCCACCATCATTTTTTCAGATCACCTGACCTTGAGCTTCGGCATCATCGAATCAGCGCTCAAGTTGACTGCCGCCTTTGGCCAGGCTAGGCAACCCCCGCGTTCGTAATATGATTTCTTTTCAAATCTTTTAAAATCTTATTCAAAAAGATTAAATCCAGAAGGCCTACTCACCAACAACTCCTTTTAACCTTTCGATTTCTGATTTAAGGTCTTTTACTATTGCTCCCAAGTCTTCTATCCCTGGCTCTATGTGAGACGGAAGCTCCTTC
>JAGHAA010000055.1 GCA_021161745.1 Candidatus Aenigmatarchaeota archaeon
CAGGTTAAACTTTTATCCCTTTATGTTCGTATAACGAACATAAAGGGATAAAAGTTTAACATATCAGTTTTTTAATATGAAACTCAAGCCAATGTCTTGTGTAAAACTTTTCATACTCTTACTGCTTTTCCGCTCTTCGATGAACGGTTATGAGATAGTTAAATCTCTTAACCATATCTTTGGGAAGGTTAACACTAACCAAGTCTATCCTCTGTTAAAGCAAATGGAAAAAGCTGGTATTCTGGAGAGTAGGATAGAGTACCATGGGAAGAGGAAAAGGATTTTCTACAGTCTGACTCAGGAAGGTAGGAAGTTGACGAAGGAATACATACTAACTCTTTTCGATATAATCTCGGAGGCTGTTGAATGATGAAAGCACGTATCATGAGTAAGAAGGAGGTAAAGGAGTTTCTGAAAAAGCTTAAAGAGAGGTTTGGGTTCGAGGATGAGATGGATGAGTTTGTGTTCGTACAGACGAAGAATGGTAAGATAAAGATACTCAACAAACAGGTTTTAAGCCTTAATCTGGAAGGTTTGAGAGTGGAGAACGTTGGCTTATACTTTGCTAGATGGGATGGTAAAGAGGTAAGGCTGAGCATAGAAGGTTCCCAGATAGTAGGTAAAAAAGCCAAGAAGAACGTCCTTGAACTGAGCGAAGATGAGGCTATGGAGTGGATGAGAGGGAAGAATCTGGAAGTAGGGGAAAGGAGTGTGGAGGAAGGTTTTGTTATACTTAAGCATAAAGATGATTTCCTCGGATGTGGTAGGTATAAAAACGGAAGAATCTTGAGCTTCGTGCCGAAGTGGAGGAGGATAAAGTAACCTTTTTAGGTGTTCGGTTTAAAATATTTCAAAAAGGTGGTTTCTATTGCTAACAAGCACAAAGGAAAGCTTGAAGAAAGAATTTTCGAAAAACTGGGAGAAGTACTACAAGATAGATTTCTTGGTTGAACAAGGGTTTAAAAGAAAAGTTTGTAAAAAATGTGGTAAAGGGTTTTGGACTTTAGATGAGCAAAGGGATGTTTGTCCTGATCAACCATGCAGCGATTATGAGTTCTTAGGTAATCCGCCCACGAAGAAGAGGTTTGAGTACGTCGAGGCTTGGAAAGCTATAGAAAAGTTCTTTATCAAGCATGGACATGAAAGTATACCGCGTTATCCCGTGGTTGCAAGATGGTTCCCACCTTTGTTTTTTACAGTTGCGAGCATAGTAGATTTTTACAGGATAGACAACGGTAATGTAGTTTTTGAGTTTCCGGCAAACCCTCTGATAGTCCCTCAATTCTGTCTTAGGTTTAACGACGTGCCAAACGTTGGTGTTACTGGTAAGCATTATACATCTTTCGTCATGGTTGGACAGCATAGCCTGTACGACGGGAAGAACGGGTACTGGAAAGAAAAGTGCATAGAGCTTGACTACAAGATGCTTACAGAAGTGTTTGGGATACCTCCAGAAGAAATTGTGTTCGTGGAGGATTTATGGCTTGGTAGCGGTGCTTTCGGCTACAGTATGGAGTATTTTGTAAGGGGGTTGGAGTTGGGCAATGCTGTTTTCACAGAGTTCTTGATAACTCCATCCGGCCCGAAAGAGATGAAAGAAAAAGTAATAGACATGGGAGCTGGGTTGGAAAGGTTTCCGTGGGTAACGAACGGAACTCCCACTAGCTATGATGTTGTTTTCAAACCAGTCATAAAGTCTTTGTTACAGACGACGGGGTTAGAGTATGAGAAGGATCTTTTCCTGAGGTATTCAAAGTATGCTGGTATGCTTAATGTTGATGAAGTAAGAGATGTGGAGAAGATTAAAAGACTGATAGCTGAAAAACTCGGAGTAGAAACGAAGACTTTGGAGGAAAAAATAGAGCCTATACAGGCTTTGTATGCGATAGCAGACCATACAAGAGCTTTGAGCTTAGCCATAACAGATGGACAAATACCTAGCAACGTTGGCGGGGGGTATAACTTAAGAGTCGTACTCCGAAGAGCTTTGAGCTTCATAGATGAATTCAGATGGGATTTCCAACTGATAGATGTCTGTGAGCTCCATGCCAAACAGCTTAAACAGTTAGTTCCAGAGTTGGAAGAACATCTTGATGAAATCCAAGAGATTTTAGAAGTTGAGACTAAACGCTACAGGGCTAGTAAAGAAAGGGCAAGGCAAATAGTAAGAAGGATCGTGGAGGCGAAGAAGGAAATAGATGAGCAAACACTCATAAACCTTTACGATTCGCACGGGATCACACCAGAGATGGTAAGGAAGTTTGCACCACACGTAAGAATACCTCCAGACTTCTACTCGAAAGTTGCTGAAAGGCATTCTAAGCCTGTGGAAAAGAAAAAAGAAGTTCTGCAAGTAGATGTTTCTGGGTTACCGCCGACGAAAAAGCTTTTCTACGAAAGAGATTACGATTATGAGTTTGAAGCAAGAGTGGTGAAGATAATCGGCAACAAAGTTGTGTTGGATCAAACGCTTTTCTATCCGACTTCTGGAGGACAGGAGCATGATACGGGCTATCTTAACGGTGTTCGCGTAACTGACGTGGAAAAGATCGGAGATGTGATACTCCATACTGTTGAGAGGGTAGAGTTCAAAGAAGGGGATATAGTAAAAGGAATTGTCGACAAGGAAAGGAGGGAAGCTTTAAGGAAGCATCATACTGCAACTCACATAATAAATGCTGCGGCAAGGAAAGTACTGGGCTCATGGGTATGGCAAGCTGGAGCTGAGAAGAAGGTCGACAAAGCTAGGTTGGATGTAACGCATTACGAAAGCTTGACAGAGGAGCAAGTCGAAAAGATAGAAAACCTTGCGAACGAAATAGTGAAAAAAGATTTACCTGTCAGGAAATTCTTCATTCCGAGGGTTGAGGCGGAGAAGAAGTATGGGTTCAGGATATACCAAGGAGGTGCTGTGCCGAGTAAGACGATAAGGATAGTGGAGATAGAAGGAGTGGATGTAGAAGCTTGTGGAGGTATGCATTGCAACTCTACGGGAGAGGTAGGGTTCACAACCATCCTATCGACAGAACGCATACAGGATGGTGTCGTAAGGATAGAGTTCACATGTGGTGAGAATGCCATCAAGATTCTGGAAGAAAAGGAAAGAATTCTGAACTCTTTAGCGGAGCTTTTGGGAGTGGAAGAGGAATCTGTTCCAGATGCTGTCAAGAAACTTTTCGAGGAATGGAAACGTACTAAAAAAGAAGTGGAAAAGTTGAAAACAGAAACTTCTGAAGTCTTAGTAAAAAGACTCTCTAACTCTTTCAAACAAGTAAACGGAATAAAGTATTTGGTGGTTGAACTTGAAGGATTTACACAGAATGAGCTTAGGGAAGTTGGAAACAAGCTTGTAAGCGACAACTCTGTTGTGGTGTTACTTGGCATACTGGATAGAGTTTACGTTTTCGTTAAGGCTGGGAAGGATGTCGTTAGCAAAGGCTTCCATTCTGGGAAGTTCTGCAAAGAGTTGACGCAAGCGATGGAAGGAAAAGGCGGGGGGAGCGAGAGTATAGCAGAAGGGTTCGGAGTTAAAAAGCTTAGTAAGGATGAAATAGAAAGGATGCTGGCTAGGCGTATGGGTGGTTAAGATGAAGGTATGGTTTGTGACGAGTAACAAGGGAAAGGTGAAAGAAGTAATGCCTGTCTTCGAAGAATACGGAATAGATGTGAAAATTGCTAGCGTTGAGATAGACGAGATAAAGACTTTCGATCAGAGGAAATTGACTCTGAGGAAGTTAGAGGATGCGATGAAAATAACGAAAAAACCTACGATTGTGGAAGATACGGGAATTTACTTTAAAGTCTATAAAAATTTTCCTGGAACGGTTTCGAAGTTTGTGTTCCACGCTATAGGTTATGAGGGAATCTTTAAGCTTCTAGAAGGAAAAGATAGGCATGCATACTTTCGCACTGTAGTCGCTTTTGGAGTTCCAAAAGAAAAACCAGTTATGTTTGAAGGAAAATGTTTTGGTATCATAACTAAAAAAGTTTTAGGAAAGATAGATAGAAAATTGCCATACGATAGTATTTTTATTCCTAAAGGAGATAGTAGAACTTTCTCTCAGATGACAAAACGGGAGAAGGCTAAGTATTCGCATAGGGTAAAGGCTTTCAAAAAGCTTGCAAGATGGTTGGTGAAGAGGTATGGATGAAAGTAGGTGGAGAGAGTTAAAGAGGAAGGAGAAGATACTAAAGCAGACTGCAAGCTCTTTAAGAGTAGGAGAAGATGAAATTTTGAATGTCGTTAAGAGGTTTTTGGAAGAAATAGAAAAGAGGAAGGTTGTCTTGGAGAAGCTGAGGAAGATCTTGAAAGAAAAATAATCGTTATACGTATAACGCTAAAAAGTTTACGTTTTCAAAGCTTGAGTAACCATTTCCACAAAGGCATGAATTTAACTTTCTTCCCTTTAAATTCAACCTCATCCTCGTAGTCCCAGGTAATAACTAGCAAATCTTTACAATTAAGTAAGTTCGATGCCTTAACTAAACTCCTTAACTCTCTTTTTTCAATCTCATCTAAGCCAGAGGCGTAAGTTACCTGTATAAGTTGCTTAACTTTTAAACCTTCTTTAACAACGAAGTCGACTTCCTTACCTTCTTGCTTACCGTACTCTTTCCAATAATAAACTTTTAACGAAGGTAATTCATAGGTTTCTTTAATCAGATTTCTGGCTACTAGATTTTCCATGAGCCTTCCCCAACTCTCTTTGTTCTCTGGAAAAAGAGAGGTGATAATCCCGTTGTCTAAAACGTAAATCTTTTTCGGATATTGCTTTCTTGCTTTTATCGATGGGGAAAAAATCTCCATCGGGAAGAGAAAGAAGATTTCGTTTGAAAAGTTTAAATAGTCGATGAGAGTTTGCTTGCTGGATTTGATACCAAGACTCTTAACGTAGTTGTAGGCTTTTGATATGCTGATGTACTTTGAAAAATTAGCTAAAGCGTACTTCAGAAAAGCGTCTAGTGCTGACGTGTTCTCTATTCCATAGTTATCTACAAGATCTTTGTAGAACACTGTCCTATAGTATGAAATCAATAATCTAGCCTTTTCCTTTTGGTCTTCAATCAACGAAATTTTTGGATAACTTCCATACGTTACAAACTCTTCTAAGATTTTTAGCAATTTTCCTCTTTTTTCTAACAAAAGTTCGAATTTTTCAATCTTAAAACGTTTGGCCTTGAGAAATTCAGTAAAAGCGAAAGGAAAGAGTATGAAATCTATGCTTCTTCCCCTTAAACTTTTCGGTATCTTCTCCCCCAAGATTTTGGAAGAGGAACCAGTTATGTATATCTTGAAATTACCAGAATCGAACATCCTTCTTACCCATTTATCCCAATCTTTTACTAGTTGGACTTCGTCCAACAACAAGTAGATAGGTTTACTTTCGTCGACGTTGCTTAACTTGTAGAACACTTTCATCATTTCTTCCAGGTTGTTCGCATCTAAGTTTCTCAACCTCTCATGCTCAAAGTTTATGTAGAGAATGTTATCTCGAGTAAAACCTTTTCTGAGTAATTCTTTTATAAGTTGAAACATCCTGTAAGTTTTTCCTACTTGTCTACCACCTGCTATACAGACTATCGAAGATGGACTCTCTGGAATTTCAATCTCTCTTTCAATTAGAGGCGGTACCTCAAATGTTTTCCACTCGCTTATAACAAACTCAAAATCTTTTTCTCTTTTCATCAAAATTGTTTTTGTAAAGAACAATATTTATAGTTTATGGTTTTTAACAAACACAATATTCATTCTTTACTCGGTAAGTGAGTCTAACTAAAAAAGTTTACATTCCCAACAACACACTTCTACAGAGGTAAAAAACTTTATTTTCTCACCTTTGAACCCCGTCTTACATTGAGCAAAATTTGTCTTCATATAATATAAAAACGTTTAAGAATCTTTCGGTGTTATACGTATAACAGGATAAACTTTTAAGTTTCTTTTTCAAAAATCAGATAAGATTCCATGAAGCGTTTTGTTCTTTCGATGTTAGTTTTCGTCCTGCTTACCTTCAACTTTACTAAGGCAAAAGTAGAGGCTGGAATAATTCCTGGAGATGTTTTCTATGGGTTAGACAGGTTTGTGGAGAAGTTGAAGCTTTTTATGGCATTGGATTGGGAGAGGAAGATAAACCTTAGGATGACGTTCTATGAGGAAAGGATATCGGAATTAGAAGAATGTGTCAAGAAGAACAGGACTGAATTTGTGGACATGCTACTTAAAGAGATCAAATCTGAAACTCCTTCGATAGTCGTTGAGTTGAATAAGTTGGAGATAGAGGGTAAAGATGTGACGAACGCTTATGAAAGGATGTTTAACGTAACCTATGACGGGTTTACAAGAGTTTCTGAGATTGCTCAAAGGTTGGATGAAAAACATGCCAACAAAACGATGGAAGTTGCTGAAATAATCGTAAAAGCTCACCAAAACTGTTGGGAAAGTTTGAAGAACAAAGACGCTAAGAAAGCAAGCCTTTTGATGATGGATGAAATCGAATCTCTTGTCAATCTTCTTGAAGAAGGTAAGACACGACAACTCTACTTAAAAATGTTGGAAGAAGACATAGTCTCTGCTGAGGAGTCGTTGGAAAGAGCATCTTATGCCGAAGAGGACTATCATCGATTATCTGAAAAATGGATGAGGTTTACTCACGACCTTCTCTTAAACCTCTCTAAAGCTTTGAGAAAATGTGATGGGTGTAAAAACTTGAGAGAGGTTGCTGAAAAAGTTCTGGTGGCTCATACGAAAGCTGTGAAGGAAAACGAAGAGAGAGTGAAGAAGATGATCTTAGAGGGTGGGAAGATTAGATGTAGCAACGACTTCGATTGTGCATCTTTGGACTGTCCGAAGGTTGTTGGACTAGATACGCAGGTTTGTTACCAAAGATTCTGCTTCTGTGGATCAAGAAGGTTTAAGAGTTATTCAGTCAACTTTGTCATGAGGAAAGAGAAACTTGCGTCTTTATTAGAATTTGCGATAAAGAGAGAGTTTGACAGGATGTTTGGAAGTTGAATCTTTTTCACGTTGTACGTATAACACAATGCTAAGGTTAAACACAAAAACAGTAAAACCGAATTATCTTTTAAGGGTTTAAAAATGACGATAAAAGCTGTCCTTTTCGATTTAGACAACACCTTGATAGACTTTGTCAAGATGAAGATGATGGCATGCGAGGCTGCTATAGCTGCTATGCGAGACGTCGGGCTTGAGATAAGTCATGATAAAGCGTGGAAGATTCTGATGGACCTTTTCAAACAGTACGGTTTGGAGTACCAAAAAATCTTCAACGTCTTCCTCAAACGGGTTATGGGAAGAGTTGATTACAAGGTACTCTCAGCCGGAATAGTCGCTTACAGGAAAGTAAAGGAAAGCTTTGTCGAGCCTTATCCTCATGTCATACCTACGCTAATAGAGCTTATAAAGAGAGGTTACAAGCTCGGGATAATAACTGACGCTCCGCGTCTTCAAGCATGGACGAGGCTCTGTGGTATGAAGCTTCAATACTTTTTCGACGTCGTCGTTACGTCTGATGACGTCAAGGCGAGGAAACCACATGAAATGCCTTTCAGAGTCGCTCTCAAAAAGCTAAAGCTTAAGCCGGAGGAAGTCCTTTTCGTTGGAGACGACCCAGTAAAAGACATAGACGGTGCTAAGAAACTGGGGATAAAGACTGTTTTTGCAAAGTATGGTTTTGTTAAGAAGCTTGAAAAAAGACCAAAGCCGAAATATAAACCAGATTTTGAGATAAACGACATCCAAGACCTTGTGAAAATCCTTCCTAAAGTTTTGGCATGATTATAACTCCTTCTTCCTCGTCTCCGAGTTGTGTGTAATTACCTTCAACATAAGCCTTTGCGACGTAGGCAGCAGTTATAGCGTCTAACTCATCGTGCGTAACATCTTTTTTTATCCTTTTTATCCCAAGTTTTTCAAGACCATCTCTCAAACCTTTAACATCACTCTTCCTCGGTATGTTAAGAACATCCTGAGCCCCACCAGGATAAACCTCTATTACTCTAAACCCCAACTTTTTCAGTCTTTCTTTAAGCTTAATCCCTCTTTTAGTCAACATCCTCATCGGACCAAGTGTTATGGGGAAAAACTTTATACCCATTTCCAAAAGTTCCTTGTCACACTGCCTAAAGTGATGCTCATTCCTCTCATCTATGCTTTTCCTTCCCTTTGGAATGGACAACGGAGCATCTATGGCGACGACTATAGGCTTAACCTTCATGACTTCCTCAACGATCTCATCATCTGTATGCAAAACTTTCGTAAAAACTTCCATGGTAGCAGTATCCATAACACAAAACCCAGTGTCTCTCCTTTCTAAGCCTGCCAAGTCTATACCTACAACTTTTACCATCATAAAAATTTTATACCCAAACGTTATGTTTTTTCATTATGAAAAAGGTTAGGATACATGCCTACGTGAGCGGAAAAGTCCAAGGAGTCTTCTTTCGCTATTACACAAGGGAATTTGCAACCAAGGTTGGAGTGACAGGATGGGTAAGAAACTTACCAGATGGGAGAGTTGAAGTGGTGGCAGAAGGAAACGAAGACGCTGTGCAGAAACTCATAAGGTTCCTACACAAAGGCTCTCCTCTCTCCAAGGTGGAAAAAGTTGAAGTAAAGAAAGAGAAGTACACAGGAGAGTTTGAGGATTTTAGGATAAGGTACTAGACGAGATAGGCTAGACACCAATCTGGTGGGTCTACGAGGATCGTGCAAACTTCTTTCTTTATCTCTGTCTCATCCTTTGGGTTCGTCAGGGTAGTAGACCTAAGGGCGTTGTAGATGTCTATCCTAGTAACGTTTCCTTCCAACTCGACCAAGTAGACTTGTCCGTTGGATTTTTTTACCACGTTTTCTAACACGTTCTTCCAATCGAGACATTTAACGCAGTCCTTCTTGTAAGTAAACTTTATTATCGTCCTGTAAGTTTGAAGTATCGCAAGTTCTTCTTCTTTACTAAGCTCTCTTTCTAACACCACATCTTTTGGCAAAGGTACTCTTTTTTGACCACCTCTTAGTGTGTTTATGAAAGAGAAAGCTACTGTAGACCCACCCATCAAGAAAATAAGCAGCAAGGCTATGAGAGCTTGCTTAGATTCCTTTTTATTCTTCTTCATAAAATTATGAATTCTATTCTACCAATTTAACGTTTGCTGTTACAAAAAAGTTTATTATGTAGGATGCATATACTACAATATGCACAAGCCCTATTACATCTTCATAACAGGTGGAGTTCTTTCTGGTCTTGGAAAAGGTATATGCACAGCATCTATAGGTAAAATCCTTCAGTGGCGTGGTTTCAAGGTTGAACCGATAAAGATAGATGGTTACCTTAACTTTGATGCTGGCACGCTAAGACCTACTGAGCATGGAGAAGTGTGGGTAACGTATGATGGCGGAGAGATAGACCAAGACCTTGGCCATTACGAAAGGTTTTTGGACGTTAAGATATCGAAGATCAACAACATAACCTCTGGGCAGATTTACTGGCAAGTCATAAAGAACGAAAGGGAAGGAAAATACTTAGGCAAGACAGTCCAACTTATTCCTCATGTGACTGATGAGATAAAAAGGAGGATAAGGCAAGTTGCAGAGAAGAGTAAACCAGACTTTGTTTTGGTTGAAATAGGGGGAACGGTAGGGGACTACGAGAATGCGATATTCATAGAGGCTGCCAGACAGATGAGGATGGAAGGAGAGAAGTGCGTTTTCATACACGTGAGCTATGTACCTATACCGAAGCATCTCGGTGAGCAGAAGACTAAACCGACTCAGCACAGCGTTAAAATGCTGAGAGATCTTGGGATACAACCCGATTTCATAATCTGTCGTTCTGAAAAACCTTTGGACGATGTTAGGAGGAAAAAAATAGCAACCTTTTGTGACGTTAAGGAGGAAAACGTGATTTCTGACCCAGACGTAGATTTTGTTTATGAGTTGCCTTTAGTGTTCGAAGAACAGAAGCTTGCTGAAAAGATACTCTCTCACTTTAACCTTAAACCACCACAGACTCTGGCTGTTAAAAAAAGGTGGGAAGGGTTGGTAGGGAAGATAAAAAGTTTGGACAAGAAAGTAAAGATAGCCATAGTCGGCAAGTACTTCGACATAGGCAACTTCGTTCTAGCAGATTCTTACATCTCTGTCATAGAGGCTGTAAAGCATGCATCATGGCATAACGGAGTAAAACCGGAAATAATCTGGATAAACAGCAAGGATTTTGAGAAAGATCCTTCGAAGGTTTCTGTTTTGGACGAAGTGGATGGTGTTATCGTTCCTGGTGGCTTCGGCTCGTCTGGGGTAGAAGGGAAGGTTTTGGCGATAAAATACTGTAGAGAGAACAACAAACCATTCCTGGGCCTTTGTTTCGGACTCCAACTGGCTGTTGTGGAATTTGCGAGGAACGTTTGCAAGCTTGAGGGTGCTCATTCTACCGAGATATACCCAAACACACCATACCCTGTTATAGACATACTTCCTGAGCAAAAAGATATACTCGAAAAGTCGAAGTATGGTGCGACGATGAGGTTGGGCGAGTATCCAGCAGTCCTCAAAAAGAATACGTTAGTCTGGAAGTTGTATGGGAAGAAAGAGGTTGTTTATGAAAGGCATAGACACAGGTATGAGGTTAACCCAGAGTACCATCAAACCCTCCAAAGTCATGGTCTAGTTTTTTCTGGTATGTCTCCTGATGGAAGGTTAGTTGAGTTCATAGAACTCCCTAACCATAGATTCTTCGTAGCTACACAAGCTCACCCAGAGTTTACTTCAAGGTTTATGAAACCTAATCCGTTGTTCGACGGGCTTATAAAAGCATTGTCGGTTCCGAAACCGTAAAAGTTATGAATACTCTAGAAGAGATTTAAGTCTCGAAGCTAAAATAAATTTTGAATGGTCCTAGAGAGCTTAGTTTCTATCAAGGAAGCGATAAGAAAGCCTTCCTCGATGTTTTTTCTAGGTATAATAGATTCCGTCGTATGTATGGTAATTTCCTATTTCATTTTTGAACAATCTACAGGCATGTTTACAGTTTTCCTAATCACGATAAGTATGACACCTTTCATAAATCGTTTGCTACGGTACATAGAAGCTAAGGAAGAAAAGGTTATAACGACAGAAGATTATTTCGATTTTAGTTTTTGGGAAAGACATAAAAGAGTAATCCAAATCTACGTGTTTTTCTTCTCTGGGATGATAGTGGCCATGAGTCTTACTTACGTTCTCCTACCTCAACATAAGATCGAAAAACTGTTTTATGACCAGATAAATGAGATAAACATAATTCGAGGTAAATTCGTTTTCGCGGATAAGTTTACCGAGATAGTGACGAACAACATTTCTGTTTTAGCGCTCTCCTTCCTCTTTTCCTTTATTTTCGGTTCTGGTGCAGTATTCATCCTTGCCTGGAACGCTAGTGTTCTTGCAGCTGCTATAGGCATAGCTGCAAAAAGCTTTGGAGGAGTTAAAGGAATACCTCTTGCTGTTCTGATGTTCTTCCCACATGGATCTCTGGAGATTCTTGCATACTTCATAGGTGGTATAGCTGGAGGAATAGCGTCAGCAGCATTTGTAAGGAGGAAATCGATAAGGTTTTGGTATATAGTCAGAGACTCTTTAAAACTCTTAGTTGTTGGGGTAGTGCTTTTGATAGTAGCTGGAATAATAGAAACGTTAGCGTTAGTGGCTTAAGGATAAAAACGTTAATTCAAACCTTATATACTGATGGTAGTTGAACCAAAGATTTTAAATTTTTCGAATACATTAATCGGAACTCTGATGTTTGTAAGAGATATAAACTCTCTTTATACAAGACTTTACGGAGAATCCTTAACGAGGATAAAAGGCAAACCTCCTCGTATAAACTTTGAGGAATTGGAAGGAATACAAACGTACGTAGAAGTTGGGCCAGGAATATCTGTCTATCCATACCAAATAGCCCAACTACTTTCAAGAGAAGGAGAGAAAAGAGTTGAGTTAATCTTAGTCGAACCAGAGGAAAGTGTAAGGAAGTTTCACCAAACCTACGTCGAAAAAGGTTTTTCTTCGGCTTCGGATTATTTTGAAAAAACTTATGGGATAAAAGTACCTAGAGAGTTGTATGAGTTGAAACAAATAGACACATCTAGGTTTGACGTCATAATCCAAGAAGGTAGAGTGGAAGAAGGTATTCCGTGCGGAGACCTCGTGATAGCTTCTTACGTTTTTCCTTATCTGGAAACTACCGAAGACGTTTGTAGAGGAATAGAGAACGTTTACAAATCTTCTGGATTATTCGGAATCATAGTTTCGTTAAGAGATAGAATAAACAGAGCTGTCAAAGGATTTATCAGGCGGGAGTGTTACGTCTACTCAAACTGGGAAGATAAAAAAGGAGTAGAGTTGACATCATTCATAAAGGAAATGGACGAAAGTTATGGTAAGAAAGGTGCTCTTTTCTTGGCACACTCAAAACGCATGGTACTAGATCCTTTGGACATGAGGTATGAATGGGAAAACTTGAACCTAATAATATCGAACAAAAATCTCATTCGACGTAGATTCCTGGCTTGGTTACGTCTGCGTTCCTAGCTTTGGGGTTGTCAGACTCTTCTGCATGTTCTACTTCAACTTCACACCTAAACTCGGTTGAAAGGAATGGTATAGCTTCTTTCAGCACACTGTACTGTTTCTCTTTTTCCAAAAACTGTTTGTTTAAACTACCAACCTTTTTGCTAAGTTTCTGTAAGTATGAGACGACCTCCTTACCACGGTATTTTTCATCTTTCATGAACTCTTTTATGTCGACTCTTCCAGTTTCCAGAACTCTTTTATAGACGTCGAACTTCCAGCTATCGGCGACGAAGACCCTTATCTTGTTAGGCTTTTTGCCGACGAGCTTTATTATCTCGTTAACGTCTTCTGCCACACTCCTTACGAGTTGCTCACCTAGTTCTGCCTCTTCATCTACATAGCTTTCCTCATACTCTGGCCACTTTGCTAAAGCCACGAATCCGTCGTTTCCAAGCTTTTGCCAGAACTCTTCCATCAGGTGAGGCATCATCGGAGCTAACAGTTTGGTGATTGTTGTAAGGACTTTTCTCACCACATCCCTGTTGGCTTTCTCCACACCACCTACTCTCTTCAGATACCATTTGATCTCGTTGATAGATTCAAAGAACGCTTGTTGAACACCGCTCCTAAACTTCAGCTTCTCATAGAATTCTGTAGTGGCTTTTATGATTTTCTGCAACCTGCTCAACAGATTCTTCTCAGCGTTGCCGAATGAGTCGCCTTTCATTTTTTCAAGACTGTTAATAAGGTCGAAAAGGAAAAACGTTTTGTTCCTAAAACTCTTTATGTTTTCAGCCCTCCAGTCAGCGTCTTCCAAGTCTTCGCTAGCAGAAACTATGTTTATCCTGACGAAATCAGCTCCGTATTGCTTGACTAAATCACGCAACGGTATTATGTTTCCCTTACTCTTACTCATCTTTTCTCCTTCGACTTTGACGAAACCGTTTACTCCTATAGCTCTTGGCCATTTGTCTGGCATTTCATCCCATACAGCAACATGATGGAAGATGAAAAACGTGAGGTGATTCTGGAGTAAATCCTTTCCAGAATTCCTCAGGTCAACAGGGTAGAAATACTCGAACTCTTCTTTCATCTGTTGGATAGTCTCTTTATCCAGCCCAGAGCTTTTCGCAACTTCCTCCAAGTTACCTTTACTCAAGAAGATGTGGTCGAAAACTTCATCAGTAAGCTTCTCAGCCGGTATGTTTTTTTCGTTTATTATCTTTGCTATCGTGTAGTACGCCATGTATATCGTAGAGTCGCTTAACGTCTCGACTATCCATTCTTTATCCCAAGGTAAAGGAGTTCCTAGCCCTGTCTTACGTGTGCATGCCTTGTCCTTAAGCCAGTCTATAGTAGCTAGGAAAGCTTGTCTTGCCTCTTCCGGATAGATTTTCATGTTAGCCAAGCATTTTTTTGCGAGCTCTTTCCATCTCGGGTTGGAAAAGTTCAAAAACCACTGGTCTTCCAGAATCTTGACATGGCATACAGTAGTACAACGGCATACGACTCTCCCGGTAGTTTCCCACATGCTGTCTGCTATCCCTGTTTTCTTAAATTCTTCTGTAAGCGCATCCTTAACCTCTGAAACTTTCATACCGCTAAACTGGCCACAGTTGTCTTTAAGCACTCCTTGGTGGAATTCTTTCTTGTAAACTATTTTCGTTGCCTCGTCAAGCTTTTCCTTTTCTTCAGAGCTTTTTATTCCCATCCTTTCCACTATCTCTATGGCCGGATGCTCTCCTAACCCAGGAGCCTTTATGATGGAAATGGGCTCTAGCTCATCCTTAGTAACTCCGTACCTCTCCAACTCCTCTGGCTTATCCAGCAATTCTTTGATCGCTATCCAATCATAAGGTGCATGACTTGGGACGGACATCACTATACCTGTGGCATTAGCCGGGTCGACGAACTTAGCAGGCAGAATAGGAACCTTCCTGTTACTTATAGGCTCTACAACTCTTTTTCCTAATAAGTCTTTACCCTCAACTTCCTCGATTATTTTAACCTTCTTTAGCTGATCGTTCAGCTTGATTACAGCGTCCTTGCTGATTATCCAAGTTTCTCCGTCGACTTTGGCCTTTACGTAAGTGACGTCAGGGTTAACCCATACGTTTGTTACTCCATACACAGTTTCAGGCCTTAAAGTACCACATGGAAGGTAAACGTTGCTATCTTCCAACTTGAACTTTATCAGTACGTACTCTATAGGACTTTCACCTTCTCCTTCCAATCTGTCATGGTCTCCAGTCGGGCTTTGACAATGTGGACACCAAATCACAGGATGAGTTCCTTGTCTGACGTAACCTTTCCTCTGCAAAGTGTTGTACTGCCATTCTATGAACCTTGAGTATTGAGGCGTTATCGTTGTCGTTATGAACGTACGTCTCCAGTCTATGCTGAACCCTGCCATTTTCAAGTCTTCTATCCATCTCCTTTTCCAGAACAACGCAACGTACTTAGGGTCTTTTTTCATCTTTTCTATTTCTTCATCAGTCGCACCGAACAGCTTCATAGTCCTTATCTGGACTTCATCACCCTTCCTTAACCTTTCAACAACGCCTAATATGGGCTCTCCTGTCGCATGAAACCCTTGCGGGAATAAGACGTTGAACCTTTGCATACGTTTAAACCTTGCGTAACAATCTACTCTGAAAGCTGAGTAGCTATGGCCTATGTGCGGTGCACCGTTTACGTAAGGGTAAGGAAAGGTGATGAAAAACTTTGGTTTGTCGCTGGGGTCAGCTTCGAAAATCCTAGCCTCTTCCCACTTCTTCTGCCATTTCCTCTCTATATCATGGATTTTTTCAATCGATTGTATCACCCTCTACCATTGAAAACACTTCCCAACCAAGCTCTGTCAATCGTAATGGTTTATATGGATTATTTTTGTCCCCACAAGTTATTAATTTCATCTCTCTCATCTTGCGTAGGTGCCATTTGACTGTAGATTCTGACATTTTTAAGGCTGTCGCTATTCGTTTTGCGGCTGAAGAAAGGGTTAAATCTCTGTAGAAGGCTGCAAACCTTAGAATCTCTACGAATCTTTGAGATTTAAAAAACCGAAGCAAAAGCTTATTCGTAGATTTTGTATTCACCTCGGAGAACAGCAACACCTTTCATCTCTTTTTCACCTCCTTACGAGGTTTGTGGATTACTATGGACAGAAGTAAAACCCTCCATCCACTATCTCTAATCCTTGAGGATTGTCGTACGGATTATGGGGGTCGTACTTTCTGTCTAAAACAGTTTTGCTAGTTTTTGGGTTATATTTTTTAACGGTTTCCATCAGTTCTTCTGACAGAGGTCCTATCTTAGTTAAAGGCCATGCCATATAGTCTCACCTCCTTTCATTTTTTCAGCCTCCCTTAGAAGATGAAAAATCTAGGGAGGCGTCTACCCGAGAATAATGATCAAAAGTAGTTTGTTAGGAGCTATTCGGGTAGACGCCATTTCTATCATAGAAAGTTTTTTCGAAAAAGTATAAACA
>JAGHAA010000002.1 GCA_021161745.1 Candidatus Aenigmatarchaeota archaeon
GAGAGGAAGTGTTATAAAATTCATTATTAAACTAAAACCATGAATATCTTTCATTTTCGAGGCAAATATCAAACCCAAGCCAACGAATGCAGAAGATATAACCAACATAAAAACAATAGATAACAAAAATGCATATACGCTAGGTATTTTGAACCCCATCAAAATAGAAATTCCCAGAATTAAAATTCCTTGAAGTATTGAGGTTGTTGTCCCTCCCAGTATTCTTCCAATTACTATTGAAACCCTATTAACTGGTGCAGCCATGATTTCCTTTAAAAATCCGAACTCTCTATCCCACAAAACAGATATCCCCGCAAACATCGAGGTGAAAAGTATAGTCATACCAACAATGCCAGGAACCAAAAAATAAGTATAATTTATTCCACTTCCCAAGCCAGGGACGTTCATCTTACCGAAACCTAAACCAAAAAATACTAAAAAGAAGAGAGGCCTTATTATTGTTCCAATAACTCTAGATTTTGCTCTTAAAAATCTTTTCATTTCTCTTAGCCACAAAACATATATTGCGGTAGTATTTATCACTTTCCAAACCTCCTTCTTATAAATCCCATGTTTCTTTCTTTCTGACTAGCCTCCTCTTCCCTTATCGTTTTTCCAGTAAAATGTAAAAACACATCTTCTAAACTTGGTTTGTGCAAGTTTACAGATTTAATATCAACACCTTTCTTCTGAGCCATTCTAATTAGTTCGGGTATTCTTTTTTCACCTTGTTCAACCGTTACAGTTAATTTACTATTATGTTTTTTAACCGATTTCACAAATCTTAGCTTATTGACAGTATTCATAAATTCATCAACATTTCCTACTAATTCAAATGTTATAATATCTCCACCAAGTTTGTCTTTTAATCTTTTTGGAGTACCCACTGCGACAATCTTCCCATGATCAATTATAGCCACTCTATCACAGAGATAATCGGCTTCTTCCATATAATGAGTAGTTAAAATGATTGTGATGTTGTTTTCTTTCTTAAGTCTTTTGATATAGTCCCATATATGCCTTCTCGTTTGAACATCCAAACCAAGAGTTGGTTCGTCCAAAAATAGAACTTTTGGCTTATGGATTAAGCCACGAGCAATTTCTAATCTCCTTTTCATACCTCCAGAGTATTTTTCCACCAAAACATCTGCTTTATCTCTCAATTCAACAAGTTCTAAGACCTCTTTTATTCTTTTTCTTCCTTAACCTTAAAACTTATATTATCCACTGCCGTAAAACCATTAAACTTCTTTGTTAGATTTTTAACCTCTATTGCTAACATTTTACTCAAACTCCTCGAATCGGAAGATAATTTAAGTATCCTTTCTTTTATTTATTTCCATGAGTTTTTTGTTAGATCACTTAACCAAAGTTGTTATCCAATCTCCAATATGATGAGTTATAACAAAAATTATAATGCAATATTAGGTTAAGAAAGTAGAATTTAGTTTACAGAAACTAAAAAGTAAGATTTATTAATTTGATAAACTGAAAAATAGAAAGTGGTTCAGATGGCTAATGAAAGGATTTACACGATAAACTTGAGGAAAGATTACATAAAGGTTGCTAGATGGCGTAGGGCAAACAGAGCTATGAGGTTCATAAAGGAGTACATAAAAAGGCACATGAAAGTTGAGGAGGTAAAGATAGGGAAGGAGCTTAACGAATACATATGGTACAGGAGTAGAGAAAAACCACCAGGAAGGGTAAGGGTTATAGTGACTAAAGAGGATAAAGTCGCGAAAGTGGACCTGTTCAGACCGAAGGAAGAAAAGGTTGAAGAAATCGTGGAGGAAAAAGTAAAAGAGGAAAAGGATGAAGGAAAAGCACATACTTCAGACTGAGTTTCACGGCGATCCCAACGTAGGACTTTACGGAGTGGCTTCTGATGAGGTTTGTCTTCTTGGGAGTACGCTTTTTAAAAAGTATGGGGAAAGAATTGAAGCAGTTTTGAAGGTTCCTGTTAAGCCTTTAAGCGTCGGTGGGACGAGTTTGGTAGGGTTGTTCGTTGTGATGAACTCTAACGGTTTGCTTCTGCCGAAGATAGTGACGGAGGAAGAACTAAAGATAGTCGAAAAGTTAGGGTTAAGGTATGCCATAATAGAATCGAAGTATACTGCGTTGGGGAATTTAATCCTCTGCAACGATAAAGGTGCTGTTGTAAGTCCTCTGTTGAAAAAGCAAAAGAAGATTGTTGAAGAAACTTTAGGGGTAAAGGCTAAGATTGGTACGGTAGCACAGCTGAGCATAGTGGGTAGTTGTGGAGTAGCTACTAACAAAGGTTGCTTGCTCCATAGGGATGTGATGGAAGAAGAAATGGGGATTGTGGAAAAAACGCTGGGCGTAAACGCGGACATAGGGACTGTTAACTTCGGCACTCCTTTTGTTAAGTCTGGTCTTATCGCAAACTCTAATGGATTTGTTGTTGGTAAAATGACGACTGGACCGGAAATAGTAAGGGTTGATGAGGCTTTGGGATTTCTAAAATGAATGAGTTTTGGAATTGTATACTTGACTATAGAAAACTTTAAATATAAGCGTATACGTATAACACTTCATGTTTTTACTAAGCTTTGACTTACCAAAACACATGTCAGTCGTAAGGGCAAGGATAAACCGCAAACTGCATCGCATTGGAGCA
>JAGHAA010000046.1 GCA_021161745.1 Candidatus Aenigmatarchaeota archaeon
CTCTTATGGTATCTTTTATCGTCATTATCCTGTACATGTTCTCACATGCTAAGTAACAATCCTATGAAAATCGGTGCAAATATTATGGAAACCATGTTTAAAAGCTTTACGAGTATGTGTAAAGACGGACCAGCAGTATCTTTGAACGGATCTCCTACGGTGTCGCCTATCACAGCAGCTTTATGGGCTGGACTACCTTTTCCTCCGAAGTTACCTGCTTCTATGTACTTCTTAGCGTTATCCCATGCTGCACCACCAGTGTTCATTAGCATGGCGAGCGTTATACCGCCTACAGTACCGCCTATTATCAAAGCACCAACCGCTTCCTTACCCAACAAAACTCCTACTACTATAGGTGTTATAACACCGAGCAACGAAGGAATTATCATTTCTCTCAACGCAGACTTTGTGCTTATGTCCACACAGCTTGCGTAGTCTGGCTTAGCTTTACCTCTGAGCAATCCCTTTATCTCTCTGAACTGTCTTCTTACCTCTTCCACTATTTCAAAAGCTGCCTTGCCAACAGCCTTTATCGCAAAAGCAGAGAACAGGAATGGGAGCATAACACCTATGAACGCTCCGACAAACACTATGGGCTTCGCAACATCTATGACGTTAAGACCAGTTATTTGCAAGTAAGCGAAGAAGAGGACGAAAGCTGATAAGGCTGCACACCCCATCGCATAGCCTTTGGTTATGGCTTTTGTTGTATTGCCTATAGCATCAAGTTTGTCTGTAATCTCTCTAGTTTCCTTAGGTAACTTCGACATCTCGGCTATGCCTCCAGCATTATCTGTTATAGGACCATAAGTGTCCAGAGCCATTATTATTGCAGTAGTTGAGAGTATACCTAGAGTTGCTGTTGCGATACCATAGATTCCACCTAACAAGTAAGAAATCAAAATCGAAGCCGCCATCACGATGACTGGCAAAGCTGTGCTTTCCAACCCGACAGCGAACCCTGTTAGTATGTTAGTCGCAGCACCTGTCTTGGAAGCTTTAGCAATCGTCTTAACAGGTTTATGGTCACCCGTGTAGTACTGGGTTATCAAGACTATCAGTATGCTCGTTGCTAGGCCCACGACCGAAGCGTAGAAATATCTTATGTCTCCAAGGAACGTTGTCGTTAAATAGTAGAACAGAGCTATGTTTATGGCAGCGACTATGCCAACGCTAAGGTTCAAAGCCTTTACTGGGTTTAATTTCTTCTTTACCCTTATCAACAACAGACTTATGACGGTTGAAAAAACGCTAACTATCCCGGCAAAGAGTGGGAAGAGAACCCAATGTGAACCCATAGCTAAGCCTAAAATCATAGCTCCTATGATGTTATCGCTAAAAGATTCGAACAAGTCTGCCCCCCTACCAGCACAATCACCTACGTTATCACCTACAAGGTCTGCTATCACAGCAGGGTTTCTTGGGTCATCTTCGGGTATACCTTTTTCCACTTTTCCCACGAGGTCAGCACCCACATCTGCGGCTTTCGTGTAAATACCGCCACCGAGCTGAGCGAACAAAGCTGCCAAGCTTGCACCAAAACCAAAACCTACGATGTATTCTGGGTTACCGAAGATGATGTAAAGAGAGCTTATCGCTATTAAGCTAAGACCGACTAGCATGAGACCCATCACTGCCCCGCCTCTGAGGGCTATCACAAACGCTTTGCCTAGATTACCTCTTCTAGCAGCCTCTGCAGTTTTAAGGTTTGCCCTTACGGACACCCACATACCGACAAAACCGGCTATGAGCGATGAGACGGCTCCTAGAACGAACGTTATGCCTGTATGCCAATCTAGCAGGAGAGAAAGGATAGCTGCGAGTATGACTGTGATTATTAAAATCGTTTTATATTGCCTTTTCAAATAAGCACTAGCACCAGTTTGTATGGCCTTAGCGATTTCTTTCATTCTTTCGTTCCCAGACGGTTGTTTGTTTATGTAAGCGATAAGGCCAAAAGCGGCTAAAAGAGCAAAAATGCCTGAACCTAAAGCGATCAACGGTATCATCATTCGTTCCCCACCCCCTAATCCATACCTAAATACTTTTTGCTACGTAAATATATTGTTTTTACGTTTGCGCCCTTTAATCTTTTCCTTAACATCTTATCGTTCGTTGCCACTATAAAATCGTTCGTTGCGACTCTTAGAATAGCCTCATCACAACTCCTACCTTCCACGTCCAACACCCTTACTTTCCTGGATTTAAGGAGTTCTAACGCAACTCTAGCAGCCATCCCGCTTTTCCCACGGTTCTTCGAAAGGTTTTCCAGCTCCTTCAGAGTTTGCTTGACTACGTAGAACTCCACTCTGTCTTCCAGAATCTCTGGTATGAGCTCGAAGACATCCAGCCTTTTCTGGACTGGAAGCATCAAAAAATTCGTATCCAAGATAACTTTCTTCATTCTTTCACTTCAGTATCCCCCAGCCGAAAAGACGCCACCTGCCGGCTATCTGCCTAGAGAGCACGACTCTGCTACCGACTTCAGCACAAACGGGGAGCTTTAACTTTAGCCTTGTATAATCGCCTTTAACTTCTTCCACTATCCCAACGGAGCGCGAAGTCCATACGTTTATCATCAAAACTTCATTCTTCTGAATTGGCTTTACCTCCTGCTCCTCTTTCGTTCCGACTATCCTTTCCAACAGATGGACCTCTAACTCAATCTCTTTCCATACTGGAGGAAGTTTGTCAGGATGACCTACTACATTTCCTGCAAGTCCATCGGATTTGGTCAAAGCAGGATCAAGCTTTGTCATAACGCCCAGCAATCCTCCAGGGCCTGCATCCTCTAGCGTTATCCCAGCTTTCTGTAGGGAAACGACTTCTGTAGTTAAAGACTTCCAGTCATTCCCTACTTTTATCCCAGGTCTTATCTCTATCTCATCACAAACCTTTAACCTACCTTGGATCAAAGAACCTCCTAAGATCCCACCCACCAACTTCTTAGGTGGGTATCCAGGCTTGTTTATGTCAAAACTCCTAGCTATGAGCATGATAGGGTGTTTGGAAGGATCTCTTTCTGGAGTAGGGATGGTAGTCTCTATAGCTTCTATCAAGTATTCGGCATTCACTCTTTGCTGTGCAGAAATCGGTATTATAGGAGCGTTCTCAGCTATCGTTCCTTTAACAAACTCCTTTATCTCCTCGTAGTTTTCCTTCGCTCTTTCAGGAGTAACTAGGTCTATTTTGTTCTGGACTATGACTATTTTATCGATTCCGACAACTTCTAAAGCTTTTAGGTGCTCTTTTGTCTGTGGCATGGGGCACTTTTCGTCTGCCGCTATGACGAGCAGTGCACCGTCTAGCAAAGAAGCTCCGGTAAGCACAGTCGCCATCAAACTCTCATGGCCTGGAGCATCGACAAAGCTTACAGTTCTTTGTATCTCTGTGTCGCTAAAACATTTTGGACACTTTTTGCTGGTCGAGTAAGTACCGCACTTCGGGCATCTGTAGAAGGTGGCATCGGCATACCCAAGACGTATAGTTATACCCCTCTTTAACTCTTCAGAATGCTGAGCAGGCCACTTTCCAGTAAGCATTTCTGTGATAGTGCTTTTCCCATGGTCTACGTGTCCGACCATCCCTATGTTGACTTCTGGTATGAGTTTTGGGTCGACTTTGCTCATACTACACCCTCTTAACTCTTCTTTGTATCTTTAACAACTTAAATAATCATAAAACAAACGAGTTTTAAGAAAGGATCGTCTTTATAAGATCAACTGTAGAATCTAAATAGTCTTTTGGATGGCCAGGAGGTAAATATACTCCGACTGTTGAATTGATAAAGTTTACATCAACTAGCAATGTTGAGTCTTTATGTGAATAAATACCTTCATACCTTAAAGGAAGTTCTTTGCCATTTACTATCTCTGAATACTTTATTGTTTCAGGTTCGATAATATCCAATTTTTTCCTATCCATGTGCTCTGGTGAAAACTTTATAAGGATTTTCGTTTCGTATTGGTCAGAAATTAACTCTCGTTGTTTTGTAATCTCTTCTATCCCTTCTGGTAACTTATCTTTATACGAAACTTCCTCCCCTCGAGAGGAAACCAACAGCACAAGGATGTTGTAAAGTTGTGTTTCTAAGTTCCCCATCACTAAACAATTAGGAATTTAAGATTTTAAGGCTTTATTCCTTCTTCTCTTCTTTCTTTTCCTCTTGCCCTTCTTTACCTTCCCCTTTCTTTCCTAGCAATTCCTCTATTGGTTTGCTACCTTTCTTTACTATCTTGCAGTTTATCTGGACTATTTCTGTAGATATGATGTTTCCCCTTACAGTCTTCTTCTTTCGTTGCCCTTTTAGCTTTGGATGAAACCCTGGTGGTCCAGAGAGAAGAATCTTCTTCTTTACCGTACCATGGACATGAGGGTGCATCGGAAATCCATCTTTGTCTGTTCCACCCGTTATCATAATCTTGTAACCGGGAAGTCCTATTATATCGCCGTCGAACTCATCGCCTATCTTCTTTCCGACTATTCCTATAGCTTTAGACTGATCTACTTCTATCTGGTAAGCTTTCCTAGTTTCTGGGTCACTTACTACGAATTTGAAAACGGGCATGGAATCACTTCTATAATATCAGTGAGAACAATTTTTATTTTTAACGTTAACTTTTAGATGTGAAGTTTGAGATTTTAGACGGAGTGGAAATAGTAGAAGGTTTGGGTCTCTTTTTACGGAGGTTTGATGTTCTAGTAATAGCAGACCTGCACATAGGCTATGAAGCTGCGTTGGAGAAGCAAGGTATAACTCTTCCAAAATCACAATACCCAAAGATCAAGAAGACTGTTGAAGAGATGATAAGGATTGTGCGACCGAAAGTTCTGATAGTGAACGGAGACTTAAAGCATGAATTCGGAGAGGCTACTAGGCAGGAATGGAAAGAAACGTTAGATTTCATAGATTTTATCCGATCGATGGGAATAGAGCTTATAGTGGTGCGTGGAAACCATGATAACTTCTTGATACCGATTTTAAAGAAAAAAGACGTTGAGTTTAAGGATCCAAGTTATACACTTGGGGAGTTTCTTTTTATACATGGCCATAAACAACTTAATCTTGAAAGTTTTAAGCAAACGATTAAAACTATCGTGATGGCTCATGAACATCCGGCTATTGGTGTAAGGGACGAGCTCGGAGTTAGGAGGAGGTTCAAATGTTTTTTAGTGGGTAAGGTTTATGATAAAAACTTGATCGTCATGCCGGCTCTATCGCCTTTAATGCCGGGCGTCGAGATAAACAACGTGGAAAAGGATGAGCTTCTATCGCCCTTGTTAAGAGTAGCTGACATCGAAGAGTTTGTTGCGATCGTTTATGAAGGAGGAGAGTATTTCGAGATACCCCTCAAAGAAATCAGGTAGACTCTTTTAACTTTTTGAAGAGTCTCTGCACGCGTCTAGAATCTATCCTCTGCCCAAAGTAACGGTGAGGTCTTAA
>JAGHAA010000077.1 GCA_021161745.1 Candidatus Aenigmatarchaeota archaeon
ATTTTTCTATCAAAATACAGAAAAAATCCAATCAATTTGGGGCTTTCTCCAGATGACACGGGAAACCTGGAATCTTCAGAATAAAATCTTCCAGTAGTGTCTTGACAAACTCTTACTTCTCTTCCATACTTACCTCCAGAAAGTTCCTTCAATTTTTCGAAGATTGTTAGGTGTAACATAAAAATTTTTTAGGTAGTAAAAGATTTTAATTCATTTCATTCCTTTTAACTCTATTTCCATGGGTAAGAAATTTTCTTCATCGAACAACACATACTTATTGTTTTTTCCTCGACTACTCTAATGAATGGTAGTTTTTTACTAACCTTTTCTAACATCTTGTACAAATTATTCGTCAAACGTTTTTTAACGTTATAATCTATTGCATAACCCGCTTTCGTTGCTAATGAAATCAAAGAATCTCTTAATTCTTTAGCGTACGTATCTACTCTTATTTCTCTTCTCTCTTTTATATCGACTAGAAGATGCATAAACCCGTAAAGATAAAACAGTCCAAAAAAGGATGAGATCATCTCCTTTTCATCTTCATGATAAAAATATATACGACTATTTGTCCCTCTAGTTAACCTGTCTTCTGATGGAATAATTTGGAGTTTAACTTTTGGTTCACCAATTTCATACAATTCTTTTGCCAGTTTGTACAACTTGGCTATTTCTTCTTTTAACTTTTCTACGTACTTTTTCTTATACTCTTTGTCTTCAGATAGAAATCTCGGAGATTTTGGCAAAGACTCTGCTTGTATACTCATTCAAATAAATTTATCAAAAAAGAAATAAAAGAAGTATGGGAAAGCAACAACTTACTCATAAAAACTTGGAAAAGTTTATAGAGTTTCACAAGATAAACGCTGAACTGATTTTCTTCGAGGAGCCTGTTATGAAAAGTAAGAAAGCTTCAGAAAAGATCAAAGATGGAATAGTTTTCAAGAGTATCCTACTGATGGCAGATAATATGCCTGTTCTTTGTGTTTTGAAAGGCGATTCTAGGGTCTCGTTCGAAAAAGTGAAAGAAATCGTTGATGCAAAGGAAGTCAGGATGGCTAAAGCAAAGGAAGTGCTAGAGCATACAGGCTATGATATAGGTGGCGTCCCACCGTTTGGACATATCAAGAAACTTTTAGTGTTGGTAGATAAGAGGTTAGAAAAGTTGAAGGATAGAATAATCTATACGGGTGGTGGTTCACATCATCATTTACTTAGGATAAACGGAGAAGAACTATTAAACGTTCTTAAGAGTTTGACTAACTCTAAGGTTGTTGATATAGAAGAATAAAATTTTAATCCAAATTTCTACAACATAAAAATTGTGCGCCGCTAGTCTAGCCTGGTAGGACACTGGCCCCCCAAGCCAGTGACCCGGGTTCGAATCCCGGGCGGCGCATTAAAGCCAGGCTTCGAATCGCAACTATGGTATAGGATTGTACCTGTTTTTTATAGCCCAATACAACAATCCAAGTATTCCACCAGATGAACCAACGACTAGTAATGTCATGGCTAATGGATAATTGTAAAACAACCATTCTTTCCCATAACCTGCCAGTATTGCCTGCAGAAAATCCATATCCCTTAACGACGATGAAAGTAAGTTTGCTTTCCAACTTTCATAAAGGCTTGTGGCATAACCTAAACCCGACCCTATTCCTACGGGTATACCATACTCTACCAAATCTTTAATTTTCCCAGTAGCTTTTTTGAGATAACTTTTCATACATTAGCCCTAGTGAGTATTGTTATGGTTGAAAAATTTAAAGGTGAAAATTTTCTTTTTTCAATGTTATACGTATAACCTAAGAAATATACTTAAAAGCCCCAACGCCAAAAACAACAATAACATTAAACCTATAAGTTTTGCTAGATTGAAAGCTGTCGACACAACCTTTTTGTTCTGTGTCTTAAAAGTCCATCCAATAACTCTGTTGTTTGTCGAAACGACTGGAATTATCTTTCCCTTAAGCTTTTCCAAATCTACTTCTTTTACTTCAAGTTTAGAAGCTTCCTTTTCTTCCATCTCTACGAAGAATTGGGAAGTAAACCCACAATGATTGCAATGGTAGAATGTTTGGAACGCCCCATCTATGCTAGCTACATCAGTTACAGGATAGACTTCTCTACTGTTGCAAACAGGGCATACTAGCACGTATTTTTCTTCCTGACCTTCCACGACATTATTTTTTAGCTCGAAATGCTTAACTTTATAAGCTTATGCTTGCTATTAATGGTAAGGTGTGGCGATGGTAAAGCGCACCGGACCTACGAATCCTGTAGTAAGGGAATTAATCCAAACTCTTATCAAGAAGTCTTACGAGCTAGATTCACCTTTCTTAAGAGAGATTGCTGAAAAGTTGAACAAACCTAGGAGACAACGTGTAGAGGTAAACCTTGCTCATATCGAAAGGTTCACCAAAAAGGGTGATACGGTAGTCGTGCCTGGGGCAGTCTTAGGCTACGGTGAGCTTACAAAACCAGTAACCATAGCCGCTCTTAAATTTTCAAAACCTGCATTAGAAAAGATTCAAAAAGTTAAAGGTAAAGCGATAAGTATAAGAGAACTGATTGAAATTAATCCGAAAGGTACGAACGTAAAAATACTGTGTTGATGTGTATGAAAGTGTATGACTTTGAAGGAATGGTGTTAGGAAGAATTGCAAGCAGGGTTGCGAAGGATTTGCTTAAAGGTGAGAACGTAGTAGTCGTTAACGCTGAGAAGGCTGTAATCTCTGGTGATCCGCAGTCTATCATAAAGAGGTATGTAGAAAGGTTGCATAAAGGTGATCCGAAGAAAGGACCGTTTTATCCCAAAACACCTGATGGTATCGTCAAGAGGACTATACGAGGCATGCTTCCATGGCATAAGCCTAGAGGAAGGGATGCGTTTAAGAGGTTAAAAGTCTTCGTCGGCGTACCTAAAGAGTTTGAGGGAAAAGAAAGAATAAAGCTAGAAGATGCTAACGTTGATAAGTTAAGGTGTAAATACATAACTGTAGGAGACCTTGCCGTTGCTCTCGGCGCTAAGAAGAGATGGTAAAAATGGCGAAAAAAAAGGCTGAAGGAAAAAAGGAGAAAAAGCCGAAAGTGGTAGTAGCGACTGGTAAACGTAAATCTGCGATAGCTAGAGCGACCATTAAGGAAGGTAGCGGAAAAGTTCTGATAAACAAGGTCCCTCTGGATTTATACCAACCACAGTTACTTAGGCTTAAGATACGTGAGCCTCTCATGCTCGCTGGAGACCTTGCGAAGAAGGTCGATATAGAAGTTAACATCAAAGGTGGTGGAATAAGCGGTCAAACGGATGCTATAAGGCAAGCTATAGCGAAAGGGCTTGTCGAGTTCTACGGAGATGAAAAGCTTAAGCATGTGTTTTTGGAATACGACAGAAGCTTGTTAGTCTTTGATCCAAGACGTAATGAGCCTCATAAGCCAAGCAGGAGTAAGAAAGGACCACGAAGGCATAAGCAACGCTCGAAGCGTTAAATATATTTTGGAAAATATATTTTTCGAATAACGGAAAATTGGTTACAAAAATTTTAAGTATAGATTAATTTATAGACAATAATATGAAAATTTTAGAAATACTGAATGGTGGAC
>JAGHAA010000063.1 GCA_021161745.1 Candidatus Aenigmatarchaeota archaeon
CCAGCACCGTCATCAGCTATGCCTGAAATTAAAGTACCTAACAACGTTGATTTCCCACTATCCACATGACCTGCTGTCGCAACAACAACATTTATTTTTTCTTTCGCTATTCTTTCTATTGTCACTCTGGCGACTATCTTACCGTTTATAACAAACTTCTCTATTTCCTTTATACTAGCTAAATTCTCAGAAGCAACTGCACGGAGAACCGTAAGAGTCTCCTCAAACTCCAACCTATTGAGGCCTTTTACTTTTCCATCATCCGTAACGCCTATTATGTAGATTGCTTTTCCGTTACCGTTTTCCAACCTAAATTTCATCTGACTTGCAAGATGTCGTTTTCTTTCTTCCTTCAAATGAACACTAGACAAAAGCTTTTCCTTGAATTCTATGTTCTTTCCTTCCCCACCTTCGATTATCTTTTCGATCATAAAAATCAGACGAAAATAGAATTATTTAAAAATTGTTAATTTATATCCAAGAAATTCTTCCAGGTTTAAATTCATCCCCCCTTCCTTCAACAATATTTACACATGCTTCAACTACCTCTTTCACCTCTTTGTCTGTCGTGTCTATTTCATAAACTTCTCTGTTCGATTTTAATGCCTCCTCCAGTATGACACCGAACCTCTCAGCCTCTATGTTTTCATAGATTTTTGTATACCAATCATACTTTTTTTCAAGCCTTTTTTTGAGAACATCTGGCCTACAACGGAGCACTATAACCTTATCCACTTTCAAAAGATGAGAGAGATGTCCATCGAGTATTATGTTCTCACCGGTTTTTCTAAGGGCTTCTATTTCTTTGTTAAGAGCCTTCATGTCAACATCGTAGCTTTTCCTTTTCTCGTCAAAACCAAGGTAAAGTTTCTTTTCAAAGACTATATCATTTACCGAAACATATCTCCATCCCAATTTTTTAGCTAAAAGTTTTGCAACCGTTGTTTTGCCGGTACCGGGCGTCCCTGTTATAGCTATTATCATGTTCGAATAATGTTTGGTGTTAAAGCTTAATAAACTCAGATTTTAAGATTTATGTTAGTAATAAACAGTGTTTTGGTGATCGAATGGTAGAGTTAGAGGTTTGGGCTGAAAAGTACAGACCAAAGAAATTTGACGAAGTGATAGATCAAGAACATGTCGTAGAAAGGTTGAAAGCTTTCGTTAAGGAAAAGAACATACCACACCTTCTTTTTGCTGGACCTGCGGGTACTGGAAAAACTACCTGTGCTTTTGTTATAGCACGTGAACTTTATGGTGATAATTGGCATCAAAACGTTCTCGAGCTCAATGCAAGCGATGCACGTGGTATAGACGTTATACGTTATCAAGTAAAAGAATTTGCGAGAACAAAAGCTATAGGAGAGATACCGTTCAAGATAATCATACTTGACGAAGCTGATGCATTGACTACAGATGCTCAACAGGCTTTGCGTCGCACGATGGAAGATTATACACGCACTACGAGGTTTATTTTAATTTGTAACTACTCAAGCAAGATAATCGACCCTATTCAAAGTCGTTGTGCTGTATTTAGGTTTAGAGCTCATAGTGAGCAGGCGATGAAGAAGTTTATCGAGCGGATAGCAAAGAAAGAAAAGCTAGAAATAACACCAGATGGAGAGAAAGCCATAATGGACATAGCAGAAGGTGATTTACGTAGAGTTGCAAACCTTTTACAAGCGGCGGCAGCTATTTCTAAAAAGATAGACGAAGAGTTGGTCTATGAGGTTGCCAGTTTAGCAAAACCAAAAGATGTCAAAGAAATGATAGAGTTAGCGTTAAAAGGTGATTTTAAAGGAGCTAGACAAAGGTTGTATGACATGATAATAAAACAAGGTTTGGCTGGAGAGGACATCATAAAACAAATCCATAAAGAAGTTTACAAGTTAGACGTACCAGATGAAGCGAAAGTTAAGCTTGTAGAAAAAGTGGGAGAGTATGAATTTAGGATCGCAGAGGGTGGAGATCCGTTAATACAACTAACAGCCTTATTAGCTCAATTTCTCCTTCTTAAAAAGAACATGAAAACATGAAAAGTCTTTTAAAATTTCAAACCCCAAAAATCATCATTATCTTAGCTTCTCTACTGGTTATTTTTTTCATAATTTTTTCGTCTGAAATTAAATTCACGTTCATCTTTCTCGCACTAACCATCATAACAGGAATCTTAGTTTTCTTTAATTACAAATTGAAGATTCCTCTGGATTTTACTCCAGTGTTCTTTTTATCACTCCTATTAGCATACTCCCATGGTTTTGTGTTAGCAATAACCTTCATACTCTTAGGAGCCATCGTTCCCAGCATTCTGAGCAAGGAAATAGGGGTGAACTATTTCTTTATGGTCGTGATTTTCTTATTCCTCGTTTCGTACTCTCCAAAGGTTTTAATTAGCTTAGGCGTCATTGAAGGTGGTATCGTATTGTCTATTGTTTTTGGGTTCATCGATATGATGCTGGATATTGTCTTTGGAAAACATCTTTCGAAGAAATTTGTCTCTTTCGTTGGTTTTGTTATAGTCAATGCGTTTTACTTCATAAAACTTTCAGAAGCCATACTCAAGCTCCTCACACTCTAACCTTTAAACTTCTCGTTTTTAAATCTATTATAGTATGGCTTGGACGAAAAAATACGAACCAAGGAGTTTGAGAGATTTTGTTAATCAGAAAGATGCTGTAGAGAAGTTTTTAGTCTGGGTAAAATCGTGGAAGCCTGGAAATAAAGCAATGTTGTTCTACGGCCCACCAGGTGTAGGCAAGACTGCTTTGGTAAGAGCTTATGCCTATGAGAATAAACTAGATTTGATAGAAATGAATGCGAGCGATTTCAGGACTGCTAAAAAGATTAACGAAATATTCGGAAGTGCGATGAGACAGAGGTCTTTGTGGCATCGAGGAAAGATTTTTCTCATAGACGAAGTGGATGGGATATGTAAAGAGGATGTCGGTGCGATAAACGCTATACTCAAGATCATCCAACAATCCCATTATCCCGTTGTGTTGACTGCTAACGACATATGGAATCCAAAGTTAAGCGTTATAAGGAACTACTCCATACCGGTTCAGTTCAAAAAACTGAGTGTTTGGGACATAGTGAAAAGGTTGGAATACATTTGCCAGAAAGAAGGAATAAAAGTTGAGAAATCCGTGCTACGAGAGCTAGCGAGTAGGAGTCAAGGAGATTTGAGAGCTGCTATAAATGACTTGGAAGTTGTGGGAAGAGGGAAAAAAGAAATAACTCAAAAAGATTTACAAGTATTAGGGTTTAGGGATAAAGAAACTGAAATCTTCGATGCTTTAAAAATGATATTCAAGACTAAAAGTCCGATGGCAGCAAAGTTAGCTATAATCAACGTAGATCGTGATCCGCAAGAAATCTTTTGGTGGATTGAGCAGAACGTGGCTAACGAGTACGAGAAACCAGAAGAAATAGCAAAAGCCTATGAAGCTTTGAGCAAAGCAGATTTATTCAGGCGTTGGATAACGATACGCCAGAATTGGAGGTTCTTAGTTTACATGATGGACCTTATGACTGCTGGTGTGGCGACTGCTAAAAAAGAGATGTACAGGAAATTCACTAGGTATGAGTATCCACAGAGGATAAAGATGATGAGTTTGACTAAATCAAGTAGGGAAAAGCTTAAGCAAATACTTAAGATTCTTAGTGAGCATTTGCATTGTTCTACAAAAACTGTGTTGGAAGAATACTTACCGTTCTTCAAGCTGTTCATAAAAGATCCGAACTTCAAAAAAAGCCTCTACAAGATACTGGACAGAGAACAGATAGAATTTCTTGGTTTGAATAAGCAATAGATAACGTTTTTATTTGTCGTTTTAATGAATGTAAATAGGGGCATTTAATGAAAACAATTAATTTAGTATTCACACTTCTTTTTTTCTGTTTGTTAGTCGGCGAAGTTGTAGCAGATGGGTTTATATTACCATACGACTATGACGTTTCTGGTCCGTTGAAGGAACATCAACAATTAGCAGCCATAAAGTTTGAAAACGGTTTTGAGAGGATGTTGATAGCCATAGACATCCAGAACTCTGAGTCTAAGGCAGTCTGGATATTCCCACTACCTTCTGACCCATCGAAGGTTGTTGTAGACGTCGCTAAATCTTTTCCAGACGTCTACGGAAAGGATGTGAAAAGTTTTGTGAGAGATAGAATAAAGGAGTCCGCATGGAAAGCATACTACACTCAACTCTATCCGTTTTTCTTCCGCGTGATATTCTTTCCTTACAGGTCAAAATACCTTGAGGCTGGGAAAGAGTTTGGAGTTAACGTACATGAACATCTGGAAAAAGAAGGAATAGTAGTAGAACTTATAACAGCCAAGAATGGAACGACTTTGTATGATTATTTACAACAAAAAGGACTCCGAATACAAACTAACAGCATACCTGTGATAGACGAATACATCGGTAAAGACTTCAGTTTCGTTCTGGTCTGGATACCTGAAAAAACCACTCCAAAAATTTTCTACTGTGAAGAACCTCGTCCTCAAGCCTGTGCAGAATATTATGACCCAGTCTGTGGTTCTGATGGAAATACGTATTCAAACGGTTGTTTTGCCTGTACAAACAAAAGAGTTAAATGGTACCGAAAGGGTAGATGCGAGCAACTTAAAGAAACTGTTGAAGAAATGCCTTACCTTTTTTACAGAAAAATAGGTGTAGAGGTAACTTTCCCTACAGAAAAATTGTTCTATCCTCTTCTCCCGACTAGCGTATACGGAAGCGAAAAGATAAAAGCTACTATTCTTGTTGACGGAGCTTATGTACCAGAGCTCTACGATGAATTACTTCCATACACAGACGTTCGCTACCTTTCGTTGAGTAGAAGCTACTACGTAAACGAGGAGAGGTGGTTTAAAGAAAACTCCATAATAACTAAAATCGTATTGAATGCCCCATCCAAATACTACGTAAAAGATCTGTCCCTAGAAAAAGGTGTTATGCCGGATTACCTTTATGCCGTTACTCTTAGAACGATTGCATTCAACGACTACGTTACAGCGTTTTTCCTTATCTTAGTCTCATCTTTTATCTCAGGTTACATAAGCGGTCTTATCCTCTTCAGAAAACCTTTGAAGTTTGGAATCGTTTCTCTTTCGAACCTTTTTTCGATCATAGGAGTTATCGTAGCGTTATGTTTAGTAAAGGCAGGAACAAGAGATTTGGAAGAAGATATAAGAAAAATCAGACGACGTAACAAGTTCCTTATACTAGTAGATGTAAGAAAAGTCATTTTCGTATTCCTTTTCTCTTTCCTATTCTTACTATCCGTCTATGCGATGAGCACGCTCTTGCTATTCCCACTTTAACTTATTTCGAATTCATCTTCTAGCATAGCCCTAGGAGACAAGAGTCTCATCTTTACATGAACACTACATTCTACGACTTCATAGTTGATGTAAAGTTTGTAACCTTTTTCACTCGCTACTTTTGACGCAAACTCAACAAACGTTTGCAAGTTCTTTTCTATTTCCACACAATCGCTTATCTGCACAGTCTCTATCAACTTCTCTTTAACGTTCTGGAAGAAATAAGGCTCTTCCAGCGTAAGGATTTCGGAGGTATCTTTGATTGATTGTGGAGAAATCAGGCTGCTCATGACCAAGAACAAAGAAACCAAGCCAACTACTGTGACGATGAAAAACTGTCCTTTCCTAAAGTTTGACGAACTGTGCATGAGGTATGTCATTTATGTATAATACGTTTTCCTTTTCGATAAATCCTTCTCGCAACGCAAGACCCACAACATTCTTTCCCATAAGATTAGCTATCGTAGCTTTCTTCAACAATTGAATACATTCCTTCTCGTCTATCTTCATTCCACCGTAGAATTCCTCTTTTATCTCTATCTCTATCCCATTCCAGAATATCTTTTTACCTAACAATTCTTCATCGCAAACAGCGACTAAGTTTTCCCCTCTTACAGCATGGACTTTTGCGTAGAACATGATTCATTCCAATTCTTCTTTCAACTTATCCATAACGGAAATCACTGACGTTGCAAGGTTTTTTATCGACTTAAGGTCGTCAAAGCTCACCCATCTGTATTCTGAGTGTTCTGGAGACAAACCCACTTCGCCTTCAATCCTCTTACATTTGTACACAAGAACTATTTCATGCATCCCATCAGGCCTTACGATGGAACCGACGTCCAACATACCGAGTACTTCCACTTTTAAGTCTGTTTCCTCTTCAACCTCTCTCCTGGCAGTATCTGCTGGGTCTTCCGCATACTCTATCCTACCACCTGGAAACTCCCAAACATCTGGCTTTATCCTGTGTAAAAGCAGTACTTTGCCGTTTTCTATGATGGCACCGTAAGATGCTATTTTTTGCTTCATCGTTATACCTTCCTCACAGGATACTTAGCGCCACAAGCCTCGCACTTGAGAAAAGTTATCCTTCCCTCTTTTATCAACTTAGTATCTGGCTTTTTACACTCTTTGCATATCACATACTCTTCCACATACATGTTGATCTTCTTTTCTATAGCCTCTTTCGTGAGCCTCGTCAGCAAAATCAACCTTTTGCCGTCTACGTTACCAGGAGTTGCCAACTCTTTGAAAAGATACTTTGCCATGTGCTTCGGATCTCTCCTAACAGTATCGACTATAGCTTTGAAATTATCGATTATCGTTTTGTTTCCCTGGAAAAAGACTACAGGTTTAGGAATTTCTAACCTAGACTCTGCTTTGACTCTTTCAGGTATCCTTTCGTAAGCTTCTTTAAGCATCTCCTCATACGACTTCATCTTTCCACCTTAAACTTTTTTTATCACTCCTGGTTTAGGTTCATAACACAACCCAGACTCTAGGAGCTCTGTGACAATCTCCTCAACAACGTTTTTCGGAAGGTTTGATTCTTTCAGTATCTTACTTATTTCTACACCATCTCCTTCATCAAGCCTATCAATAATTTCTAGTATCAAGGGCTTATAATCCTTCCTCTCAAACTCTTCCTCCAACTCTAAAGTTTCTACTATCGATTCTATCTCCTCATCACTCAAGTTTAAAGTTTTTTTCATGTAAGTTTTCATCTCTTCCAAATCTGCAAACTTACCGACGGAATTCTTTATGTCTTCCAACAACTTCTTCCTCTTCGAAATAACGTCTAGCACTTCTAAAGCTCTTAAAAGTTCGTAGTTCGGGTTGTTTATTTTTTCTACTGCTTCTAAGTTGATGTATATTTCCTCAGCATACTCTCTTATCCTGCCTATGACGACTACTCTGTCCCCGACGTCTATTTTTTCTATTAGCTTTACATCTTCCTTGAAGACTTTGCACCTTATGACGCCTGTTCCGTCATCGACCGTTATACTTCCATAACTACCGTCGTCAGAAACGAATTTGTCTGTAACAGTTCCCAAGATGTTTGCTCTAGAAACTTTCTGGCCCCATCGAGTCAACACATAGCTAGGGATAAGATCCTCTTGTTTAAAAAATTTGCCTTCTACCAAATCCCCTATCCTGACTTTCACAGCAGTAGCACGTTTAATCTCCATGTTGGTTAATTTGAAGACTAAACTATTAAAAGAATTCTAAGAACCCCAGATTGTTTTTATCAACAGATTTAAATTTTTTGTATGAATCCTGGTTTTGGAGAAAATATCAAACCTTCTTCTTTCATTTTTTTGAGTATATCCTCTACGTTAGGAACACCCTTTTCTTTAGCTCTTTTTATTATTTCAGCTTCTGGTATGTTTTTACCTAGAAGGTTCTCTAATTCCTCTATCGTATCAAGGACTGTCCTTATCTTGCCTCTTTGAGATGCAGGCATACCTCCTTCTGCTCTATCTATGTCGAAGTATCCAGTTTCTGGATCCAAGCCGAATTGACGTAGGGATGCTTTCATTAGTTTTATAGCACGTTCCGCGTCTTGAACCTCTACTACGTTGCTTAGTCTTACTTTTGCAGAGGCTTCCGCAAGTCTGATAAGAGCGTCATACTGCCTAAGAGTTATTGGGATTGGTGAATCTAACGTCGCCTTTGAACGCATTTTAAGGTAAAATTCCATCAACTTTTCACCAGCTTCTTTGCTCATTTTTGGATGTATGTTTGCTCTGGCATACGCGATGTATTTCCTCAGCAAATCGATATCTATCACAGGCTTTGGTGGTTCGCCACCGACGTGTCTAGCATGTAGAATATGCTCAGCAAGCTTTCTATCTAATTCAGGATTAGGTATGTCACGCAAAGCAAACTTCAGATCAAACCTAGAAAGGAGTATGTCGTTAACGTCTATCTGCTCCTTTATCGGAATGTATGGATCGAATCTACCTAGCTTTGGATTAGCTCCAGCTAGTATGGCCGTTTGGGCTGGTAACGTTGCCACTATGCTTGCTTTTGCTATGCTTATGCTTTCCAAACTCATAGCTTCTTGTAGCTTAACTAAATCTTCCTTGGAAACTTTCGAGAACTCATCTATACAGCATATTGACTTGTTCGCAAGAACGAGAGCACCGGCTTCCAAAACCCAACCACCTAAAAACTGTTCATCTCGAACTACTGTAGCTGTGAGACCAGCTCCAGTAACTGCTGTACCGCTCGCATACTTTGCACGCGGCATTATTTGTGAAACTAACTTTAATAACTGAGATTTAGCAGTAGAAGGGTCTCCCACTAGCAGTATATGTATGTTCCCACGTATCCTTGTCCCATCCGGTAGAACATGAGGCTCGCCCCCAAACATCTGAAGAATTATGGCCTCCTTAATCTCTTCTAGCCCATAGATGCTCGGTGCAAGAGATGCTACCAATTTTTCGTAGATTTGTGGGTCCTTAGCAAGCTCCTTTATCTTCTTCTCATCTTCAGGAGTTATCTCGACTTCTTCCCAACCTATTTCCAAAGCTTCAACATGATTTGCTTCAAGATAAATCTCCATCTGTCGTGACCTTTTTCCACGGCTTAACCGTGGCAATTCTTTTAGAATACCCGTTACTTTTATCCTACTACCAGGATCTGTTTTACTTTGCATTTTTGGTGAAACCAAATCTTCTTTCAAATAGATTACGAGTGTTGAAGGTCTTTCTCCTGTAGTTATTTCAAAGGGTTCTTCAACCACAATCCATCTTGCATCATACAACTTTTGATCGACCATCCTAAAACCTTTTCTGTTTCCACAAACTGGACACTTAATAGGTGGTTTCAGATTCTTTTCTTTTTGAATAACAGTTATCTTCTCTCCACACTCCGGGCACTCAAAAATAGCTTCAGCAACCTCAGGTCTTACCTCAGATGCACGTTTAACTACACCATCTACCACTATGAATTTTCCTATATGCTCCGAACGAAGGTTCCTTATTCTTATATTTCTTGAGTCTGGAAGGTTATAAAAACGTAGTTTGAAGTTAGAAGGCAAGTTTGGCAAATCTATTTCCTTAAGTGTATTTTCAAACAACGGAAGTGTTTCTTCTGGTTCTTCTAGAAGTGAGTCTGCTAAATCAGGACTAAACTTGTCCAGAATTGAAAAATCTATTTCAAGCCAAGTTTTACCATCAGCTATAGCTTTAGCTAAATCTGAATAGTAATATTCTCTTAAAAATTCTGCAAACGTAGCTATTATTTCGTTTCTCTCCATGCTGTGCAAAACAATATGTGATTTAATAATTTTTATGGTTTTTCACAACCGAAATCCTTGTTTTTCTATTAAAAATTTAAACAGTTTAAGAGTTAAGCAGCTCCTATTTCCTTTAGTTTTTTATAGAGTGCCTTTATCGCTGTCTTTACGTCTTCTATCTTTCTTGCACCTGTACAGACTATCTTACCAGACCCGAAAAGTAAGAACGCAACTTTCGGCTTATCCATCCTGTATACTAAGCCTGGGAATTGTTCTGGTTCGTACTCGCTATTCTCTAACTCAAAAGCGATCATATCCAAATTCAGAGTTGCAGGGATTTTTGCAGATGCTACGATGTTTTCTATCTGTATTTTGTAATCACGAGGAACTTTTATGCCCGCTTTTCTTATCATCGAAATTATTTTTTTGAACGCTATTTTAACATCTTCTATGCTTCTTGCACCTGTACAGACTATCTTACCAGTAGAGAAAATCAACGCAGCGGTTTTAGGCTTTTTAAGCCTGTATACTAAGCCTGGGAATTGTTCTGGTTCGTACTCTGTAGAGTCCAAGTTGGAGACTATGAGATCAAGAGGTATGTTAACATTCAAACAAACAGAGGCAACGACGTTTTCTATTTTAATATCAAATTTTTTCATCATAGCACCCCCTAGAGTGAACTATATAAA
>JAGHAA010000043.1 GCA_021161745.1 Candidatus Aenigmatarchaeota archaeon
CAGGTATAATGAAAGAGATGTTTTTTCTCATAATTTAAAATTTACAAACTAAATCAAAAACCTTATATTTATTTAAGTTAAATCTACTACTATTTCGAAGGTGGTACAGATGACAGATACAAGGGTGATCTTCTAATGCCGATCTCAACGGCACCTTACAAGCGAACGTACAAGCACGTCAGTAGGCGTGGCAGAGAGTCATTGGTCAAGTGCGACATGTGCGGAAGGTACGTGCCGAGATGGAAAACTTTTGTTGTAGTTAAGGGTTTCAGGATAACAGACCCTTACATCCTTAAGCAAGTCGACAAGCGTTACATCCACATGCTCAAAAGAAAGCTCAGAGTTTGCCCGAAATGCGCCCGATTCTACGGCATAGTTAACCCAGGAAAATCCGTCAGAAAATCGAAGAAGAGGATAACACAAACTTAAGAAATGACGCGGAAAAAGCAAGTTTAGCATGAGAAGCTCAGTTTTGTCTAGTCTTTTTATTACCTGCCGAAGAAAAATAAAGTAGGAAAAATGAAACTAAAGGGATTACTTTTTCGAAAACTGAAAGAGCTTACGAAGGAAGAGGAACCTTTAGACTTACCTGGATTCAAGCTAAAGGAAGTAAAAGACCACCATATAATAGAGATTCCATCGTTTAAAAGTGAAAAGGAGATAAACGTAATCTATCCTTTGATAGAGATTTTTGCCTATGCGCATATCCATTGGGATGAAAAAAACAAACAGGTTGTGTATGAAGTCATAGAGCCGGAGTTGAATAAGGAGGAAAAAAAGAAGCTAAACCAGTTGATGGATGGGGTAGTGGATTTAATCGACATAGAGCTTTCGAAGATAAAGGATATGGGAAAAGCGATGGAGTATCTACAGCAAAAAGTGAAAAAAGTCCTCGAAGAGTTTGGGATGAAGCTTACTCCTAATGAGTACGTTAAGTTCATGTACTACATTTACCGCGATTTCATAGGCTTGGGCAAGATAGAACCGTTGATGAAAGACCCGAACATTGAAGATATAGGGTGTGATGGAGTAGGTATACCGATCTATGTGGTTCATCGTAAATTTGGCTCTTTAAAAACGAATATACTGTTTGAGGATCATGAGGAACTTTCTAAGTTTGTGATAAAACTTGCGGAAAAATGTGGAAGGTATGTAAGCTACGCTGAGCCTATACTAGATGCGACTTTGCCCGATGGCTCACGTGTAGCAGCTACGCTTGCTAGCGACGTCGCAACAAAAGGCCCCACTTTTAGCATAAGAAAGTTCCGATCAAAACCTTTTTCTCCTGTTGAGTTGGTTGAGCTTAACACAGCGAACACAGAGATGTTTGCCTACCTTTGGTATCTGGTGGAGAGAAGGGCGTCCATGCTGATTGCAGGAGGTGTTGCGAGCGGTAAGACGAGCATGCTGAACAGTATAAGCATGTTTATCCCACCTGAGAAAAAAATCGTTAGCATAGAAGATACCCGTGAACTCATGCTTCCTCATGAGCATTGGGTTCCAGTAATAACTAGGATAGGTTTTGGTATACCTATGCCTACTGGCGAGAAGTATGGTGAGGTAACGCTTTTTGATTTACTCAAAGAATCTTTTAGGCAGAATCCAGACTACGTTATAGTCGGTGAAGTAAGGGGTAAGGAAGCTTACGTCATGTTCCAAGGTATGGCATCTGGTAACACATGCTGGGGGACGTTTCACGCTGGCTCAGTAGAAGCCATAGTCAAAAGACTGATAACTCCGCCTATAGAGCTCCCACCTTCTCTTGTTGAATCTCTGGACGTCGTAATACTGATGACACATGCACAGGAAAAGGGGAAGTCTGCTAGGAGAGTAAAGCAAATATTCGAGATTTCTCATGTCGACGACAGCGGAAGAGTTAACGGAGTTACAGTTTTTGAATGGGATGCTTTGGCAGACACTTTCAAAAAGGTAGGAAAAAGCATAGCTGTTGAGAAGTATGCGAAAGCTACAGGAGAGACACTGGAGCAAGCTTTGAAAGAGATAGAAACACGTAAGCGTGTGCTCGATTGGATGTTGGAGAACGGGATTAAAGACTACAGAGAGTTTTACAAAATAATCAACTCTTACTATAAAGACAGGGAATCTTTGTTAAAAAAACTAGGCATACAGGTTCCAGAAAAAGTCGAATGGAAGACTGAGAGAGTCGAAAGGAAAGTGGAAAAAGCTAAAAAACCGGAAGAACATCAGAAAGAAGAAAAAATCATAGAGAAACCTGTAAAACCTAAGATTACGCTTGCAGACGTCCTCAAGACTCTTGGGTTGATTCTAGTAGAAGAACAATAATCTAAAACAATTTCTATCTGACAGAGAAAAATTATCTTGATGATGAAAAGGATAAAGCACTTTGCCAACAAAACTTTTGGTTGGATCTACGACAAATACAGCGTTCTTTTCGAGATAGTCAGAGATTCTTTGCCGAAGGCGAATATGCGTATACCCGCTAGAACCTACATTTCGCTCGGTTTCTTCTATTCAACGATGGCTTACGTGCTCTCATTCTTGTTCGTAGCAATTTACGTAACCTTAAAGAAACTTCCTGTTTTTTCCTCCATAGCAATGCTGATCTTCATACCGACAATAATTGCTGTGATTTCTTTTTTGACTTACATGTTCATACCATACTACAACGCAGAGAAGAGAAAACGAGACATAGAAACAAACCTACCTTTTGCCATAGCTCACATGGGAGCCATAGCTGGTTCCGGTATACCACCACAAGCCATTTTTAAACTCCTTTCGAAGTTCAAAGAGTACGGTGAATTGTCCAAAGAAATGGAAAAGATAACCCGTAACATAGAAGTGTTCGGTATGGACCCTGTGACGGCCGTAAAAGAAGTTGCTAAGACGACTCCATCCGAATCCTTAAAGGAAGTCCTGATGGGTTTTGTAACGACTACCCAATCTGGTGGAGATATAAAAGTCTTCTTGCAGAACGCTGGTAAACAAGCGATGTTCGAATGGCAAACGAAGCGTAAGAGGTTTGTAGAACAACTTGCGACTTATGCAGAATTCTACACAGGATTGCTCATAGCGGCTCCACTTTTTGTCATTTCACTCTTTTCAGTAATGAACATGATATCTGGCAAAATAGGTGGAATAGGAATACTCCAACTTATGAAGATAAGCATCTACGTTTTCATACCACTCCTAAATATTGGGTTCCTACTATTCTTGCATGCTACGCAGGTAGAGATGTGATGAAGGTATCAAAACTTAAAAGGTTGGAAAAGCTTCAATGGATAGTCGTAGCTTTTGTTACAGTTCTGGCTGTGATGATAGACTTGTTAAGCTATTTCTACCTCAGTAAACTCATACCGGG
>JAGHAA010000050.1 GCA_021161745.1 Candidatus Aenigmatarchaeota archaeon
ATCGGATAGAGTGCTTTCAACTTATCTCCATAGATTTCTTTTAGGTATGAAGGTGTTACCGAGAACGCTTCATCGTATGCCTTCGCCAAAAGGCTTGCCAACTCTCTTATCACTTTATTCCTTAACTCAAGCTCTGAAAGCGAATTTCTCATCGAATAAAAAACTTAAAAGTTAAAGTTTTATTTGTTAGGCTTTCAAAACAATTTGTTAACACAGCCTAAGGTGGTGCGGATTTAGCGACGTCAACAGGAAAAAGTTGAAGGAGCTCGTAAGTCAGTTGGAAAAGATAAGAGGTAGACATACAGAGCTCGTTTCTGTCTACATACCCGCAGGCTACAATCTAGTCGAAGTCATAAACCAACTCGTTCAAGAAAGAGCGACTGCTGAGAACATAAAATCTAAAACTACACGTAAGAACGTTACGAGTGCTCTGGACAAGATCATAAACCATCTGCGCTTGTTTCGCAAGACGCCTGAGCATGGGTTGGTAGTTTTCTGTGGTAACGTTTCGCCGCATGAAGGAGAGAGTGACATAAGGATTTGGAGCATAGAACCTCCGGAGCCGCTAGCAATAAGGCTCTACCGTTGCGACCAGAAGTTCATACTCGACCCTCTGAAGGACATGCTGCGGGAGAAAGAGGTCTACGGTTTAATAGTCTTGGACGCTGGGTCAGCGGAGATAGGACTTTTGAAGGGTAAAAAAGTGATAAGGCTTAAGCATCTTGATTCTGTCGTACCACCAAAGACTGTAAAAGGTGGAATGTGCGTTTCTCCTGATACACTTGTAGTCTGTAAAGATGGTAGAGTAAAGCCGATAGAATCGTTGAAAGAAGGTGAAGAAATTTTAGCTCTAGACGTTGATAACTTCTCCTTAACGTTTTCAAAAGTCAAAAAGATATACAAAAGACGTGTCGATGAGTTTTTAAGGATTACGACAAAAAATCCTAGGATTACTATCGAAGCGACAAAAGACCATCTGTTTTTCGTAGTGAATGAAAACGGTTTGGAAGAAATTCCCGCAGAAAAGTTAAGGCCTGGTATGATTGTATTGAGGATCGAATCTTATACAAACAAAAAAGAAGTTAAAAAAACTTCTATCGACAAAATAGAGGAGGTAAAATTGAATTCACCAAAAACCTTCTACGATATAACACTTTCTCCCCACTCAAATTTTTTCGCCGAATCGTTGCTAGTTCATAACTCTCAAGCTCGTTACGATAGACTTAGAGCAGAGGAAATCATGAAGTTCATGAAGAAAGTAGCTGAGATGGCTGCCAACATATTCGACCAAGAGAAAGACCTTAAAGGCATCCTTATCGGAGGTCCCGGCCCTAACAAAGAGGCATTCTATGCCGGAGATTACTTGCGGTACGATTTGAAACAGAAGGTTTTAGGCGTTGTCGACACAGGCTACACCGGTGAGGAAGGTCTTTACGAGTTGGTCGAAAGAGGGTTAGAGTTAATAAAGAACGCTTCTATAGCGAGGGAAAAAGAATTGTTAAGTAAGTTCTTCAAACACCTACAGAGGGAAGATGGGCTAGCTGTTTATGGTTTAAAAGAAGTCGTCAAAGCTTTGGAGTACGGCGCTTTGGATACGTTGATAATCTCTGAAGGTTTTGATTGGAAAAGAGTAAAGCTCAAATGCTCAGCATGTGGTCATGAAGAAGTCAAGGACGTCAAAGAAGTTAAGCCCACCACATGCCCGAAATGCGGGAGCGAGATGGAGGTTGTAGAGGAGAAGAGGTTGGATGAACTGTTGATAAAACGTGCGGAGGAGTTTGGGACTAAGGTTGAGATTGTATCGAAGGACACGAGAGAAGGAGCACAGTTCAAAGAGCTTGGCGGAATAGGAGGTATCCTAAGGTATAAGTTGAACGGTTGAGCTAGAATACGAACTTCTCCTCTAGGATTTCCGCTCTTCCACCGAAGGATTTTATGAAAAGTGCGACGTCTATCAAAGCCTGCAAGTCATTACACTTCCAGACAGAGTCTTGAAGTTTTTCAGCTCCTATCCGATGGAGCTTTCTGTTGAGTTGTCTTCTAGCTGTGTGGAAGGTTCGGGGGAAGTCGTAAACCAAAATAAAACTCATGATAAAAAATGTCTCACGTGAGACATATAAATTTTTCCAAACAACAAAATATATTTCATTTTTCCTATTTCACAAAAACTTTACGTAAGCTTGAACTCAAACTTTATGAAACTTGAACCCAACAAGGTTTACGATTATTTCGTCCCCGTCTTCAAGTTCTGTTGGTCTATACAATTTTACTTCATAACGATCGTCCGCTCTCCTGATGTAAGGACTTATCTCTGTCACATGATCCCTTACTATAAGGACGTATCCATCTCCTTCTGGAAACACTCCAAAATTCCCGTGCTTATCTTCAGAAACACTAAACGGTTCGAAAAGTCTTACTAAAGGTTGTTGATGCTCCGAGTCCAACAATATTCTCCCTGAGAAAGGTTTTGCAACATATCTATCTCCATTCCTTTTCGCAGGAACGATAGCCAAGTAATAAACTTTTCTACCATCGCTGTATACAATAGCCCACCTTCCTACCGCTATCCCTTTACCCACACCAACACTCGTTATTGCCTCTCTGTCCTTAACGTTCCTCCTATAGACTATCGACATCAAAACAAAGAATTGGTTTAAAACTTAAATCCTTTACTTTACCAGAACGACTTTGTCAGCCACGTTTCTAAGACCTACTGAAAACGCTGAATTCACAGCAAGCACCACAGCCTCTTTACCTTTCGCTTTTATCTTCCTTACGAGCGGTATGAAGTCCGCATCCCTAGTACCTATGACTATGACATCTATGTTAGGGTTGAATATAGCTTCTGTAGCTTCAACAGCCATCGCTACGTCCACATCACTCTCCTCATCCCTTCCTTTCTCCTTCGACATTATAACAACAGGCTCGAACCCTTGATTCGTTATCGCTTCTATTAGCTTTTCTGGTGCGAACTGGTTCAAGAAAACCTTCGCTATCACTATCCTTCCAAACTTTTCCAACCGCTTCTTAACCTTGCCCAAATCGATGTTAAACTCTTTCCTTAGCAGATTCGGCCCATCTATAAAAACAGCCAAACTCTTTTTCTTCCTGCGGAATATCATGTTTTAATAATTCTTCTTCTTACGATAAAAGTTTTCTCATTTCTCCAGCCGTCATCTCCCACAATCTAATTCTAGGCCGTAACGATTCCAAGTCACCAGGATAAGATCCTAACAAGAGAAGTTTATAAACCACACTCCAAAACTTTTCTCTTAACCCAGCTTTTAGCCCTGAGTAGTATGGGTCGTTTACTCCTACAACACTCCACCTAAAAGGTTCACCTTGTTTTCCTATAACGTACTTCGAAACTACAGAAGTTCTAGGTATCATTAATTTTGAAATTATGATGTACCTACCTTCAGGACTTCCGAGTTCGTTTCTAGCTAATTCTTCAGAATAAAATTCATTCGTTAACAGATCAAAAGAATTTTCTTCTGGATGCAGATACGATGGGTCGATACCTTTTCTTTCCAAATAATTTTTTAATGCTCTTGCTTCTGTAACCCCAGTTGTAAAGTTTTCCCTTCCACCCGAAACGATTATGTCTGCTCTTCTCCCTTGGCCTTCCAAATACTTGAAAATCTCATAAGCTTCATCCGCTCTTACTCTTCCCATAGGTAAAGGCAACCCTTTGTCATCGACGCCTGCTCCACAGACTATTATCGCCACATCTTCTGCGTACAATACTGAGTAAAGGTCGAAACTCATAATTTTTGGTTTAAAAAGTTAAACTTAAATCTTTATCGGCAAACCGTAAAACTTAACAGCATTCTTCCCACACGTCTCCCAAACTTCTTCAAAGCTTATCTTTTTGATTTCAGCGATCCTCTGAGCAACAAGCCTTATAGAAGTCGGATCGTTAACTTTTCCTTTCTCCAAAGAAAGCCACGGTGCATCTGTTTCCAGCATAATCCTTTCTAACAGCACATCCCTAGCTACCTTCTTGTGCTTTTTACTTCTGTACACTATCGTGTTGAGGGAGATGTACCAACCGTTGTCAACGACTCTTTTCCACAGATGATGGGCACCAAACATATGCCAATGGACTCTTTTAACGTTAAACGTTTCCAGAATGCTAGCCGTTTCATCGAAAGCGTCGCGAGAATGTATGACGACTGGTTTTTTAAGCTCCTCTGCAAGCTGTATGTGCTTGATGAAAAGTTCCTTCTGCTTCTCCCTCCACTCAGGCTCTTTTATCCAGTAATAATCCAACCCAGTCTCCCCTATGCCTACTATCCTATCCTTAACCTTCCTTATCCTGTCAAAATACTCCTCCACTTTTTCATCGTCAAACTCCTTAACATATTCCGGGTGCAAGCTTACAGTAGCAAAAACGTAGCCTTTATACTTTTCAACCATGTCTATCGTCAATTCAAAGTCATCAGGGTGTGCACAGCATGTTATTATGCCTTTTACTCCTTCTTCTTTCGCTTTTTTTATTATTCCATCCCTTATCCCTTCATACTCTTTCTGCTCGAGGTGACAATGAACGTCTATCATAAAACTACCTTGCTTAGCCTTACTTCTTAAACTTCTTCAGCTTTTCCTTCAACTCTGAGATCTTATCCTTTATGTATCTTAGCTCTTTGTCGACGTATTCCAATTTTACTTCCTTTTTCTTATATGGCTTGTACTCGAAATCCTTCCTGTATGGCCTGTAAACAGGTTGTTTTACGATTGTAATCGTCTCTGGTGGTAACTCTTCCTCCAACCTCTTTTCAAACTTCTCCTCTTTTTTCCTACTCCTAAACAGCAAAAGCAGCACGAGTATGAACAACAAAACAACTATGCCAAACACTACTAGATACAAATAGCTCATTCCTCTCTTCGTGCACACTCCATCTTTACACTCATAGCCAGTTGGACATCCACAGTCTATGCAGCAGTTGTTACTGTTCTCTCCTTCTTCACACAACCCATTACCGCATACAGGCGTAACTTCTCCAACAGCCACGCATGTGTTCTCTTTACACTCATAGCCATCTGGGCATCCACAATCCATGCAGCAGTTGTTACTGTTCTCCCCAAACTCGCATGCTCCGTTCCCACAGACTCCAGCCGTTAAGAAGATTGGGACTGAAAACTGATCTAAAACATCCTCTGCCAGTTTCTTCTTGAAGACGTACCTTATCCTGTAAACCTTCTCAGGCTCCATTCTACTCCACACGAACATGAATGACGGGTCAAACTCAACGAGCTCTACGCTAACTCCTTCTGACGTCTCAACTTCTACATCCGAAGCGTACCTTGTTACACTCTTAGGTATGACATCGTACATCACAAAGTCTATCAGCGTACTACTTCCATGATAAGCAACATAAACATCCATACTGCTTTCATCTTTACTGACTTTGACTCTTCTCCTCACTTCAAAATCTTTAGCAACTTCAGCAAAGTTCTCAGCGCCGCTTGCCATGTTGTCCTGAGTCATCCCCAAAACTTCTCCCAACTTCTTAACCAAAGACAAGGTTTCATTAACACTCTTCTTTGCGTATTCTTTATTCATCCACTCTGTAAGCTTATACCACGTTTCCTTCTCAAACCCTTCAATTACCACTTCTCCACCACTAGCTTCTCCTCTATAAGTTTTCGAACCTCCCCCACCACCACTACTGGCTATAGTGGTTGTTGAAGATGTTGTGGAAACGGTAGTTGTAGTAGTTGTTGTCTGATTTTCGGTCTGGTTCTGTGAAGGTACAGTCGTCGTAGTCGTAGTGGAATAAATCTTACTCAGTTGTTTTACTATTAATGTAACCGTAGTAACGTTATAGTTCACGCTGACTTCTTTGCTCACAAACGTGTAGTTGGTAGAGTTGAAAGTAACGTTGTACTTTCCAGCATAAACCTTAGAGAAGTTTATTACACCACTAGTAGTTTCTCCTTTCATCTCAAACCCTTCAACAGTTTTTGCAACGCTTCCGTTCAATAAATAGACTGTAACGTTTCCGTCTACAGGTGTATTATTATAATAATCCTTTACTTCGACCCTGAGTGTAGCAGGTACTAGTGTTAAACTTACATAATTCTTTCCCGTTGCAATCCATATTGTTTTGTTCAAAACCCCATATCCCGTGGAGTTTCCATCCACGACGTAATAGTACAAACCTTTAACACTTGATGGAACAACGTTCCTAAATACCAGAATTCCCGTGGAGTTCGTTAAGCCAGAGAGCTTATATCCAAAACCATTAGAAGCTATTTGACCATCTAAATAAAGACTTATGTTCAAACCCTGGAGAGGATTTGTGTCATTCGTTACGTTGAAAATAAGTTGATTGTTCTCCACCACTATAGTCTTGTTGTTACCGCTATACTCATCCTTACCTCTAGTAACGTAAACGCTAACACTCTTTGGATTATAACCTTTTTCCAAGAGTTGAGTTTGATTGAATTCGACATTGTAACTACCGTAAGGTATGGACTCGAACAACACATACCCAGTTTGGTTTGTCTGTCCTTCAAAACTTTCTTCTGTTTCGGTATTCATCATAACTACAGTTATGTTGCTCATGCTTTCAAAACTTTCATTAACGATCCTTAATAGATACCTCGTCTGATTGAATGTGAACGTGTAACTGTTCACTTCTCCAGGTTCATCCACGTATATATTTCCAATATTACTCGTTCCGTAAACATATGCCCTCGTAACGTTTCCTTCAAACTTAACAGTATGCCAACCCACAGGTACTCTGAATAATTTTACGTTACCGTTAGAGGAAACGTTAACAATCTCATCAGAGTACAGCTTTACAGTAACACCGTCCAACAAATTGCCTTCATCATCCATCAGAGTCATGTTGACTACTGTGACATTCAAAACTATGTTTTCCTCATACTCATTTCCCGTCTGATAATTCTTCGTATCTTCATACACTCCATAGCCTAAGCTACTCCCATCTACTCTTAACGTTCCGTCTGGTGAGGAATAGATCAAACATGCCAATCTATTGTTGTTTTCAAAGATACAATCTTGATTTTCCTCACCTAGTTTTTGACCATTCCACTCTACAGTTACATTCCTCGTTAAATTAAAACCATCAGAACCTTTAACCTCTAGCTTAAGCACAGCAGTACTCGCTGGCATCATACTGTAAGAAAGATTCGTCATATCCGGCACTATATTATAGTTTTCGTTATAATTGACAAAGTTGACTCTAGTCAAGTAAACACTGTAAGGTTTATATTCATCCCTAGTAGTCACCTTAAGAGCAAAATATCCGTTTTCATCTGTCGCAGTCCTGTATGCAGGGCAGAATGAATTATGGTAGTAACATGAATAAGATCTTAGCTCAACCGTAACGTTTGCTAACGGTTCACCTGTAAGGATTTTCTTGACGTATCCTGCTACCTCTCCTTCGCCTTCCATTCCTATTACCTTCATCACACTACTGTTTTCGTCAAACTTAACACTGTTTTCAGTATAATCTTCAAACCCATTAGCGACAACTTTTATACAATAACTCTGCACAGTCGAACCACCAAGCCGAATTGCGCTTATTCTTATTCCATAGGCTCCTGAAATGTTTGATGTAGTCTGGTACCTTGGATTTCCAGTACAATCTAAGTTCGGATAAAGAATTATGGTAGCGTCGCTTACAGGCTCGTAGGAAAGTTGTTGTGGTTGATAAAAGTTCTTATCTTTCACATACCCATAAAGGAAAGTCGTGCCCTCTAACCCTATTTTTATAGATGACTTAACATAAGGGTTCTTATCTGAAATCGCGTCGTCATACGTTCCGTTCCTTACTAAGCTATTGTTAAAATCGTCATAATTCCCATAACCTCTTGCATCAGAGACGCTAACGTAATAAGCTATTTTTCCGTTAACTTGCAACACAACTTTTCCACTTTCATCCGTATAACCAGAGTTTACTATCTTCTTCTTTGTGCCTACATATTCGTATTCAGAATACTTACCATAACCTACTGCCTCACCATCTATGACAAACACATAAATTTTATTTCCCTCTACTCCAAGAGTTACTTGACCTGATGAATTAGTAAGGTTTGATGCTACAACACAATTGTTGTTAGATGGATTTTCTATAGTGACTACAACACCACTTATAGATGTTCCTTTTTCATCTTTCACAGTAAACGTGAGGTTATAGTTTGGAGTCTCGGCACAAGTTACTGTTTCAGGCTGAGATGGATCTATCTCCAGATAATTATTCCTTCCAGCGTTCGAAAGGTTTATCTCATACGTAGTATAGTTAACAAAAGTTGAATTCTTCTTTACAGTCACATTGTAAGTTCCGAGCATAACATAGGAAAACGTTATATTACCGTTTGAGTCAGTCGTTCCGTTTAGCAATTCACCTTTAGCATTACTTTCTATTTCACCCGTACTTACGTTCCTCAAGCTTACTACAGCACCCGAAACGTTTCCAGTCTCGTTGTACACATGAACAGTAAGCTTAGTAACACCAAGCAACACAAAGACTTCCTTTTCGTATTCATCAACTGTTATGTCAGTAATGTTCACACCATAGCCTTTTCCCGTTCCATTAACTATCAGCCTATAAGAACCAAAAGGTACTTTGAAAAACTTAGTAACCCCATCAAAAGTCTCGTTCTTAAAACTAGTTTGATTGAGTTTCAAAACCACCCCATCTAAAACCTTCTCTCCTTTAGTGTCGTTCACGAAGACTGTAAGTGTTATAGGACTCAAACATATTGATTGTGGGTTATTGTTCTGACTCACAACGTTTATCGTTTTGAAAGTGAGATTGTAACCTATTCCGGTTCCGTTAACCGTTAGGTTGTAATTGCCTGCAGAAAGTCCACTATCGAAGCTAACGTTCCCTTCGACACCGGTTATCTGTGTTTCCTCGTAACTTATGCTACCCAAACCCTTAAGCGTAACTTTAACGCCTTCCAACTTATCTCCCGTAGAACAATCTGTCACTGTTACGTCTACATAAGTAGAATTAAGTTTGTAAACAACTTCTTTAATGTTGGAATCTTCCCATCCTAAGTTAAGAGTTGTCGAGAAATAGGCATATCCATCCTTCTGTATAGTCACATTATAATTGCCTTTTTTCACAAAACTGAAACTCATGGCACCATTAGAATCTGTCAAACCTGTAAGCTTTCCTCCTCTCCCATTTGTAGCTATTTGTCTTGTAGTCATGTTATAAAATGTCACATTAGCATTAGAAACTCTGTTACTCTCGTTATCCTCTACTACGATAGTCAAATTTGTACCCAGTAATTTGAATTCTACTCCAGTAACACTCTCTGGTTCAATATACACGCTAGTCTCATTCTTCCAATAACCAACGTTCCTTCCATCTGCCACAACGTTCACAAACCCAACAACATCACTGAAATTCCCCCATCCATCTTCAGTAAATACAGTCTTTGATCCTGTAGAGTTGTAGACTGTAACGTTTATTCCGCTTATACCGTAGTTTGTAAAGTTTTCCACATAGACCGTAAGGTTTCCAGGATGAGGTAAAAGCAAAATAGGTTGAGATGTGTAGTCGTAAACAGCATTCAATCCAACATTGTAAACAGAAGAATTTTGATAATAGCCAGGAGCTGATGCTGTAACAGTGTAGCTTCCCGGAACCATATAGTTGAAAACGTAAATTCCTGGCGAAACTTCAGAAGCAGTCTTGCTACCAATAGTAACGGTTGCGCCGCTTATCGCATCACCTTTAGGATCGATTACCTTAACTTTCAAAATTCTTGATGCCAAATAGTTGTTGAAAATATAGTCTTTTCCACCAGTAGGGATAGAGACTGTAGTAGTAAAAGCTGTACAGCCCACATTACTTCCGTTAACAGTCAAATAATAACTTCCGACAGGAACCCTTTCGAAAACAACAACTTTGCTTCCACCACTTGTTGTTTTACTCCAACTACCGAGCTTTACTTCAATCCCATCACGTTGTGTGTAATTACAAACAACGTTCACATAAACGTTCGTTTGTGTTAACGTGTACTCAAATTCAGTCTGATTGTAGTAGTAATATAGACTTACATTCGCATTCGGTATGGGTTTGTAATAATCTGTAGCATACACATCGTACACATAAACTTCAGAATGAGCGGTAAGGTTGATAGTCGTTGTTAAGCTTCCATCAACATTCCCAGAATCTGGATATCTTTTGCTTACATAACCTAAAGAAGAGATTTTTAAAAAGTAAGGTTGTCCACCTCTAACGTACACTTCAGCCCATCCAGTATAATCTGTGACAGAAGTATACTCGCAATCGTCTCCTGCAAACACCACACAGATCAAAGAATTGTTTATTGGCATTCCATCGAAATCATCTATCGTCTTTACTTTAATTTTAACAGTACCTTTAAGCTCTACATTCTGTTCTCTGTCCCAGTATCCAGAATCACCAGAGTCGTACAGAAAACCAATATTTTCTGAAAATCCAACTTTTCTACTATAATAACCTCCTTTACTTATATTCAAAAAGTATGGAAAGTCTACACC
>JAGHAA010000024.1 GCA_021161745.1 Candidatus Aenigmatarchaeota archaeon
AACTTCATGACCAGCTCTTTGTTGAGCAGCAGCTAATTCTGTTACAACTCTTGATATACCACCGACGGTGATTGAATGCAAAGATTCCCAAGAAAAATGAGCAATTTTCATAAATCAAATCACCTGATTATCTTTCTATTTTTTGTATATAAAATTTATTCCTGATAGAAATTGTGTTAATCATTATTTTTTAACAAATTTTCTACCATTTCTATCGTTTTTTCTGCTTGTTCGAACCAGAATGGAGAATTCCAATATGTATAACAACTCGTTTCTGCTATTAGCAGGTACTTTAAAATCTTATTCCTTTTAGATTTTGACACATTTTGTTCAACGTTATGGAACATAATACTGAGTCTTTTTATCTTTTTGTTTATTTGTTGTCTCCTACCACCTTCTAACCATAATTGATGTCCACCTACCCATGATCCACCTACATCTTTTATCTTTATACAATCCATTTTTTTATCTGGGGAATCCTCTAAAAATTCTGAAAGAGTTTTGGAGGATACGTTTTTGTAATTACTCTTAAAAAATGGTTCAAACGTTTCAGGGAAGAATTGATTCATCATAACATTTCCGTTTTCTCCATCAGATGCTGGAACTACTATTAACGGTCTTTCATCTTTAACTATTCGAAGAGCTTCTTTACATTTAGATAGAACACATTTAGCGTCACAACCTGCCTGTTGGTCTATAAAGTAGTAAGGAACTTTTATGAATGCAGTTATTTCTTCTTTCCCTACAACAAGCTTGTGAGGCTTTGTACACATATCGATTTGTTTTTCAAAACTTAAAGACTTGAATCCTTCGATAGCTTCCGGTGGTAGGAAAACCCATTCATATCCATTCTCTCTTAGAATTCTGATTAAATCTTTTAACCCATTTCTTTCACCCGGAATTCCCATTTCTGGGAACCAAAAACCTTTGACACGTTTTAAGCTTTTTTGTCCGAACAACTTTTTGAAAACTTTTTTCCATTCTATGATTTGGAGTTCCCAATCTTCTTTAGGTGTTGTAGGAAAGTAGGAATGAGAGTATGCTGTTCCAGCGAATTCCAAATTGTTGGGGTATTTCTTCAAAACTTTTTTGTAAAGTGAAATTATATCGCCGATAGTCTCGTTTTCGACTTTCAAAGTTTTTAGTAGCTTTCTCATTTTGTGTAGAGATTCTAAAAGTATTCCAGAAAAATCGACCATAACTTTGGGGTCGTACCCGTCTTTCGAGAGTTGATACACATACTTTGCAGGATTCTTGTAAGCTCTTACTATGAGCTTTCCATCCCAATTTTCTTTTTGATCGCTCGATGTGAGCATTTTTTCAAGATTGCTGATAAGGACTTCTCTTCCGTTTCTTTCCTGCCAAATTAAAGGTTGATGCATGTGAAGCCAAGGAACGTAGAAACATTTTTTCATAATCTTTATTTTTCCATCATAAAGAAAAGAATATTATGGATCGTTTTGGTTTTGAAATTTTGCAAACGAAACGAAAGATAAGCTTAAAATTTCAACAAAAACGTATAGTTTTCTGGGAGAGAAAACTCTCAAAAATGGTAAAAGATAAAGTGGTTCTTGACCCTTATGCATTTAAATCTGCAAAAAAACGAGATAAGACTATCTACCTAGTTTATAAGCTAGGTGAATCATTGGAATACTTTAAACGTCTGTCTGAAAAAACGGGTATGCATTTCGACATAACACTTTTAAGGTCGGGAACTTTATCTGGTCGAGCTTCGGGCGAGCTAATATGCACTTATGGTCATAAGCACGAGGAGAATAGAGGAGAGCTCTACTTTGTTTTGAAGAATGAATGTATGATAGAACTTTACGATGAGACTTCTAGAGAAACTTTGGTTTTATCACTGCCTGAGAGATCATACATATTCATACATCCTAAATTCTTTCACCGCCTAATAGCAGGAAAAGAAGATTGTGTAGTGCTAGGCATAGTTCCAAAGGATGCTGGCCATGATTATTCTGTTGTTAAAAACAAAGGATTTCCATTCCACGTGTTTTACGACAGTAAAAGAGGCATGCTGAAATACGTCCATAATCCAAACTTTTCTGGCGTATCTCTTTTAATCGACAAAGTTTTGAGCAAAAGTAGTTTGACAGCTATCTTAAAAAGAATAAACACCTTTAGAAAATTACTATTCAACCCTAAAACGGGTAGGAGTATATACTACCTTGGTTAAATTTATTTATTCGCTGATGGAAATGAAGAATAAGGTGTTTAAATGCCTGCGATTACCCTTAATTTTGAAGTTCATCAACCATTAAGATTGAAGCACTATCCTACTGGTTCAGAAGGTTTAAAGGACGAAGAACTTTTTGATCACTACATAAACAACGGGTTAAACAAATTCGTTTTCGATAGAGCTGCTAATAAATGCTATTGGCCTGCTACTAAGATTCTTGCAGAATTAGTGGATACGTTTAAAGGTCAAAAAAAAGAATTTAAATTTTCTTTTAATTTTTCTGGTGTTTGGATAGAACAATGCGAGAAGTGGCATCCAGACCTTCTTGATTTGATAAAACAACTGGCTCGATCCAAAAGAGTTGAAATACTCGGTAGCACTTACTATCATTCTCTCGCAAGTCTTTTTGATGACCATTCTGAGTTTATAGAGCAGATAGAGATGCAAACCCAACTGATGAAAGATTTGCTCGGTGTTAAACCAAAGATCTTTATGAATACCGAGATGATATACAACAACTTAATAGCAAAAACTGTAGAGGATTTGGGCTTTAAAGCAATATTTACTGAAGGAACAGAGAAAATCCTTGGTTGGAGATCTCCGAATTATGTCTATGTAAGAGGTTTAGCTCAGGAAAAAGATGCTCCACTGAAGAATCGAATAAGAGTTTTATTAAGAAATTATCGATTAAGCGATGACATAGGATATAGATTCTCTGCTAAATGGTGGGACCAATGGCCGCTTACTGCTGAAAAGTATGCGATATGGTTGTCTGCAACGGAAGGACAGGTAATAAACATCTTTATGGATTATGAAACGTTCGGAGAACATCATCCAGAAGAGAGTGGAATATTCTGGTTTTTGAAAGCTTTGCCGTGGAAAATATTCGAATGGGAGAATTTGGAGTTTCTAACTCCTTCTGAGGTCGTTAAAAAGTTTGAACCGGTAGGAGAGTTTGACGTCCCCGGCTGGTCTGCAATCTCTTGGGCCGATATGGAAAGAGATACTTCAGCTTGGTTGGGAAATAGCATGCAACAGATGGCATTTGAAGAATTGAAAAAGCTCGAAAAGCCTGTAAAGGAGAGCGGTAATAAGTACCTCATAAGATTATGGAGGTTGCTTTTGCAGAGTGATCATCTCTACTACATGTGTACAAAATGGTGGAATGATGGCGACGTTCATAAATACTTCTCACCATTCTCTACTCCACACGACGGCTTCATAAGCTTGATAACCGCATTGTCTGACATAAAGCTTAGAGTGTATGCGGACAGAATAAAAAGAGAAGTTACGAAACCAAGAAAGGAAAAGGTTAGAAAAGTTTTGAAAAAACCAAAAATCCAAAAAAGAGGTGTAGAAAGGAAGATTAAACCTGAAACACAGGTCTCGACGAAAGCACAGGTCGTAAAAGAACTGAGTGACATAGAGTACTTACTAAAAGAGGAAGTTACTTATCCATCCATCGTAATCCATGATGTTGAAATAGAAAAATTAAATAAGTGAAAGATTAAGATGAGCAAATCTTCTTTTCCGTTTCATAAACGAGTTTTCTTGTTTTAAGAACAACGTCTGGGTTGACTGAAATGCTGTCTATTCCTTCTTTTATGAGGAATTCTGTTATTTCTGGGTACGTGCTCGGTGCCTGTCCGCAGATGGAAACTGTTACGCCTGCATCGTGTGCTTTTTCTATCAACATCTTTATTGCCTTCAAAACGGCCGGATTTCTTTCGTCAAAGTAACCCATCTTTCCGAGCAAACCAGAATCTCTGTCTATTCCTAATACGAGCTGTGTTAAATCGTTACTACCTATACTAAACCCGTCGCAAAGTTTTGCAAATTCCTCTGCCAAGAAAACTATGCTTGGCACTTCTGCCATCAACCATACTTTAAAGTTTTTCTCTCCACGCCTGAGTCCTTCTTCTTCCATTATCTTCAGAACTTTTTCAACTTCCCAAGTGGTTCTTACAAAAGGAAGCATCACCCATACGTTATCCAGACCCATCTCATCTCTGACTTTCTTTATCGCCTTACATTCAAGTCTAAACGCCTTCTCGAACTCTGGAGAGATGTAACGGCTTACTCCTCTCCAACCTAGCATTGGGTTATCCTCTTCTGGCTCATACTTTTTTCCACCTTTGAGAAGTCTGTACTCGTTCGTTTTGAAGTCGCTAAACCTTACAACAACAAAACGTGGGTATATTGCTTTGGCGACCATTGCTATGCCTTCAGCTAGTTTATCAACATACTTTTGCTCTTGGCCTATTTCTAACAAATAATTCGGATGCTCTCCGATGTAAGTCGCTATTATGAATTCTATTCTCATCAAACCTATGCCTTCGAAAGGCAAATCTTTGTAGTCCTCTATCTTCTCTGGCACACCTAAGTTCATAAGAACCTTTGTTTTAGTTTTGAGTTTCTTTATTGCTTCTATTTCTTCAGGGCTTAATTCTTCCTTCTTTTCTCTTTCAATGATGTCCTCTATTTTGCCGGGATAGACAACCCCGTTCGTAGCATCAACAGTAACGACTTGACCATCTTTTAAAACTTTCGTTGCGTTCTCAGTTCCTACGATGCATGGTATACCGAGTTCTCTACTAACTATTGCAGCGTGACATGTTATGCCACCTTCATCAGTTATGATAGCTGAAGCTATTTTCATGTAAGGAACCCAATCAGGATTGGTCATAGTAGTAACGAGTACGTCTCCCTTTTCTAGTTTTTCTGCTTCTTGTAAAGTTTTTGCGACGATAACTCTACCTACAGCAGCTCCCGGAGATGCTGTCAAACCTTTTACTAAAGGTTTTATCTTCAACTTTTCTTCCTCTCTCCTTTTTTCGTAGAACACGGTTACAGGACGTGTTTGTAGTAAGAAAACTTTTCCATACTCGCTTGCCCATTCGAAATCCTGAGGGAAGCCATAATGTTCTTCTAACTTCTTTGCTAATCCCCAGAGTTGATGGAGCTCATCTTCCGTTAAACATTCGATTTTTTGTAATTCCTTCGGGACTGATATTTCAACGAGTCCGCCCTTTTCTAGATCTGTGTACCGCATCGTAAGCTTATCTCCTACATGCTTCTCTACTACTTTACCCGTTTCCTTATCCAGTACATAAGTATCTGGATTTACAGACCCACTGACAACGCTTTCTCCCTGCCCCCATGAACCTTCTATCAGAATCTTGGTTTTATCGCCCGTAGAAGGGTGTATGGTAAACCCAACACCGGCTTTGTATTTACCAGCCAAGTAATCTTCTTTGCTTAAGGCACCAAGCTGCTTTTGCACAGGTACTGCTATTAAAACTTTTTCATGGGAAAAACCTTTCTGGTGTCTGTAGAAGGTTGCTCTTGCAGTAAAAAGGCTAGCCCAACATTTTTTAACACCCTCGACCACTTGTTCTGCTCCTTTCACGTTTAGTAAAGTTAGCTGTTGACCAGCGAAGCTTGCTGAATTATGCGTTATGATGCCTCCAGTTCCCGCAGCGAAGTTTTCGACGCCTGGAACGAAGAAATCATAAACATAACCACTGTATTCTCTTTCCTTAATACCTTTTACCTCATCCCAGTAAATTTCCTCAGGAACTATTTCGCTTAAGGAAATTCCGTACTTTTCACTTAGAACTTTTTGCAATTTTTTAATACCAAAAACATCGTTAACGATTCCCTTATTCCAAGGAATCATTCCTTCCAAAAACCTTCCAAGTTCATCATAACCTACGTACTTCAGTTCCTCTTTAACTATTACCTCGTTGCTGTAGAATGTTTTATGACAGTTCCTACAATAAAATCTTTCTCTACCCTTATAGTGGCTAGATTTTTCAACCTTGTTTTTGCAGTATGGGCATAAGTAGACTTTTACCTTTCTTTTTTGAAGCCTCTCTTCCAAGATTTTCCTAACGTGAGACGTTGGAAAAGGTAGTGTGTATATGAAATCATGATGTCTCTCACGACTTCCAAATTCTTTTGCTATTCTTTTAGCCTTCTCGAATTTTCTTCTATTTTCAAACCCTACAATCCTTAAAAACTTCTGAGTGTCTCTAGTAAGTATCTTTATAGTTAAACTCTTTCCCTTTCTCCTTATGTAAAAGTCTATTCCGAGCACTTCTAAAAGCTTAGTTAGACCAGAGATCAAGCGTTTAGATGTGTTGTAAAAGGATACGTTGGTACTTTCAACGGTACCGTCCCCATCAAAACAACCTTTGACAAATTCTGCTATGAACTTCTTTTCTGCATTAAAGACTATGTCTGGAACTAGTTTAACGTACCTACCCTTACCTTTTTTGCCGCTATCCTTTACTGCGATATTTTCAAGCAATTCCACTAACTTTTTGGAGTATAGCCTTAACTCATCTTTTTTAGTAGTGCTAACCCTTATTCCAAGTTTTTTAGCAAACGTTTTAATCCTTTCGACAACGGATTGATCGAAAACTGATAGGATGATGGACCTTGAGTGCTTGTCTACCGTTCCGTCGGCGGCAAAGATACCAAAAAAGTAGAAGAAATCTTCATCCAAGTTTAAGTTATCCATGTTTACTGGAAGTAACTCTTTAAGCTTCTTACGATTAAGTGGTTTTAATTCTAACCTTCTGGTTACGGGAACTCTAACTTTTTTACCTATTGCATCCTTTGTTTTTTGAAGAACTTTTGGCTTAAACGATTTTTCATCTAAAATTATTAACGAATGGTTCGGAGAAACAACAACTCTTCTTCCACTTTTAGTCATTATCTCATAAAGTTTATCGTTGCAAGGATGTCTATAAACTTCTTTAACTCTCTTCCAAACAACTCTTCCATTTTCCATCGAAGGGACTTCAAGTATACAGTCTTCACTATTAAACTTTTCCCAGAGTTCGTCCATCGTAAGATGTCTAACAACGCCGTTAATCCTAACTAATACAAATTCGTCTCCAGCTATGCTAGGTAAATCCTCAGCTGTGGCTGAACTACGGATTGCGACCCATTCCTCTTCTTTTCCAAATTCTTGTGAGAGTTGTTTGTAGGCTTTAACTATTTCTTCCTTGATTTCTTGTGGCATCTCAGTTTCCTCTATGAGCTTTCTTATGCTTGCAGTTTTTTCCTCTAAGTCCTTTGGATTGCTGTAATCTATAGTTTCAAGTATGCTAAATATCTTACTCCTTATACGAGTAACGTCCAAAAAGTGCTTGTAAGCTTGAGCAGTGACTATGAAAGCGTTTGGCACAGGTAAACCAGCGTTATACATCTCACCCAAATTTGCTCCTTTACCTCCAACTTCTGGTATGTCATCTTTTATTATGTCTTTGAGAAATTTTACGAACTTCAAACTCCCCCTCCTTATATATTTCTTACCATCAATCAATAATTTCTATTAGTGAATATTATGGATCCTCTTAAAAAAAAGCGTAAGCGTCTGAAGAAATTTTTTTCTAAAGACGGGAAAACAGTTTTGTTGGTTTTTGACCATGCTGTCGAGCATGGCCCACATAACTATGAAGGTGTAGACTTAACGCCTCTAAGGATTGCTGAAATAGCTGTTTCTGGCGGTGCAAAAGGTGTGATTCTACATGCCGGTTCTGCCAAACTGGTAAAGCAATTCTATCCAGAATTGCCGGTGATAGTTAAGATTACAGGAAGAACGAGCTTAACCCCTACTATGGTGCAAGAAATAGTCACGACTGTGGAAGAGGCTGAAAGAGTTGGAGCAGATGGCATAGCTATGACTGTTTATGTCGGTGCAACGTATGAGCATAAGATGTTAAGAAACTTGGCAGAAGTAAAGAAGGAGTGTTATGAAAGAGGCCTTCCTTTGTTCACTTTCATGTACCCTCGTGTAAAAGACAAAAAAACAACAGAAGAAAAGTACGTGAGGTACGCTGCAAGGTTGGGTGCAGAATTAGGAGTAGATGTCGTCAAGACTTACTATACAGGCGATAAAAAGAGTTTTTCCAAAGTTGTGAAAGATTGTTTCGTTCCACTGGTTTGTGCTGGTGGATTAAAGACAAAAACTGTTGAGGATTTCCTTAAAAAAGTTGAAACTGTAATGGAAGCTGGAGCAAGTGGTTTGGCTGTGGGAAGGAACGTTTGGATGAGGGAAAATCCCATAGAAGTTCTAAAACAAGTCGTAAAAAGAGTTATAAAAGGTGAATGAATGAAAAGGTTTGACGTAGTAGGTGTTGGTTCCTTAGTCGTAGACTTCTTTACGGATTCACCTTATCTCATCATCGAAATGTCCTACTGGAAGAAAGAAACTTTTATAGCTCTTCCAACAGGCAAAACGTTGTCAAGAGTTGTAATGAGAGGTGGCGGGTCTTCTGGCAATACAATAGCTTATCTTTCAAAGCTCGGATTAAAATGCGGATATTTTACTAAATTAGGTTATGACACTCTTTCCCAGTTTTTAATAGACGATTTAAGTTCATTTGGTATCGATACGAGTGGTATACTAAGGGAAAGAGGCTTAGAAGCTGGAAAGTCCATAATAGTCTCATCAAAAGGTTTAAAAGACCATGCTCTTGTCGTCGACCATGGGGCTTCTGATTTTCTTACAAAGAAAGATGTCGAGAAGAAACTTGAATATGTCATGTCTGCTGAATGGATAGATTTGACGAGTTTTACGAGCAAGGCTGCAATAGAAGCTATGATGTACTTGGTAAAAAAGATAAAAGATTCCGTTAAAATATTCTTCGCTCCAAGCAAAACGATGATAAGTGTGTTTCCGAAAGAGACTTTGAAAATTCTAAAAATATCTAACGCGGTTTCGTTGAACGAAGAGGAAGCGATGATTTTAACAAAAAAGAATGATTTAATTTCTGTGCTCAAGATGTTCAAAAAAATCGGTTTACAGGCTTTCATAACTAGAGGTAAAGATGGTATTGTTGCTTTGTTCGATGGGAAAGCGTATAAAATAGGCTCTTACAAAGTCAGAGACGTAAAGAACACGACTGGGGCTGGGGATGTTGCGGCCGCATGGTTTCTGTATGGACTGAAAACTGGCATGGACATTAAAAAAATACTGAATTACGCCTCCGTCGCGGCTGCATTTCATGTCAGGAGTAATGTTGTCGGAGGGCATGAAGGATTGCCAACGAGAAGAGAAATAGAAAGATACCTTAAAAAAGTAAGAGATTTACCAGTAAGGGAAATAAAGCTTTAGCCTATGTGCTTCCACTCTCCTGAAAAAACAAAACCGAATAATTTTCCTTCTTTTGCTAACTTAGGCAGGATAGTCCTTTCCAAAGAACCTTTGTTAGGTATACGTGAAAGGACATCTGGTTCCATCAAGTAGACGCCAGCATTGACATGGTAAGTTTTTTCGTTTTTTGCTGGATATTTGAATTCAACGACTTTGTTTCCTATGAGTTTCACAGCATCCTTTGAATGGTTTAGTGAAGTCACTGAAATAGCCATCGTTACCAACGCCTTGTTGGATTGGTGGAATTCTACCATTTTCGAAAGGTCGAAATCAAAATATTCGTCACCAAAGACTACAAAGAACGGTGTGTTTAAGTATCTTTCAGATTTTTTGATTACACCAGCCGTTCCTAAGCCTTCATCTTTTATGTAAGTCACACGTAGTCCGTATTCTGAACCGTCTCCAACAACTTCGAAAATTTTATCTGTGATAGGACCTGCTGCTATTATAACATTCTTCACACCAGCTTCTTTTAGTTTCTGGATTGTGTTTAATATGAGAATTTTTCCGTTCACCTTTACTAACGGCTTATAAGTATTCCCATACTTTAACTCTTTTATATCACCGCCAGCTAAGATTATGGCATGGTTTACTTCTCTTTGCCCTAAAGCTTTCCTCAACAAATACTCTATAGCTTGAGATCTGTTTCTTATGTTTATACCATCTATCAAATTGTCCACTTTGCTTAAAAGGGAAGTGTCTAAAGTTATTGAAATTTTTTCTTTCATAATAAAATTTTTAGTTTTTATCAATATTTATTCGACGGTTAATAAAAATTACATAGATGCTTGGGATAGATTTGGGGGCAAACAAAGTTCTTGGCGTGAAAGTTAAAAAAGGGAAAGTGACAAGGCGTGTCAAAATCACGTTGAAGAGTAAAACGAAAGATGAAATAGTTTCTGCAATAGATTCTCTCATAGACCAATTGGGAAAGGGTGAAAAGGCTGTTGGAATAGACATACCAGGTATACATCAAAAAGGAAAGATTTTAAAAACACCAAACTTACCTTCTCTTAACGGATTTGACTTGAAAAAAGAGATAGAAAAGAAATGGAACAAAGCTGTGGTAGTGGAGAACGACGCAAATTGTTTTGCGTACGGAGAAGCTATAAGGAGAAAGAAAAAGTTTTTGGTCGGGATAACTATAGGAAGTGGTTTAGGAGGAGGAATCGTAATAGACGGAAAGATATACCATGGAAAAAGAGATGTTGGAGAATTTGGGCATATGACTATTTTTGTCAACGGAAGAAAATGCACCTGTGGAAACAGAGGTTGTTGGGAAATGTACGTTTCTGAAAAAGGTTTTAAAATAGAGAGTAAACGGATTTTTGGAAGATCTCTTCCTCCGTTAGAAGTGTTTAACCTTGCTAATCAAGGAAACAAAAAGGCTCTTTTAATTTTCGAAAAAATCGGAAGCTATTTGGGTGTAGGGCTTGCTAACATAGCAAACATACTGAATCCTGAGATAATAGTCATCGGTGGTGGGATTTCTAAATCCAAAAAGTTTTTACTACCTCCTGCTTTGAAAGAAATGAGAAAAAGATTGATGGTTTCTGAGCCGAAAATTGTGGTTGGAAGGTATGATTCTGCAGCCTACGGAGCAGCATTGTTGACAAAATTTTTTAAAGTATAAGTCGTAGCAATTACAAAAATCTATAACATGAAGCAGGTTTTATCGTTACCCATTATAATGATAAACTTTAAAACGTATCCTCAATCGATTGGTAAAAAAGGTTTAAGGTTGGCTAAGATAGTTGAAAAAATTTCTAAAAAGTATGGAGTAACGATAGCTGTAGTACCTCAATTCTATGATGTAAGGCTTATCGCAACCTCTGTTGACATACCAGTTTTTGCTCAACATGTAGATCCTATAACTCCTGGTGCTCATACAGGTCATTCGCTTGCAGAAACGATAAAAGATAGCGGCGCCATAGGAAGTCTAATCAACCATTCTGAAAAAAGGATGAAGGTCGATGAGATAAAACAATCGGTGAAGATCATGAGAAAAAACGGTCTTTTGTCTGTCGTTTGTGTTCCAAACATCAAGTTTGCGAAATTAGTTGTAAAATACAAACCAAACTTTATCGCTTATGAGCCTCCAGAGTTGATAGGGAGTGGTAGAGCGGTTTCTAAAGTAAAACCAGAAGTCGTTGAGAAATTTTCTAAACTAATAAAAACTCATGGTAAAGGCATAATACCTCTGTGTGGTGCTGGGATAACGACGGCTGATGATGTGAGATTGGCTGTAGAGCTGGGAACGAGTGGTGTTCTTTTGGCTTCGGCTTTCGTTAAAGCAAAAGACCCGAAAAAAGTTTTAGAAAAGATGGCAAAAGCGTTGGTTAATGCTTAAGTAAAGCTTCTATTCCTGGCATCGGTTTCCCAGAGAGATAAGTTATTAGGGCTCCACCTCCGATGCTTACATGGGAGAACTTTGATTTATCTACGTTGAATTTCTGTAGGACTGAAAGTGTGTGTCCACCCCCGGCAAGAGAGAAACAAGGTGAGTTCGCAACCCCTTCGAATATAATCCTCGTTCCTATTTCAAACCCTTCTTTCTCAAAGACACCTGCAGGTCCTTTTAGGATGGCATTCTTAGACCCGTTTATTTCACCAACGTATTTCACAGCAGTCTTTATTCCAATGTCTTGTATCAAATACTTCGTTGGAAGTTGATCTATCGTTAACTCAACTCTCTTTCCGTTTTTATCTACGGCTACATCTATCGGTGCTTCTATTCTGTCTGAATGTTTCTTCCAAAGCTTTTTAACGTCATCTAAGTACTCGAGGTATCCTGCCTTTTTCAAGTATGAAATAGTAGTTCTTCCCAAATCATAACCTTGAGCCACCAGGAAGAGTTCGCCCAACACCCCGCATGTAAGTATTCTATCTATGTACCCATTTTCTTCAAGCATATGTTTCATGATTTTTATAGGATCTTCTGGTTTAGCCCCACCAAGTATGAAGACATCCCTTTTTGATATCTTCAACCTCCACATAAGCTTAGAGAGTGCCCTTACTTCTTTCTCCATAGTTCTTCCAGCGAAGGAAGGTAGTACTGCTGTAAAACCGACTATGCTTGCGTGGCTTCTGTGCGCAGCTGAAAAAGCATCGTTGACGAAAACATCTGCAAGTGGTGCGAGCTCTTTAACTATCGTGCTTTTCGCATGCTCTTCAGGTGGTTTGTTAAGAGTTTCATCTTCTAAGAATCTTACGTTATCGAGTAAGAGAATTTCTCCATCTCGAAGGTTTTTTATGGCATTCTTAGCCTTTTTCCCTACGATGTCGTTAACGAACTTTACCTTTTTACCCACTAATTTTTCTAAAACTTTTGCATGCTTTCTGAGCGATATGAAATCTTTTTTTCCTTTCCTTCCTTGATGTGAAAGAACTACTAGTTTTGCACCCTTTTTGCTGAGTTCTTTTATCGTTTCTGCAGAAGCATAGAATCTTTCTGTTACTACCAACCTTCCATGCCCGTTGATCGGCGAGTTTATGTCAACACGTAGAATCGTTGCTTTTCCTTTAAAGTTATAATCATCTATAGTTGGCAATTTCATTAAACCACCTTGTAGAAGTAGTAAAGCTGGATATGCGATTTTTCTGGCATCTATTTTAGATTAAAATTTTCTCCTTATAAACTTTTCCTACTTTATCCTACTTTGTGATAAAGAGTCGTAAAATTTCTATTAAAAAGAAAAAGAAAGCTAGTAGATGCCCATCGTTTTGTTCGTCTTTTTTATAGATTCCCAGTTGTCTTTTGCTAAGCCGAACATGGCTCTTATTGCATCGATGTTCTCTGGTATGACTATGGCTTCTGAATGCACAGCTTGTGCCCAGAAGATGTCATCTTCCATAACGTTGATGCTTTCCTCCCACACAGCGACTTCATACATGTCATACCTCGGCCTTAAAATGTCTCTGAAGTGTTCTATTATCTCTGCTGTAGATGTATAGCCATGGCTTGCCTTGAACGTCAAAATGCGTGGTGTTTTAGCGAAAGCTTCTAAGATTTCTTCCTTTTTAGGCGGGTTTTTACTTTCCACATGAATTACGTGTGTATGTGCTAGTGTTGTAGGTACAACTACTGCTAACGTTTTGATGTTCAAATCTTTGAGAACGGTTTTGACGTCTGGTCCATGGTGTGATGGGACGTCCATGTTAGGCACGATTGCATTAATAGGACCCTTTCTCGGATTTACAGGGTCAGCGGCTCTCCTTACCAAAGCTACAACAGCTTCCTCTATCTCACATAACTGGCTTAAAGTCCACAACGTTCTTATGAGAGCAGTTGTGTTGCATGATGGAACTCTTACAAATTGCTTGTCTTTGGCTTCATCAAAGTTTACGAAAGAGTTGAAAGTCATGTCTGCCACATCAGCTTTTTCTCCTCCTTGAAAGATTGCTTTAACACCATACTTTTTGTACAACTCTTTGTTTTTTGCTCCAATTCCTTTGGGTGTTGCATCTACCACGACATCAACTTTTCCATCTTGTAAAAGTTCTTCCAACGTTCCCTTAACGTACATACCAGCGTTTCTCATTTCCTCTATTCTGTTTGGGTCTGAGCAATAGAGGTCGGTTTTGTACAGAGGACCATCTGGTTCAAGAACAGTCCTTAGCGTGGAAGTTGCTGTGACATCAGAAATCCCAACCAAATTCATATCATCTTGTAATCTGACTGCATGAGCAATCCTCTTTCCTATGACACCTATTCCGTTTACAACAACTCTAACAGCCATTCTACCACCTCAATAACTATTATTAGGAAACACTTGATAAATTTTAAACATGTACGATATCGTGATCATAGGAGCTGGACCAGCAGGATTGTCTGCAGCCGTTAACACATCATTCCTTAAGTTAACTTCTGTGGTTATAGATGATACACAAGCCGGTGGTGCTCTGATACAAGCTTATCCTTGGAAGAAAGTCGATTACTTCGGTTTTTATGAGGTTAGTGGAAAAGAATTGGCGGAGATTTTTGTTGAGCACGCAAGGAAAAATGGTGTTGAGATAATAGAAGGAGAAGAGGCGTTGGATATCAAAAAATTAGATGAAGGGTTTGAAGTTATCACTACCAAGAATTCTTACAAAGGAAAGACTGTAGTTCTTGCCACTGGCATAATAGGAACACCAAGACATCTGAATGTAAAAGGAGAAGATTTGGAGGGAATTTATTATTACCTTAAAGATCCTGAAGGTTACAGAGGAAAAAAGGTATTGGTAGTCGGTGGAGGTGATAGTGCTGTAGAAAACGCGACGGCTTTATCTTTAAACGGAGCCGAAGTGTACGTTGCTCATAGAAGGGATGAATTCAGGGCGATGGTCAAAAATCAAGAAAGGTTGTTCAAAACTAACGCAAAAATCTTTTGGAACACAGAAGTTAAAGAGTTCGTCGGCAATAAGAAGGTAGAAGAGGTTATACTATTCAACAACAAAACAGGAGAAGAGTTTGAGTTGGAGGTGGACAACGTTTTTATTTTTATAGGTAGCGTTTTGAAAAAGGAATTCTTCCAAAGATTAGGAATTGAGATGGAGGGGAATTTCGTAAAAGTCAACAAAGATTTTATGACGAATATACCAGGAGTGTTTGCGATAGGCGACATAACTCCTGGGATCAAAAGAATCTCTAAAGCTGTTTACGAAGGAGAAGCAGTTGCATTCTCCATATTCAAATTCTTAAAGAATCCTTACTGGGGTAAGAATGATTGAAACGAAACCTTCGATGCTAAGGAAAGTTTACAAAAAGCGAAACGAATGGGCACACAAGTACAATTTTGGTCATCTGCTTGTCATAGGCGGAAGTAAACAATATTCTGGATCACCATCTTTTAACGCAATGGCCGCCTATAGGTCTGGAGTGGATTTGGTTACGGTCGTGGCTCCGGAAAGAGCTGCTAATATAATCTCTTCTTTTAAGCCAGATATGATAGCGTATCCGTTGGAAGGAGATTTCTTAAGACCATCACATCTAAGAGAGATTCTTAAGATTGCTGAAAAAACGACGGCTTTCGTTATAGGTGGTGGGTTGGGAAGAGAGAAAGAAACAAAAAAAGCTGTTGTAAAGTGGCTGAGCTCGGTAACAAAGCCAGGTGTTATAGATGCTGATGCTATTCATGCAGTATCAGAAAACCTTGATGTGATAAAAAACAAGAATTTTATCTTGACGCCACACGCTCATGAATTCTACATCCTTAGTGGGATAAGAGTAAAGGATGAAATAGCACATAGGGTAAAAGTGGTTAAAGAATTTGCGAAGAAGTTAGGGGTAACTGTATTGCTGAAAGGTCATGTGGATGTAATTTCTGATGGGAAAAAAGTTATTCTGAATAAAACGGGAACTCCGTACATGACGAAAGGAGGTCTGGGAGACGTTCTGGCTGGTATTTGTGGGGCTTTGTTGACAAGGGATTGCGATCCGTTGATAGCAGCATCAGTAGGAGCTTTCATCTCTGGAAAAGCTGGTGAGTTGGCATCAAAAATCTATGGGGAAGGTTTGATGGCAAGCGATGTCATAGATTTCATACCTAAAGTTATAATAACGTACACAAAACGCTAAAGTTGAATCGCTTACAATTTTTTATTGATGAAAAAACAACTTGAAAGTCTGATAGATAAGAGATCTGGGTTTAACGTTTCCCATGTAATTCGTGTTCTCTTTCTCCTTGATGAACACGTAGGTAGGAAAAGGATTTGTGAGACTCTTGGCATAGGAGAGGCTTCTGTGAAAACTCTGTTTAAACGATTAAAAGAAGTTGGATGGATTAGTTCAACGAAAAAAGGGCATAAGCTGACAGAGGAGGGAAGAAAAATAGTTCAGAAGATTTTGAAAGTGATGGAAAAGCCAGTTGAAATAACTATGAAAGATTATGGTTTAGGAAAGAGGAGTTTTGTAACTGTTGTGAGGAAGGCGTGTAAAAAAGTTAAAATGGGTATCGAGCAGAGAGACGAGGCTATAAAAATCGGGGGAGAAGGTGCGATCACGTTGATAGTAAAAGATGGAAAGCTTATTTTTCCTGGGACTGGTGAAGTTGCGAATGAAAATCTAGCTGAGATAATCAAAAGACTTTTCAAACTGAATGATTGTGATGTTGTCATAATAGGGTTTGCCAAGCAGAAGAATAAGGCTGAAGAGGCTACTTTAATGGCAGCTCTCTCACTCGTTTGAAAAAAGTTTCATTATATCATTGTTCTTCATGTATTTCCACTCTATCGTTGAATTTCTAAAAAGTATGTATTTATCAGCAGCCTTATCTGCTAACTTTCCGTTGACGAAGTAAATCCATGAGTGTGAAGAGTTCTGGCTTACGTTGTTTATGGAAGTTAAAAAGATTCCCATGTCCCCATAGTCTTTATACTTGATTGTGTAAACAGAGCTCAATACGTCAAAGACGGTGGATACGTTTTCTGTTTTGATGAGTGTTGATGCTTTATGACTACCAAAATTCACGGTTAGGTTATGATAAAGGAACACATCCTTACTCTTTTGATTTTTTGTGGAATATTGTGATCCTAAGAATACCATCGTTAGTAGTAGGATCGAAATTCCTAATAGCAAGTATTTTCCTTTCAATTCTATCGAACCTCCATTTTCTTAGTTCATCGGAGAAAGCATAAAGTAAAACGCCAAACCCAATGTTTGTAACTGTATGGATTATAGAAAACGGAATGCTTGTGACTATATATAGGAGTGGCGAAAAAGGAGAAAAAATAAACGCCATAGGAATCGTTACAATGACTTCGTAAGCGAAAGAGCCTATTATTAGACTAATCAAAAACAAGTATTTACTCTTACTCAGACGACCTAAAAGACCTGATAAAAATCCTGCTAGCCCAACACCTAACGATTGAAAAACCGTCCAAAGACCTTGGCCTCCCCATACAAAGTAGTTAGAGATGTAAAATCCCACTGTTCCAGAAAAAAATCCTGAAAGAGGGCCTAAAAAGAAGCCTAAGAAGATTGAGATGGGTGTCAAAGGTTCTACGCTAGGGACGAATTGGAACGCAACCCTGCCTACTATTCCAGCAACCGTAAAAAGAAGAGTAAGCAGAACTAGCTTGGTTTGGGAGAGTATTGTAAGGTTCTGGTTTAGAATCAAGATTTGAGTTTCTTTCTGTCCTTGCTGTGTTTGTCTGGCTAATGAACTTTTCACGTTGGATAATTTGTCCAGTTGAATTAAAAATGTATTTTGGTTGAGAAGAATATGTTATACGTATAACACGAAATAACTTTAAGTAATGCTTTTATTTTAAACTAATACACCATGGAAAACAGACCAGAAATAAAAAGGCTTTATTGGTTTGAATTTTTTAAATCTCTAAGTCAAGAAATGATAAACCCCTTCTTGCCAGTCTTTGCACTAGTCTTGGGTGCTTCTAATTTTCTCCTAGGGAGCATGTCAAGTTTGGTTACGTTGGTTGGATTAATTTCACAGCTATTTTTCATGGTAGTTGTGGTCAAAACGAAAAGAAAAGAAGAAAGTTTGATTATAGCCACTATACTCTGGTCATTAATGTGGTTTGTCATAGGAAGTAGTAAGGATCCTTATCAACTCATACTATTCCTTTCCATCCAATCCTTCTTCTCCACACTGATGACGATTTCTTGGACGGAAATTTTCGTTTCTTCTGTTCCTAACTACCTTAGAGGAAGAATAGTTAGTAAGATAAACTTATTCAACAAAATAGGCTTGGTAATAGCAACTTTAGTATCTGGGATTGTTTTCAACAAATACGGGTTCGTTCCTTTTATCTTTTCTGTTAGCACTCTTTTTGGGTTGATTGCCTGCTCGACTATGCTATGTTTAAAATGCATATCTCCAAGGTTGCCTAGGTTACGAATAAGGTTCAGAAAAACCAGAATAAATTTCAAGTTCTTGAGGGAAAATCCAAAATTCTACAAACTACTAAAAGCTAGAATTGTTTTATCCTTCGCTTTAGGACTAACTAGCGTATTTTTTACAGTCCAGTTAATAAAGCACTTCCACGCTACGTTGTTCGATATAGCTTTGATAACGATTCTAGGTTCTGTGGTTAGGATATTGGTATTCAAGCCATGGGGATTTTTGGTGGACTTTATAGGAAGAAAAGCGGTTATGATAGCAACTCTTACTTTCATTTCCCTTTACCCATTAGTCTATGCTTTTTCTCCATCTTTGATGTTGATATACGTATTTACCATTCTAGGAAACATGTCTTGGGCTGGGTTTGACGTCGCTCATTTTACGTATTTCTCAGAAACTTTAGATAAAAAAAGAGTTGTGGACTTTACGACAAGTTACAACTTTTTGACTCAGATATCACTCGTTCTAGGAAAGTTTATTGGAGGTCTTATAGCAGAATTTGGAAGTTTAATTGCTGTATTCATGTTATCTTTCCTTTTTAGAGTCTCATCCTCTTTCTTCTATTCAAGACTGGATGAAAAGACGGGTCCTGTTAGGATGCCTTTGAGGATAGGTTTCGGTGAAGTAAGGTTTTCAACGCTAGAACATACAGTGGCCATTTATGCGGAACTTTTTTCCATTCTTATGAAGAACTTTTCACGAAGAAGAGAGAAGATTTTTCACACACTTGATTTGTTTATAGAAGAAATGAGAAGGTTTTTGAGAAAACTGAAGAGTTAGAAAATCTTTTCCTCTCTAATTAGTTCACATATTTCACAAAATCTTTTTTCCATTTTAAAGTTCTTTTTGTTTACGAGTTCGGTCGTTATTTCCTCTATCTTTCCCATTATCTTCTCATTCTTCATTATCTTTCTCACGTGTCTAGCTCTCAGTCCCTTCAAATACTGTGAAACGGCAGGCTGAGTTATGCCAAGCTTTTTTGCTGTTTCAGTTTGGGTTAAGTTAAACTCGTTGATCAATATGCTTGCCATTATAGCCCTTACGGCTGGAAGGATTTTCGGAACGAATTTTTCACAGAACATTTTTTCCATGAATAGATAGAGTGTTAAAGAAATTTAAATAAATAACATCGTTATTTAATCTATGGTTGACGAAATAAGTATGGACGAGTTTGAGGAAGAGGTTGTTTACTCGGATTTACCAGTAATAATAGATTTTTGGGCAAAATGGTGTGGCCCTTGCCTGGCTTTTGCTCCTACTTTTGAAAAGTATGCAAAAAAGTATGAAGGAAAAGTAAAGTTTTTTCGTTGTAACATAGAAAAGAACAGGTCTTTGGCAGAGATGTTTGAAGTTAAATCAATCCCTACGATGCTTTTCTTTTGTGAAGGGAAAGTCGTGGAAAGAATAACTGGTGCTTATCCAGAAGATTCTTTTGGAGATAAAATAGAAGAGTTTTTCAAAAAGTGTGAGAATGCGGATTAAGTTAAGTTTTCCTTTTTTGTTGAAAAGAAAACAAGATAGGAGTTTACCAGATAGAGTTAGGTTTGAAGAACTAAGTGATTTGCTGAAGAAGATTAAAGAAAGTAACGATGATCTAAAGGAATGTTACGGTAGAGGGATGGAATTGTGTCAAAGGATAATGAAAGATATGGAAAAGATGAGAGAGCATGTTCTGTCTATGGAAAAAGAGGAGAAAGATTTTTCCAGAATGGTTTATAGATTGCTTGAAAAAGTACAACCCTGTAAAGGCGAGACGTTCCAAGAATTCATGAAATTTTATGACGATGTTTTTAAAACGCTTGAAACTATCGCGAAGGTTCCTAAAAACATTCAACTAAGAGTGATGGAGAAAAAGAGTGGGGTTACGTTTACGAAGCTCATGGAGAGGACGACTAAAGATTTGAATAAACTTAAGAAATTTGTAAAAAGAAGGTTTACTGACGAGAGATGCTCGACGATAAACGATTACGAATTCTGTTGGAAGGTTTTTAAAGAAATTAAGATGATCGAAGAGCATATGGGAGAAAAAAGAATGGAGTTAAAAAAATTATCTGAAAGTTTGAATAGATTGGAGGAGGAACTAAAAAGGAAAGAAGAGTTGTTAGAAAAAATAGAAAGATTGTTTGAAGTCGAGAGACTGAATGAAGAGAAAAAAAGGATAGAGGAGAAGGTCAAAGCTTTGGAAGAAGGTATAACAACTTCTGTTTTTTCAGCATCTCGTGTTGTAAAGAAATCAATTCATGGGATTAAAAGTCTGGAAAACGTTTGGAAGAAAATTGAAACGGATGTATGGAGTTTAAGTAAAGAAGAAATAAATGACATCGCAGATTATCTGAATAAATCTGTCTCAAAGCTAGGGGAGAAAGAGAAACAAAAGGTTTCTCACCTGTTAAAAATACTTAGAGAGTTTGATTCTTACGTTAGAAGAAGAAAGGAGTTGATGGGATCTTTAGAAAAGATAAATTCTGAATTAGAAAGTATTGAGACTAAAAAATTAACAAACATAAGAGATGTAAAACTCGAGATCGACGAATTGAAGAAAAAGATGAGAAACATCAGTTCTAAAGTTTCTCAGCTGGGGAGCGATATCAACAAAATGGAAAGGAAGAAGAAAACGAAGTTAAAAGTCATTCAGAAAGCTTTAAAGAAGATTGTACTAAAAGAAATTTCGATCGTGGATGATTGATCATGAGAAAGGAGATTTTGTTGGAGAAAATTTTTGAAGAGATAAAAGTCTGTAAAAAATGCTCGTTGTGGAAAACGAGAAAAAATCCAGTGTTAGGAGAGGGTGATCCAAACTCAAAGATTATGCTCATAGGCTTGGGGCCTGGTAAACAAGAAGACGCTGAAGGTAGGCCATTTGTTGGGGCTGCTGGAAAGTTTCTGAATAAACTTTTGAAACTCGCAGGCATGAAGAGGGAGGGCGTTTACATAACGAACGTTATGAAGTGCTTTCTACCGCAAAACAAAGTTGCGGAAGAGCAGATAAGGGCTTGCTCTCCCTACCTTGAACGTCAGATAGAGATAATAAAACCTAGAGTTATAATAACTTTAGGCAACGTTGCCACGGATTTTATCTTTGAGAAGTTTGGGCTTCAAAAGCATAAGCATAGTATAAGTAAAATCCATGCCCAAATCTTCAAGGTTTCAACTTTAGTCGGCGAGCTAACGATAATACCAATGTATCATCCGGCGACAGCTCTTTATAATCCAGGGTTAAAAGAAACTTTAAGAGAAGATTGGATGAAAGTTGGAAAATATTTAAAACTAAAAGGTTTTATATAACATTGTTATGGAAGTATTAAAAATCCAAGACCTTCATGTCAAAGCAGACTCGAAAAAGATTTTAAAAGGCGTGAATCTATCTGTTAAGAAAGGAGAAGTCATCGCTCTTCTTGGACCGAACGCTAGTGGAAAAAGCACGCTGGCTTATACTATCATGGGTCTTCCAGAGTTCAAAGTGGAGAAGGGAAAAATTTTCTTCGAAGGGTTAGAGATAACACATCTTAAGACGTTTGAAAGGGCAAAGCTTGGGATTTCTTTGGCTTTTCAACACCCACCTCAAGTGAGAAACGTTAAATTGAAAGATTTATTAAGAAGAATTCAAACACGAAGAATAGAGCTATCTCCTCTTGGGTTGGACGGCTTCAGTAGGCTGTTGGGAAGAGAAGTAAACGTCGGGTTTTCTGGTGGAGAGAGAAAGATTTCAGAGCTTCTACAACTGATAGCTATGAATCCAAAAGTTGTGATATTCGACGAAATAGATTCTGGACTAGACATTCAAAAGCTTAAACTAGTGACTAAAATCATCAAAGAAAACTTTGTAGATGGTACATCTGTCATTCTCATCACACATCGTGGTAGCATTTTAAGATGGATCAAGCCTCACAGAGTTGCCATAATGATAGAGGGAAAGATTGTATGCGAGTCAGACGATTGGGAAAAAGTCTGGGGCACTATCGGGAGGTATGGGTATGAAAAGTGTAGAGAATGCGAAGTATCTCCAAATAGATCATCGAGTTGAAGAAATTTTGCGGAAGGAAGGAGTAGTGATTTTACCTAGCCAAAAAGCCTGGGAAAAGTTTGAATGGAGTAGAGAATACTTCGGAAAAAAACCGGATGAAGGATTTTTCGTATGGGTAACAAAGCAAATTCCGTTTCCAATTTCTACGTGTGTGACTATAAGTAGTGAAAACGTTGAGCAAAATATGATGAACCTTGTGGTGATCGAAGAAGGTATTAAAGTAAAATCTTACTCTATATGTAATGCCTCTTCTTTTGACCTTCATGGAAGGCATAACGCTCTTGGAAAAATAATTCTGAAGAAAGGTTCTAAAATGGAACTTCTTTCCACACAATCATGGGGATCTGAAGATGTTGTGGAGCCTACGTACTACTTTATTCTGGAAGAAAACTCTATGCTAGATTACAAATTCAAAAGCTTGAACCCGCCTAAAAGGTTTGTTTCCAAAAACGTTTTTGAGCTGAAAGAAAATGCGAAGGTAAGGATAGAGGTGGCTGTGAAAGCTAACAACTCATACGTTGAACTTCATGAAACGACATACCTCAACGGAAAGAACGCGGATGCTGTTTCCAAATTACGCGTAGTCTCAGACAAAAAGAGTGAGATAATAGGCTACACCAAAATGGTTGCTAACGCTCCTTCTAAAGGACATCTGGACTGTCAAGGATTGATGTTAAGGAACGATTCAAGGATAACTTTAATTCCTGCATTGGAAAACGCGAACAAAGAAGCTACGTTAACTCATGAAGCTTCGATAGGTAGAATAACTGAAGATGTTTTGAACTACTTGATGACGAGAGGGTTAACTGAGGAGGAGGCAATAGACCTTATCGTTACAGGCTTTTTGAGTTAATGTTCGCAAACTTCTAATTTTATCTTTTTTCTGAAGAATTCTTTTGTTGAAGAAAACAGTTTTATCCTACCTTTTTCCATCAGATAAACTCTTTTGGCCAACAGTTTAACGACATCTATTTGGTTTGTGGAAAAAAGTATAGTTAAGTTTTTCTCTTTATTCAACTTTTTTAAGAATTCTATTATCTTCTTTTTAGATTGATGGTCTATCCCTGCAAAAGGTTCATCCATTATCAATAACTCAGGGTTATGTGCTAAAGCACCGGCGATAGCTACTTTCTTCTTCTCTCCACCGCTTAAGTAATGAGGAACCTTATGTTTCAAGTGAGATATTTCAATCTCTTTTAGCAGGTGGTTTGCAACTTTAATCGCTTCCTTTTCACTCATCCCTATGTTGATGGGTGTAAAAACAATGTCGTCCATGACAGTAGGACCTATCAACTGGTATTCGACGTTTTGGAAAACTACTCCGATCTTTGGGATCAGTTTCTTCAAATCCTTCGATGGATCTAAACCGAAAACTTCTACTTTACCTTCTATAGGCTTAAGTAAACCTATTATATGGTTGAGTAAAGTCGTTTTACCAGAACCGTTTGGGCCTAAAAGAGCGAGTATGTCACCTCTTTTTACTACGAAGTCTAGACCACAAACCTGAACTTCTGTTTCATCTTCATACTTATGCTTTATACAATTTACTCTTACTAAAGTGTCCATCCTACCACTCCAGATAACGCCAAGATCCCAAGCCCTAGGAATATTATGGCTAAATCTTTCAAGCCAAAACTTTCTTTTTCTAAATGGTAGAATTTTCCTTTGAATCCTCTAATCATCAAAGAGTTGTAGAATTTCTCGCTAATCTCGATGGAATTAAGGAATACGTGGCCTATTAAGTTTGAGATGTTTTTTAGAGTCTGAAGTTTGTTGGCCGAATAAAGACCTCTGACCTTCAAAGACCTTATTCTGTTTTCTACGTCGTTCAATAGCACAAAAAAGAATCGATAAGTTAAGAAGAGAACATTTCCTAAAAATCCAGAGAATTTGCTCAGAAAATAAAAGATTTTTGTGTAAGGCGTTGTGGAGAATAAAAGTATTACCGACAAGAAAGATGAGAAACCTTTGAGAATGCTGAGAAGAGGCAACAGACTACTAGAGCTCAGTTGGCTTATCGCAAAGATGGAAGCAAAGAATGTTGGGTAAAGAGCCCATTTGAGAATTTTTGTGAGAGGCAGGTCAGAAATTTTTATCAACGCTAGTAGGATTGTTATCGTTAAACTAAGGAAGATTAAGGATTGAGTTAGCAGGATGGAAAAAAGAACACATAAGAAGAAAATTAGCTTAGAAAAAGTAGTAGCAGAATGATAAAACGTTTTCTTGCTTGTGGAAAAATAGTCTATTAAAAAAATTTCGCTCATGGTAACAAATTGGGTTTTGTTCTTCTTATGTATGAAACTATCATACCCGTTATGATAGATTCTATGAATGCTCCATACAAACCTATAGGTGTTACGATCGAGGCAAAAGTGATCACGGAGATTCTTTCTTTAGTTTGATGGACATGATGGTGTAAAAATTCTGCGGGATTAACGTTGGAGATTGCCACTATAGACACTACTAGGCCTATCGAAAGAGTTAGTGCGATAAAAGAGCTGATGGAGGAAATGACAAAGTAATTTTTCATTAGTTTTTTGAAAAAGGAAAAGAGAAAATAAGAGGCCAATGCTTCTGACCAAACAACTATGGTGTTAAGTCCGACTATCGTTATGCCTCCATGGCCCATAGATGCTAGCAAAAGATTGACTACGAATGAAGATACTAGTGACCAGTATGGGCCTAGTAAGATACCTGATAACGTTGAAAGGTTTATATGAGTCGGTATGCCGAGCGGTATGGACATCGATATGAGCATGAGAGCCGAGATCATCGAAACTTTTGGCAAAGATTTCCAATCGTTTTTAAGCTTGAAAGACAAAAGTAAAAGTAAACCTAATGAAATGCCGTATCCAGATAACCATAGCCAAACGGGCAGAACACCGTCTGGTATGTGAATGTGCATGCTATTAGTATTTATAACACGGTTATATAAATTTTGATGTTTAAATAATAAAATCTATTTAAAGGATGGTAGCAATGAAGATTGATTTATTGCGAGCTCCTTTGGGAAGAGATGTTATAGTCATAGATGTTGTAGGGGGAATCTGTTTAAAACAAAGGTTGTTCGCACTAGGCATAGTTCCTGGTAAGAAGATTAAAAAAGTGGTTCAACATCCGATGGGCGGTCCTATAATCGTGGAAATCAACGGTAGTAGATTCGCACTAGGAAGGGGCATGGCATCAAAAGTAATAGTAGAGGTATGAAAATGAGGAGAATACTCCTTCTTGGGAATCCTAACGTGGGTAAAAGTGTCATTTTTTCCCGTCTTACTGGGACAGACGTGATAGTATCCAACTATCCTGGGACAACTGTTGAGTATACGAAAGGGAGCATGAAGATAAACGGGAAAGAAGTAGAGGTTATAGATGTCCCAGGAACTTATTCATTAAAACCTTCTAACAAGGCTGAAGAAGTTGCAGTGAAAATGCTCGAAGAATTGGGAAAAGATGCTGTTGTTGTTAACGTGGTCGATTCTACCAATTTGGAAAGAAATCTGTACCTTACACTAGAATTGATGAAGAAAAAATTTCCAATGGTAGTTGCCTTAAACTTATGGGATGAAACGAACAAGAAAGGCATACACATCGATTATAAAAAACTCGAAAAGATTTTAGGAGTGCCCGTTGTTGCTACAGTAGCTATAACGGGCGAAGGAATCAAAGATCTTGTAGAAAAACTAAAACACGCTTCTCGTGGAAAGTTAAGATTCTCTGAAGACTGGACATGGGAAAAAATAGGAGAGATTGTTTCAGAGGTTCAAAGAATAGAGCATAGACATCCTACGTGGAAAGAGATTTTAGAAACTGCTAGCGTAAAACCGATAACAGGGATACCTATAGCTATAATCGTTTTACTTCTATCGTTTTTCTTCGTGAGGATTATAGGAGAAGGTTTGATCGACTATGTTTTTGACCCTCTGTTTGAAGCGTATAAACCATTCGTTATAAGGCTTGATGGAATGATAAAGAATGAGTTTTTGAAAAAAATCCTTATGGGTGAGGTGTTCGATGGTGAGATAAGTTTTGAAGAGTCCTTAGGACTATTGACCACAGGCCTTTATGTTCCCTTCGCGATGGTTCTGCCTTATGTCGTGGCCTTTTATTTTGTTCTTGGAATATTGGAAGATACGGGATACTTGCCCAGACTCGCTGTTCTACTCGATAATGTGTTTCATAAACTAGGACTTCATGGGTCTGCCATAGTTCCCACGTTGTTGGGGTTTGGTTGCAACGTTCCTGGAGCGTTGTCTACCAGGATACTAGAAACTAGGAGGCAGAGGTTTATAGCACTTACACTCCTCTCTATTGCGATTCCATGTATAGCACAGAGTTCAATAATATTCGTGCTAGTTGGGAGGTATGGTGTGTGGGCGATAGCTAAGGTTTATTCGATACTCAGCATAGTCTGGTTGAGTGTTGGGTACTTGCTAAACAAATTGATGAAAGGAAGTAGTCCAGAACTCTTTTTAGAAATACCACCCTATAGGTTCCCATACATTCCAGGACTTCTAAAAAAATTGTGGATAAGAATTAGATGGTTTTTGGAAGATGCTATACCTTATGTGATGTTAGGAGTACTCCTTGTCAACTTCCTTTATACTTTCAACGTGTTGTCAACCGTTTCTAGATTCTTTGAACCTCTTATATCTGGATGGTTAGGACTACCTAAAGAAAGTGTTGTTGGTATTGTGATGGGGTTCTTGCGTAAGGACATTGCGATGAGTATGCTATTGCCAATAAACATGACAGAAAAACAGGCTATAATAGCTAGCGTTATTCTTGCGATGTACTTTCCATGTATGGCAACGTTTGTCATAGTTTTTAAAGAATTGTGTGCAAGAGACTTGATTAAGATGGTTTTCATAATGCTTTTGGTCTCGTTCTTAGTTGGAGGTTTTCTGAACAAAATACTGTAGGTGGTAGTATGGTAACGAAAGAAGAGGTAATGAAGGCTTTATCGACAGTCAAAGACGTGGAAACTGGTTTTGACATAGTAGAAATGGGTTTGATAACTGGAGTAGAAATAAAAGGAGATTATGTGAAGGTTAAAATGACACTTACGACACCACTCTGCCCTTATGCAGGTTACCTTTTTGAAGAAACAGAAAAGGCTGTTAAAAAGCTTAAAGGCGTAAAAAAGGTCGAGGTTGAGTACGATTGGGAACATCCATGGACACCGGAGATGGCGTCAGAAAGAATAAGGAAAATGCTTGGAATTTAAACTCTTTTTATTTCACCCTTTGGCTGAATTATCAAAGGTCTGGACTCAGTTAAAGCTTGTGCTATCTTTTTTCTTGCAGACTCTGCTAAGCGCCAAACAGTTGCGCGTGATGTGTTCATTTTGTTGGCAGCTTCTTCTTGTGTCAAACCTTCTAAATCAAGCAAACGTAGCACTTCGTACTCCGCATAACTGAGCTCTATCGGTTGTGGATTAAGCATAGGTTGGGGTACGAATTCTTTAACGTTTGGCAAAGAATAGAGAAATAGCCAACTTGGAGGCCTACCCCTTCCAAACTTTCTACATCCCCAACGCCAACGAGGCATACTACCAATTATGTGTTATTGCACAAAATTTAAATAGTTTTGATTCTTAGATTTATGTGATAATGCACAAAATTTGGAGGTGATATTATGCCTTGGTGGGGAGGTCGGGGAGGAAGAGGATTTAGATGGATGTTCTGGTTAACGGGTATGCCAGGATGGGCAAGATGGGGCTATGGTTATGGTTACTCTGGAGTATATCCATGGTTCTGGAGATGTAGATGGTTTCCATGGCTTCCCAGAGGTTGGTGGACAGGAATATATGGACCAGTAACCTGGACGCCACAAGGCCCTGTTTTAACGCAGCAAATTCAACAGCCTATAACACAACCAACAGTTCAAAACGAGATAGAGTACTTAAAAGAACAAAAGAGAATGTTGGAAGAGGAACTTAAAGCGATAGAAAAAAGAATAAAAGAATTGGAGGCGATGTTAAAATGAAGATTCTTGTTGCTACCCAAGGACCTGGTGGATTGGATGATGTGGTCTCTGCGGTGTTTGGTAGAGCACCAAGCTTTACGATAGTTGAAGTGGAAGGTAAACAAATAAAAAACGTTGAAACGCTTACTAATCCTGCTGCAAACGCTTTTGGTGGAGCAGGCATCCAAGCTGCTCAGCTTGCAGTGGAGAAAGGAGTTAATGTAGTAATTACTGGTAACATGGGACCAAACGCTTCGATGGTACTACAGCAATCGGGGATTCAGATAGTTACTGACTTCGTTGGAATGAAAGTTAAAGATGCTATAGATGCTTTTTTGCAGAAGGGGTTTAGCTCATCACAACAGTTATCGACTACACAACCTATGCCTGTTCCAACAGTTCCATACCAAGTGGGTGAGAAATCTAAGTTAGATTTAGAGTTTGAGAAGCGAATGCTTGAGTTGCAGAAGCAAATGATAGAAGAACAGATAAAGTACATCGAGAAGAAGATAAAAGAGTTGGAAGGTAAAAAGAATGAGAATCGTTATACCTCTCGAGAGTAATGAGGGAGAGAATTCAAAAGTTTCATGGCACTTTGGTAGGGCCTCATACTTTGCAATATTCGACACAGTAAACAAAAAGTTGGAGATAATAGAAAATAGGAGTGAACATTTTGGTGGTGTAGGAAAGCCAGCAGAAATTATAGCGAAAATTCAGCCAGATATGGTGTTTGCAAAAGGTATGGGACCTAAAGCTATACAGCTGTTGACATCGAGAGGTATTAAGGTGGTGACAGGTAACTATTCTATTTTAAAAGAGATAATACAAAACATCGATAAACTAGTGGAATTGAATGAGAGTTGTAAAGAATAAAGTAATAGTTCTTCCAATCCTTTGCATCTTTTTACTATCAGTTATTTTAATAATGAATAAAGGTGAGTTTGAAATGGTTAATATGGCTAAGAATCTTACGATTGTAGTGGTTTATGACAATACAGCCTACCTACCCAACTTAAAAGCGGATCATGGTTTTTCCTGTGTTGTTAGAATTGATGGCAAAAAGATCCTCTTTGATACAGGAACTGATGAAAATGTGCTGCTGAATAACTTGGAAAAATTGGGCATTCGACCAGAATCAATCTCTACCATTATTCTTTCGCACGAGCATACCGACCATGTTGGTGGGCTCGAGGGTTTTTTAAAAAAGAATGGGAACGTTACGGTATACTTGCTGGCCTCATTTCCAACCGAATTTAAACAAATGATTAAAAGCTTTGGTGCAAACGTTGTAGAAGTTTCTGAACCGAGGAGAATAGACGAATCCGTTTATTCTACAGGCAAATTAGGAATCTTTATACAAGAGCAGGCATTAGTTATCAACACACCGAAGGGTTTGGTTGTAATAACTGGATGTGCACATCCTGGAATTGCCAATATAGTTAGGTTTGTTGAACAAAAGTTTGGGAAAGTTTATTTGGTTGTTGGTGGTTTTCATCTGATGTGGTCTTCTGAAGACGAAATAGGTAAAGTGTTAAGAGAGTTGAAAGAATTAGGCGTGGAAAAAGTTATGCCATGCCATTGTACAGGCAAGTTAGCATCTGAAATGTTTAGGAAAACTTTCAAAGAAAATTTTGAAGAATGTGGTGTTGGAAGAATCTTAAAAATATAGGAGGTTGATAGGATGAAAGGGTTTGGCAGTGGTTTTGGAAGAGGTGGTATAGGTAGGGGTCGAAGAGGAATGGGAAAAGGACGAGGACAGGGTAGAGGTCGAGGGATGGGACGTGGTCGAGGAAGAATGGGTGGATTTGGCTTAGGACCTGGTGGTGAGTGTGTTTGTCCAAACTGTGGTTACAGAGTCCCTCATGAACCTGGAATACCTTGCTTTAACATAAAATGCCCAAAATGTGGGACACCTATGACAAGGATGAGGTAAAAGTTTGTTTACAGAATACTATGGAGTGTGAATATGCGAATTTATGTGAGCTCTGGAACGAAAGGAGGTGTGGGCAAGTCAACGTTCGCGGTTTTACTTTCTTTGAAATTGTCTAAAAGTTCAAAGGTTTTGCTTTTCGATGCTGATGTTGAATGTCCTAACGACTATTTGCTTCTTAGTCAGAAGCTTAAAGAGTCTGTCGGGTTTACGTATCAAGAATTTCCAGAAATAGATGAACAGAAATGTAAAAAATGTGGTGTTTGTGCTAAAGTTTGTAGAGAGCATGCCATTTTTTGGGTTCCTGGCAAGTATCCGATAATACTCAACGATCTATGCTCTGGTTGTGGTGCATGCAAAATAGCTTGTCCATTTAATGCCATAAGGATGAACAGAAAAGTTTCTGGCGAGATTTTTGTCAACCAGATTAACCCAAACCTTTGGCTTGTAACTGGTTTATCAAAACCTGGAATAACGGAGACAGGTCCTGTAGTTAAACAAGCAAAGGATTTTGTATTGAAGTTTGCGGAAGAAAGAGGGATAGATTATTTAATTGTCGACACAGCTCCTGGTACACATTGTAACGTTATACAGGCCTTACTTAATGCAGAAAAGGTCTATGCTGTTACAGAACCTACACCGTTGGGTGCTCATGATTTAAGCATAATGTTGGAACTAACGAAAAGAATTGGGATAAAAAGTGAAATAGTTTTGAACAAGTCAAATATTGGCAACAGAAAATTGATAGAAAAAGTTTCTAAAGAGTATAACGTCCCGATAAGCGTTGAGATTCCTTATAGCGAGGAACTGGTAAAAGCTTATAGTACTGGTAAGCTTGTGGAGTTTACTGATAAACTTAAATTGGTGGTTGAATGAAAATAGTAGTTGCAAGCGGTAAAGGAGGCGTTGGTAAAAGTATGCTTGCAAGCTCTTTAGTAGTTTTACTGAGTAAGGAAAGGGAGATCGTTGCTTGTGATTGCGATGTTGACGCACCAAACCTTGGTCTGTGGTTAGGTGTAACGAATTATGATGAAGTTAAAAGAATTTCAACATCTGAAAAAGCTTTTATAATCGATGCTGATGCTTGTAAAGGAAAGCTTAAGCCGAGTGATTGTAAGTTTGGAGCAATCGAAATAAAAGAAGGTAAACTTTGGATAAATCCGTTTCTATGTGAGGGTTGTGGAGTTTGTAAGTTGTTATGCAAAGATGGAGTAGAGTTAAAGCCTGTGGAGAATGGAGAAATAAGAATAACCAAGACGAAGTATGGGTTTACACTCGTTTCAGCACAACTTTATCCAGGTGAGAAAGGTTCTGGTAAGGTAGTTGAAGAGTTGAGAAGGCATGCTGAAAAGTTTGGTGGTTTCATTCTGATGGATGCTGCGGCTGGCATAGGTTGTCCAGTCATAGCGTCTTTGCGTGGTGTTGATTATGCTATCATGGTTACTGAACCAACGCTCTCTGGGCTCTCAGATTTGAAAAGGGTGATGAGCATAGCAAACCATTTTAAGGTTCCTTACAGCGTTGTTATAAACAAGTATGACATAAACGAAGGGATGAGTAAGAAGATTGAGGAAGAGTTTGGAGATAAGATTCTTGGAAAGATTAGTTATGATAAAAGCGTTATAGATGCGATAGTAAACCTTAAACCTGTTGTTGAAACCGAAAGCAAGGTCGTTGAGGAAATAAAACAGATTTTTGAAAGGTTGAAAGAAGAAATCAAAATTTAGTTTCAAGGCTTATTTGCAGAAGAAGTAACTACATCATCACTATACTCAAGAAGAAGTCCTGTAAAAAGTAAGCCAACAAGATGTTGTAAACAGCATTCGTTATGTATGCGAATATGTACATGTAGTCTTGCCTTATGAATATATCCATCGTTGCTAACAACAAACCTTTCACGATCATGCATACAGCAACTATGATAACGAAAGGGATCTGATTTGCCCAAAGTATGCTTGCTAAAGCACTTATTATACCATAAACGACATTATCAGGCGTCGGTAAGAAAGGAGGATATTTCATCTGCATAGGTGGAGTTAATTGCCATGAGACTATGCTCAAGAAACCTGTCAATACGGGCATTACTAAAAAACCAAAGATAAAACCACCAATAGGTCCTTCTATCATGCCTACGAGTATCATAGGGATAAAAATGAGGTCTATTCCTATGTACGAGTTTATCTTGATGAAGGAAGTAAAGATGACTTTGTCTATCCAGATCATCACATAGATTATTCCATAGCCTAAACCACCAAGCTTTGAAAAAATCCAAAAGCCTGCTATCAAGCTTATGAGAGCTTCTATAAGCCAGCGTGTATTCATGATCTATATGTGAAAATTGTGGTCGGTTTTAAAAATTTTTAAGGTTTATCAAGTTATACGTATAACACATCTTCATAATTATTCTGGATGTGCACATGTGGGTATTATAAAATTCCATAAGGTAATTCTTAAAAAATAACTGGGAGAGAAAAAGTGTATGGTATAGTTGGAGGTTTGCACCTTAAAAACGACAAACAGAAAATAAACAATACGATCAGAAAATTGAAGAAGATAAATCCTACTTACATACTTCCATGCCATTATACGGGTTATGTTGCTGTTAATAGAATGATAGAAGAATTCAGTGAAGAACGTGTGATAACATCTCCTACAGGAAGTTTTTCAGTAGGTGAGAAGTGGAGCATATGAAAGTTTTGTATGAAGAATGTTGAATAATATGTGTTTTGGAGTGTAGAAAAATTTATATGTCTCACGTGAGACAAAATAATGGTGAGTCAAGTGTTTGTTTTAGTCTTCGACTTCCCAAGAAGCTTGACAACAGAAAGAAGACAGCTAAACAGAATGCTCCACCGTATAGGAGCCAAGCGTTTGCAAGACTCGCTTTGGAGACACGAAGACCTTAATTCTTTGATGGAAGTTGCGATGTTTATAAAACGGTTTGGCGGAAGTGCAAGAATCTTGGAAGAGAGGTTCGTTTTCTAAGGTAAAGCAACTCTATTATTTTATCAATTATCGGAAAAACAATAATTACAAACGAGTATTTCGATTAAATTTAAAATTAAAGAAGCCTAAACAATTGATTATGTGCGAGGCAATTATCCAGAAGATAAAAGAATTATTGCTTAGAAAAAAGAAGTCGAAGAAGAAAGCTGGAAAGAAGAGTGCACAGAAAGGAAAGAGAAAACGAAAGAGATAATAACTAAACTTTCAACTCTCTAACTCTTCTCTCAAAATCTAACTCTTTTAAAATTTTAAACGCACATTTTGGCACTAAATCTTCCCACTCCTCGCCTTTAACGATTCTTTCCCTTATAACAGTTCCATGGTAAAGCTCGGGCTTTAAAAAATCTGGGTCTAAAACAGGCTTAATACCTTTGAAACATCTTTTTACCCAACCACTTCCGCTTATTACGACGTCGAAATCACCGACTGTATCGAAGATTATCTCTACCCATTTTTTATCGTCATGGACATCTGGAATACCATAGACCTTACTTTGAATTCCACATTCTCTTAAGATTCTTACTCTTTCCTCGAAGCTTAGTGGATTTTCAAAATTTCTGACGTTGATACTCCCTATAGCTATGATAACCTCATACTTTTCCATCGCTTTTTTAATCATGTGCAAATGACCTTTATGGAAAGGTTGAAACCTTCCTATGATCAAGGCTTTCATAGAATCACGCTATCTTTATATTTACTCTTTTCTCAAAAATATCAAACATGAAAAAGAAAAAGAAACTTCTTTTCGTCGTTCTTGATGGAGCTGCCGACAAACCAGTCAAGCAGTACAAAAGAAAAACACCGTTTGAAGTCGCTGACACACCGAATTTGGATTTTTTAGCTTTGCATGGCGTTACAGGGAAGCTCGATTTGCTGGGCAAGATACCACCAGAAACGGATAGCGGTGTTTTGGCGTTGTTTGGTTACGACCCTTTTAAACGTGGAAGATGCCGTGCTGTGTTGGAAGCTTACGCTTTAGGAATTCCGTTTGAGAAAGGAGACGTCGTGATGCGTGGAAACTTTGCGACAGTTGAGGATTCTTACATAGTCGACGTTCGTGCAGGTAGGATTCCTGGTAAAGATGCAAAAAAACTCATAGACGATTTGAACAGACAGCTAGAGCTTGAATCGTGGCCGGTTGAGGCAAGGGTATACCATACGTTGAATTATCGTTCTATACTCGTTTTACATCCTTTAAAAGGAAAACTGTCAGACCAAATCTCCAACACACATCCTGCGTACTTGAGAAAACCTAAGTACGTTGAAATCCCGGTTCCAGTAAAAGGTAAGATGAAACTCAAAAAATGCAGAGCATTGGATGATAAAAAAATGTCAAAGGTCACTGCGAAGTTGGTTAATGAATTCACGAAGAAATCTATAGAGATACTCGACTCTCATAGGATAAATGAAAAAAGAAAGAAGGAAGGTTTACTTTCAGCCAACGGAATAATACTGCGTGCGGCTGGTAATGAATTACCAAAGCTGGATAACTTGGAAGAGAAGTATGGATATTCTTGGTTTTGCTTAGGCGATACGCCTGTAGAAAGAGGTATAGCAAAGCTTCTTGGCATGGATTTGGTAGAAGATTTACCTGAGCTAAAGATGGAAAGTCTGAAGAAAAACGCAAGCGTGGAAGAAATAAAGAAAGCTGTAAGGAAGGATATGAAAATCAGAGTTAAAAAGTTGTTTGAAGTTTGGGACAAGTATGATGCATTTTATCTCCACATAAAAGGTGCTGACCCATTCGGGCATGCTGGCAGACCAGAAGCGAAGAAAGCTGTCATAGAAGCTTTAGACGAGTTCTTGTTTGGAAAGATTCTCAAAAACATAGACATGGATGAGACTATAGTCTGTGTTACTAGCGACCATACTACAGCATGTTCTGCTAGAGCGCATACAGCAGATCCCGTTCCGGTTGTGATAGCTGGGGATGGTTTTAAACCAGACAACGTTAAGAAATTCGGTGAAAACTATTTCAAAAAAGGAAAGCTTGGCGTCATGAAGGCAACAAAGCTCTTACGTTTATTGATGAAGAAAATGGGTGGTTGAGATGAAATTTGAAAGGTTGAAGATTAGAAAAGTTTTGAATACAAAGTCAAACTTAACGATAGAAGTAGAGGGAAAGTTTAACAAAGGAAGAGTAAGGGGTTCTGTGCCAGCAGGCACGAGTGCTGGCAAACATGAAGTAGTTTCACTCCCAGTAGATAGAGTGATAAGGAAGTTTAAACTTCTGAAAAAGAAGTTTGAAGGTGTTGAATTCAGTTCGTTGGAAGAAGTCGATAGTTTATTGCATGAAATAGATGGGACGGAGAATTTCAGCAAGATTGGTGGTAACCTAGCTCTTGCTATTTCTTACGTTTTCCTTAAAGGTTTTGCTCTGAACGAAGGGTTAGAGGTTTTTGAGTACCTTGGTGGGAAGAAACTTCCAAAGCCCTTATGCAACGTTGCTGGGGGCTGGGGTAAGGAGAGTGAAATACAGGAGTATTTGATTTATCCTAAAGTCCAAAGGTCCATAGCGGCTTCGATTTTCAAGATAGCAGAAGTTTACAGGCAGCTTGGAAAGATGTTCAAAAAGTATGATAAGACTTTTAACATGGGTAAAAACTATGAATCTGCTTGGGCTGTAAGGTTGGATGCCAAGAAAATCTTAACGATAATTTCAAAGGCTATAGAAGGTAAAGGTTTGGTCATTGGCTTGGATGTTGCAGCAAGCGACAGATGGGATGGAAAGACTTACGTTGGGAGGAGCGAAAAAGAGCATTACACGTTTCTTAAAAGATTAGTAAAGAGATTTGGCATAGGGTATGTTGAAGATCCTTTCCATGAGGATGATTTCGAAACGTTCGCAAAGTTTACAAAAGAGATGAAAAGAGTTATGGTGTGCGGTGATGATTTACTAGTCACTAACGTCAAACGACTAGAAACTGCGCTGAAGAACAAATCCGTTAACACAGTCTTAGTCAAACCAAACCAAATAGGAACTGTAAGCGATACGATAGCGTTCGTTAAGATGGCAAAAAAACATGGGTTGAAAACCGTACTCTCACATCGTTCTGGTGAGACAGACGACGCCATAATAGCTCATCTTGCTGTAGGACTAGAAACAGACTATGCGAAATTTGGAACGAGTGGAGAGCGTGTAGTTAAGTTGAACGAGTTGATAAGAATAGAAGAAAAGATAAAAGGTTAAATTTTTAAACTTCGGTTAAAAAAATTAAACCATATGGTTAAATTTTTTGAACTACTATCTTCAAGAACGTTGGGAAAAATCTTAGATGTTATGCTTGAGAATTCGAACAAAGAGTACAGCTTAAGAGAAATAATAAAGAAGTCCAAAGTTTCAAAGATAACGGCTTTGAACAATCTGAAGAAGCTATCTAAAATGGATGTAGTAGAGAAAATCAGAAAAAATGATGGAAGAGTGTTTTTTAAAATAAAGAATAACTCGTTAACACATGAGTTAAAACTGTTGTGGATAGTGTCTCAACTCTATCCGTTCTTTAAGAATGTTGACTATGAGGTTTATCTTTTTGGAAGTTATGCTAATGGCGATTATGATGAAAACAGTGACATAGACTTGTTGATTTTTCAGAGGAGAACGAAGGAAATTATCAGAACAATAAGAAGGATTGAGAATAAATTGAAGAAGAGAGTTAACGCTATATTCTATACACCCATTGAATGGATGAAAGTAAAAAAAGTTAATCCAGGATTTTTTGAGATGGTGGAAAGAAGCAAGGTAAGGATATCATGAGAGTAGAAGAATTGGTAAAAAGAGGATTTCTGAAGAGAATAAAACCGGATAAAAGAATGGTGGAACATGAATTAAAAGAGGCTGAGTATGATTTAGAAAAAGCAAAGATTAGCTATCAAGAAGGAGATTTTAAGTGGTCTACTATAAAAGCTTACTATACTATGTTTCATGCTGGAAGAGCAATCCTTTTCTCGAGGGGATTTAAAGATAGACGTCATTTCGCTGTAGGTATGTTCTTAGAAGAACTTGCGAAAAGAGGAGAAATCAAGTTTTCGCTCGTGGACTCTTTCAGGGCTGGTATGTCAGCAAGAGAGGATGCCGATTACGGTGGCATTTATTTTGAAGATGTCGCATTACAGACTCTTCAGATGGCTGAGGAATTTGTGGAAGAAGTGAAGAAAATTTTATTCAAGAAGTAGATGTTATACGTATAACAACGTCCATGATAAACTAATTTATTTTATAGCGATGAATTTTATTTGAGAAGCATGCCTTTACCAAGAATAATAGCGATAACGTCAGGAAAGGGTGGTGTAGGCAAAACGACAGTTTCTGTAAACCTTTCTGCAACACTCGTAAACTACTTTAAAAAGAAAGTGACGATAATCGATGCTAACGTAACCACTCCTCATCTAGCTCTTCATTTTGGTATTTACAAATACGACGCAACTCTTAACGATGTCTTGCGTGGGAGAGCAGACTTGTCTGATGCCTCTATACTTCATCCTAGTGGGATACAGATAATCCCGGCTTCTTTGAACCTCACCGATTTAGTCGGAGTAGATATAGCGACTCTTGGGGATGTGTTGAAGGACATGTTACCTACAGAGGATTTCATCATAATAGATTCTGCTCCAGGATTTGGAAAGGAAGCAGTATCTGCTTTAAAGGCTTGTGAAGAAGCTATTATCGTTTCTACGCCGACTGTACCAGCTATAATGGATGCTATCAAAGCGAAAAAAGTTCTGCAGGAGCTTGGTGTCGAAAATCTAGGGCTTGTTTTGAACAAAGTAATGGGAAGAAAGTATGAGTTGAAAAGGAGTGAAATAACTGAGCTCATAGACCTTCCAGTCTTGGCAGAAATACCATTCGATGAGAAATTTCAGGAAGCTTTGGCGGCAAAGATGCCCTTAATCCTTTACGATAGAAAATCACCCACAACTCTTCAATTCCTAGAACTAGCATCAATTCTTACTGGAGAAAAGTACGAAATGCCAAGGTTAAGTATATGGGCAAGGATCAGGAAACTTTTCTGGAAGTTTTCTTAAACTTGCTACTTTTGTTCGACCTTTTTCTTTGCTAAAAGCTTTTTCCTCAGTTTTTCAAGAATTTCCTCTTGCTTAACTTCTTGTACGTACCTTTCTTTCAAGTAGCAGAGCTTTGCCACTCCTACTTTCCTTTGGTATATTACACCCGCTCCTAGTAGTTCATGTATATACTTAGTTGCTGTAAGCCTACTCATACCAGATAACTTGGCTATCTTTTGTATAGTCAAACCTTCGGGATGCATCTTTAAGATTTCCATTATAACCTTTCTAGGGTCTTTTTTTAACTGCTTACTCATACAATCTACCATTTTTTAGCATTACTATTAAATATTTATG
>JAGHAA010000032.1 GCA_021161745.1 Candidatus Aenigmatarchaeota archaeon
CTCCAGGCTAGTCCACCCCGCTATCCTTGACAATACAATTAGTAATCAATTTTTTAAAAGTTTTACCATAAGAAAGAAGTTTGATTTACAAAGCTTCTTCTCCAGCTATGTTACTCAAGCCTACTTCAGGCGTTACAGACTTCAGTTTTTCTATCTTTTTCTTGATAGTCTCTATCTTTTCCTCCAACTCTTTAAGCTCCTTTTCTGCAATTTCTTCCTCCACTTCTTCAACCTTTCTTTCCAACAACTCTTTCCTCGTCTTTTCAAGCTTATCGGAAAGAAAAACTACATATTCATACAGAAAGTCTAACCTTTCTTTAACCAAATCTACTTTCTCGTTAAGTTTCTTCAAATCTACTTTCTCCTCTTTAGGCTTTTCCTCTACCACGATTTTTCGCATTATCTTCTCATACGGGAAAGTTTCTTCTTTCTTCCTCCACCACCAAACCATAGCAATCAATTAAAGTATGAACAGTAAAAGATTTAAATCGATGTTATGTGTCTAAAAGTTTTTATTACTGGGAAGCCTGGAAGCGGTAAATCAACTTTGGTTAAAGAGATTGTTGAAGAACTGAAAAAACATGGTTGGAGAATCGGTGGCATACTAACACCAGAAGTAAGAGAACATGGTTATAGGCTTGGGTTTAAGGTTGTTGATGTGGCAAGTGGTAATGAAGCCTGGCTTGCTAGTGTGCACATTCCAACTGACAAAATGGTTGGTAAGTATTACGTCAATAGAAAGAGCTTTGAGAAAGTTGCGATACCTGCTTTAGAGTATGCCATCAAAGAATGTGATTTGATAGTGATAGACGAGATAGGAAAAATGGAGTTCATTTCTTCAAAGTTCAAACAAATTTTGGAAAGAATCTTAAGTTCAGACAAATGTTTGCTCGCGGTTGTCCATAGATCTTATGCACAGAAGTTTAGAGATTATGGAGAGGTCTATTGGTTGGAAAGAGACAAATTCAGTAAAATAAAAGATGAAATTTTAGAAAAGTTTCTGAAAGAAGCCTAACATCACATGAAGGCTTCCAGATCTTCTTCTGTTCTTTTTTTGTTCTCAACAAACTCTTCCAAAGCTTTTTCCATGTCTCCAAGCTCTTCCTTCTTCTTACTTTTCCTTTCTCTTACCTTTATAAGGATCGGATAGTTTACAGCCTCTCCTATTACTAGTGCTTCTCCAACTTTTAGACCAGGTATCATGTCCAAAACGTCTTGAGTTATACCTTCTGCACTTTCCCCTATATGCTTTATGTCATAAGGGTTCGTGACTCTGAGGATTATCTGAGTGTTACATTGACTCAAAGCGGTAGTGCTCAACTTTATAGGTCTTTGTGAGATTAGAATAAGGCTTGCACTAAATTTCCTTCCTTCTCTAGCCATAGTCTCTATTATATTCCTTGAAATAGCTCTTTCTCTCTCGACACCCTCTGGTGCAAACTGATGGGCTTCCTCGACGATTAAAACGAACGGAGGTATCAACTTCAACCTTCTTGCTTCAAACAGTTTTCTTGCTAAATGAGCGACTATGATTTGTTTCTTCCTTAAATCCACTATGTCTGAAAGGTCTATTACGCTAAGTCCTCCTATCCTTACCAACTCTTCCATCCCAGGCTCGTCTACATTCCCTATCAAACCGGTTCTTTTGAGATCATCCATCCAACGTAACATGGCTCGCTTAGTCCTTTCCTCAATCTTAGAACTCTCAATCTTTTGGATTATGTCGTCTATTCCATATTCCTTCCTTTCTTCTCTTAACTCAGAAATCAGTTTACCTAAATCTCTTCTTTGCACGCTCGTCATCTGTGGAAGGAATTCCAAAATCTGATTCGGTGTTAAGCTTGATGCGCCTATTTTTATCGATTCTCTGTTGAATACTCTGGTCTTTGACATGTATCTCTCATCATCCCCAAACCCGGTATACTCACCATGAGGGTCTATGACTATTATGGCTGGAGTTAAACCATCCCTCTCCAAAAGTTCTTCTATTAAGACTGTTGTCGTATGACTTTTACCTCCACCGGAAATCGAAAGTATAGCGACATGCTTCTGTAACAACTTTACCATGTTAAACCTTGCATCTACATCATGGAATGCTATCTTTCCCAGTAGCAGTCCGTTTGGATCTAAACCGAGAAACTGTTGTAACAGTTCATTCTTTGCGTTAAAAACTTCAGAGCCCGGGGAAGGAGGAACACTCACTCTTTTTTGCATACCACTAACAATTATTCCTAAAGGGATAGCTTCTGCTACTTTATACTCCCATTTTTTTACCGGGAAAGAGTTTTCCATACTATCAGTTGTTTCGTACGCTCTAACAGCTTCTGGATTCTCGAAATACCTGTTTAGGTTCAGGACGTTGGAGACTCTAGCAACTAAGGTTCCTTCGTCTGTTTGTAACTGGACAAATTGATGTTTATGGACAGCTTGATTTTTGTTCGTTATGACAAAGTGGAAAAGAGAAGGTGTTGGTGATTTATCAGTCGTTATTACGACACCAAGTTTAATTGGCATAAAAAATAGTTGAAGGTTGCTGAGTTTAAACTTTTATGTGAGCGTGTGCCTAAACAAGACCCCATTTTTTAAGGAGTTCTTTTTCGTCCTCTTGTAGCTTGTCCCACACTTCTTTTAAAATCTCTATGTCTTTCTTAGGGATGTAAGACATTAGTATGTCGCCTTCTTTGATGTTCTTCCCTACTACACCATCTGGAAGAGAAATAGCTACTTTATCTCCAGTCTTTGCATAAGCTACAGTCTTCCCCATCAACTGTATCTCTTTTACAGGACCAACGGACTTCTTATCTTTTCTGATTAAAGTGGTTCCAGGCTTTAACACTCCTGCTAAAACTTCCACTCCGACTATAGCTGGTTTACTCGCCCTGAAGACAAAACCTGGTAAAATTCTTATTTCACAGGGCCTAGTCACAGCGTTCAGTTTTTCTTCTAACTCCCTTCTTTTACCCTCCTCGACCCAATTTTCATAATCTTCTATTATCTTGTAGATTATGTTACTCCTGAAAATAGGTACTTTTAAATCGCTTGCTAGACTTTCGGCTTCAGGAAGAATCTTTGAGTTAAACACTAGAATGACTCTTTTGTACTTGTCCCCTATTTTATCTGCTTCTATTACGTCTTGCTTAGTCACGTTTCCTATTTCAGCCTTTCTTATCGGAATGTTCCTCTCTGTTAACATCTTTATCATTGCTTCCAACCCACCTATAGTGTCAGCCTTCACTATAACACCCTCTACATCTTTTTTGAACTCTACTTCTTCAACTTCTTGTTGGACGAGTCTTTTAGCTTCTTCTATTCTACTCTCATCCTCAACACAGACAATCGGTGATCCTGCTATTACGTTTTCCAATCCAGCAGCAGCAATCTTTACTCCAGCAGCAGCATAAACTTCTTTTACGCTTTCAAACTTCTTTTCAGCTCTTATGTCTTTCAAAGGAGGTGGCCTGAGTAAAGCTTTGATCTTAGTGACAACAGGATTCTTGCCACCGACTATAAGATAATCCCCGACTTTAACCTTCCCGTCATAGATTATGACGTCTATCGTAGTTCCCAACCCAGGTAATTCTTTAACCTCTAAAACATTGCCCTTACAGACATCGGAAACTTTAAGTTTATCTTTCAAAAACTTCTGTGCGAGACCTATTAGCATTACGAGCAATTCTGCTATACCTTCCCCAGTTTTACCGGAACATGGTATTATGGCAATCTGCTTTGTAAAATCTTTTACTCTATCAAACCTTTCAGCTTCGAACCCTCTTTTATAAAATTCTGCTACAAGCTCGTATATCTTAGAATCTAGTATGCTAAGAGTTTCTGCTGTTTGTTGTTTACTACTTTCAATAAAACTAATAGTATTATTAGGTTTCCATCCTGGAATCTTGTCTATTTTGTTTGCCGCGACGATGAAAGGCACTTTAAACTGCTTTAAGTATTCTAGCGATTCATCCGTCTGTGGTTTAAAACCCTCGTTTATATCTATCACGAGTATAGCTAAATCTGCAACAGAACCCCCTCTTTTTCTTAGTGTCATGAAACTTTCATGTCCTGGTGTATCGATAAACAGGAGACCAGGGACTACTATCCGGAAATTGAATTTTTCGAGTAGAGGTTTACAAAGCTTCTCTATCGTTTCTTTAGGTATGAAAGATGCACCTATAGATTGCGTTATACCTCCAGCTTCCCCAGCTTGAACGTTCGTATTCCTTATCTGGTCAAGGATAGTAGTTTTACCATGGTCCACATGACCGAGTACTGAAACTATCGGTTGCCTTAACATACAAATCAACTATTAATACCTTCGAAACTTTAAATAATAAAACACAATCGTTTATTTGCTCCCAAGACAAAAATTTAATGGGTAACATGCTTACGTTGCACGATGCGCTACCATTAGGTCTTTGTCTTACAACACAAGAACTTTTAGATGTTAAAAAATTTCTGTTGAACTTCTGTGACGGCATACTTTTGAAGAGTAATGATGAGGTTTTAAAGAGAAAGATAGCGAACGTTAAAAGAGAATTAAATGCTTTTAAAGTCCAACAAAAGTTCTTAGAAGGTTATAAAGCTGTCGTGTTGAACAATTTGGACAGAATTATGAACTTGGTAGTTTCACGTTTCTCTGGAGTTGATGAAAGAGAAGTCGAAAACATCATAAATAAAGCTAAACAATTGATGAACAAGGTGCTAAACGCTCAGAGTTTTGAGGATTTGATAGGGCTTGACCAAGAGTTCAAAAAAGATATAACACTACCAGTATACGAGCTTTACCTGAAAGCTGAGAAAAGAAGGTCAAAATAAAAATGCGAATTCTAAAAGAGTTGAGGAGAATCGGAATAAAAGCAGCAAAAGATGCTGGGAAGTTTTTGAAAGATAACTTTGGTCAAGGTAAACTGACCAAGTCAAAAAGTAGATTTGATTATCTTTCTGATGCCGATTTACAATCTGAAAGAATAATCATCGATATTCTAAAGGAAACGAGTTTTTCTATAATCAGTGAAGAGGCAGGGTATATAAAAGGAGAAGAATCTTACAAATGGTTAGTTGATCCATTAGATGGGACTCTTAATTACGTTAATTCTATTCCATTCTTTTCAATTTCTATAGCGTTGCTACACAGAAATGGACCAGTGTTGGCCATAGTTTATGACCCGTTGAGAAAGGAGATGTACATAGCTGACAACATAGGTTGTTATTTGAATGGAGAAAGAATTTTTATTTCTAACAGAAAGTCGTATAAAAAATGGCTAGTCGGATTCGGAACTTCTTACTCTGAAAGAGAAACGGCACTAAACTATTATTCCTCCATTTTCTCTCTAACACCCAAAATAAGGAGATTCGGCGCAGGGTCTTTAACTCTTGCGTACGTCGCATCAGGAAGGTTAGACGGTGCTGTCCTAGTGTTCAAGGATGGAAATAAAAATCCATGGGATTATGTGCCTGGTTGCTTTTTAGTAGAAGCTGCGGGTGGAGAAGTTACTAATGTCAAAGGAGAGGACTGGAAAACTCTTCGAAACTCAATTATAGCTGGTTCCGAATTTTTCAATAAAAAAATAAGAAAATTACTCTTCAACTCTCGGAGCTAGGACGAAGTTAAGATAAGCCTTGTCCAATACTTTGAATTCCAGTTTCATTGGATAATCTGTGGACCATCTAAGAGTCACTACTTCTGAAACTTTGTAAGCTTTTACCATTTTCTTTAAGTAATCTATCGGATACCTAGCCCTAACATGCTCTGGTGCTTCTAGCTCCAGTAAAGCGTCATTACCTTTTTCTAGAACCAATTCTGCAGAACTTATGTCACCCTGTGCTATCAACTTAAACACGTTTCCATCGGTTTCGAACACAACGGAGTCTGCTATAACTTCAGCATCTTTTATACCGTCTTTAAGGACGCTCGACTTTACCGATGCCTTAGCTTTAAATTCCAACTGGTCTATCGGAGGTATTTCCTCCTCACTTATGTCTAAAAGCGGAAGAACAAACTTTCGTGTTGAAGAGTTTTTGAACGTTACATTAAGTTTATTTTCTTTGAGTTCAAGGATTATCTTATCCCTAGTTGTAGCCCTTTTCAGAATCGATATGAGGTTTGATAGGTTTAACGGTATCTTTACATCACTTTCCACAGAGTATTCATCAAACGCCAATGGAAGCATTTTAAAATCAACGACAGACACCATAGCTCTATCAGCCGCTATAAGTCCGAAGCCTTCCTTGGTTGCTTTAAAGATTCCCTCGTCGATGAGTTCGCCTATAGTAACTACAGAGTCTTTAAAAAACGAAACATCACTAATTACTGCTTTAAATGTCAAACTCGCACCCCCATCTATTATACAATTCTTTTACCTTTTTAAATAAATTTAAATCAAGTCCATCTAAGTTTTGGATTATGTTGGCTAGTATTTCAAAACCTTCAGATGTCTGATATACAATTCCAAAAACTCTAATAAGCAATCCGTTTTTCACGAATTCTGGTAAGTTTCCTTGAATGGAGACTCTAACAGTCCCCGTCCCATCGTCTATGAAAATAGAATCGTCAGTGACATCGATAACTGTCCCTGTGACTCTAACTCTAGTATCGTTTTCAGGGTCAATCTCTGATATTTTCTTTGGCACGTACCTTTGAACAAATTCCATGAACCTAATTTGTCTTTAAAACGATTTATACATCACCTATCGTTTTTCCTTTCCATTTGAAAAATTCGTTGATTATTTTCCAATGATCGAATGCAAGTTTTTCAGCGTACAGTTTTCTTATCGGGAACCAAAGGGCTTCTTTTGCATCACTACCAGGTTTTACATCAAGATTTTCCGGTGTAGCTGAGAACACGACAGAGTAAGTAGGATACCTTGGGTCTCTTTTTTCTCCATAAAAATGTGCGAATTCAACTGGATTTTTTATCGTTATTCCAGTCTCCTCTTCAACTTCTCTTCTTATGGCATCTTCTTCATCTTCACCTTTTTCAACATGACCCCCTGGTAATGCCAACTTACCTTTGAAAGGTTTAATACCTCTTTTTACAAGCAATATTTTGTCAGAGTCTATGACTACAGCATCTACAACATCTACGTATTCCCTCTCTTTTTCAAATCTGATAATCTCTGCATCTTTTCTAGATTTTTTTATCGTTATGACTTCTCCTTTTTCCACGGTCCTTATGAATTCTCCATCGGCATGCATATTAGCCTTTTCTGGCCAAAGAAGTTCAAACCTAATCTTTTTTTCAGGCTTAAAGATATGCCATCTTTCATCTGGTGCTTTAAGTACCTTTCCTTTGTATTTTATTTTTTCATACGGACATACGTGCGTTACGAGTATCCTTCTTTTTTTTATTACTGGTGCTCCTGCTGATTTGGAGTAACCAGAAGAACCTTGTGGTGTCGAAAACACGACAGCTGTAGAGGTCATTATCACTTCGAAATTTTTTGAAGTTATCCTGTACTGGATACTCTCAGCACCGGTAGTATGAGTAAAGTAGATGTCGCTAAAGGCTGTGACGGAGTTTGCCTCCAATCGCATAAACTTTTGTATAAAGAACTCACCTTTCTTTATTTTTTCCAAAAAATAAGGAAGCTTGTCTATCGAAATCTCTGCTAACGCACCTACGCTTATTCTATCTCTAACGAATAAAATCGGTAAATCTTCTTTTCCAGCAATCTTTGCGAAAGTACCATCTCCTCCACATGCGACTATAAAGTCTGGCGTTTTCGATACTTCAAACCCAACAGATCTCAGTATCTTTTCAACTTGCTCGTTATGGGGTATAGTTTCGTAATAATGGCAATGCGAGACTACGGGTTTGGCTTTTTTCATTTCATACCCAACCACGAGCTTTCATAGCTTTTACGACACGTGTTATGGCTAGCATATACGCACCTATCCTCATACTAACTCCATGTTGCTCTCTTATTCTATTAACTTCCACCAACGAGTCTATCATTATTTTTCTTAGTTTGGAATTAATCTCTTCTAGCTCCCAGTAATAATTCTGTAAGTTCTGAACCCATTCCAAATAACTCACAGTAACACCACCGGCGTTTGCCAATATGTCGGGTATAACGATTACATCATTCTTTTCCAAGATTTTATCTGCTTCTGGTGTTGTCGGACCATTAGCAAGTTCCAAAATTATATTTGCCTTTATCCTGTCAGCGTTCTTTTTCGTTATCTGGTTTTCTATTGCAGCGGGTATGAGTATGTCCACATCCAATTCTAACAATTCTTCATTCGATATTTCTTTTACGTTACTAATACCCTTTAAACAACCCTTTTCTTTTTTGTGATTAAGTATTTCCTCAACTCTCTCATCCAATCCATTCTCATCGTATATTCCACTCCTAGAGTCGCTTATCGCAACGACTCTGAACATTGGATCTTCAGAAAACAGTTTGAAAATGCCGCCACCGACATTCCCTATACCTTGTATAGCCACCTTAAGCGTACCCTTTTTAAGTCCAAACATCTCCACAGCTTTTTCAAGTACGTACTTTCCTCCAAGAGAAGTGGCTATTATCCTTCCTTTCGAACCAAAAACTTCTAACGGTTTACCGGTTATGACGCCTGGAACGTTGTACCCTTTTATTTTGCTAAACTCATCCATCATCCAGGCCATTACCTCAGGATTGGTATTAACATCAGGTGCTGGTATGTCCTTTTCTGGACCTATGAAAGGAGCTAACGCTCTTATATAACCTCTACTTAACTCCTCTAATTCTCTTTCACTCAATTCTTTAGGGTTTACTATGACACCACCTTTACCTCCACCGTACGGAATTCCTACTACAGCACACTTCCAAGTCATCCATCCAGCCAAAGCCTTTACTTCGTTAAGGTTCACTGCTGGATGGAACCTTATACCACCCTTGTAAGGACCTCTGGCGTTGTTGTATTGCACTCTGTATCCAGTAAATACCTCTATCTCCCCAGAATCCATCCTTACTGGTATGGAGACTTCTATTGCTCTTTGTGGATGAGTTAGCATGTTTATGACGGATTTATCGTATCCGAGTTTAGAAGCTGCATTTTCTACAATCTTTACCATATTTTCAAATGGATCTACCTTTGTTTCCATTCAATCACCACCTTTTCTTTTTACGTATA
>JAGHAA010000033.1 GCA_021161745.1 Candidatus Aenigmatarchaeota archaeon
CCTATAGTTATTTTCAGGTACTTGAGGTACAAAGAAACGAAAGAAATTGAAGATAAATTCCCGACTTTTCTGATAGACCTTGTAGAGGCAGTAAGGGCTGGAATGCCCCTACCACAAGCTTTAAAGCATGTGTCCAAGAATGACTACGGGAAACTTAGTTATTATATAAAGAAGATGGCTTCTCAGATGGAATGGGGGATACCTTTCGATGAAGTCTTGCTCAGGTTTTCCAAACAGAGTGGGTCGAAGTTCATAGGCAGGTTGGTTTCTACGATCGTAGAGAGTCATAGGTTTGGAGGGAATTTAACAGATATATTCGAAGGTATAAGTCAAACATCTCTTGAAATAGAAAGGCTTAGAGAAGAAAGGAAGGTTTACCTACAGTCACAGATGACGACCGGCTATGTGATATTCTTCGTTTTCTTAGCGGTCCTCATAGGTATGCAGAAATTCTTGATACCCGGGCTTACTCAAGTCGGAAAAGCAGGAGAGGTATTTTCGGGTGGACAACAGATAACCCCCGAGCAATTAACTGAAGAGTACAAGACCGTTTTTAGGAACCTTATATTCCTTCAAGCGATGTTCGCTGGACTAGTCGTAGGTAAGATGTCGGAAGGAAGCATTTTGGCAGGATTAAAGCACAGCGTAGCTATGACGTTGGTGGGTGTTATAGTTTACACATTGGCTACGTAGTAGAAATCTCATCCGAGCTTACATAATCGCTGACCGAAGGACAGCTAGTTAGGACGATTACTTTCACTAACTGATTTATGTCGGGACAACCGATAGAAGTGTTGAAATAAACCTCTTCTCCAGGATCAAGTTCATTAGTAATAGAATACTTGTATGAAGACCCTGTAGAACAGATAATACTAACGCTTATGTTGTTAAGAGTTATGGTGCCAGTGTTCTTTACGAATCCTGTGATTCTTTGTGTGGAAGAAGAATAACTAACGTCATAAATCTTTACACCACCATACGCACATGTAAGTTCTTCTTCTGCATGCTCTTCTACAGTTTCAGTAGAAGTTTTTGTAAAACTAGTAAACCAACCACTCATTATTCCTGCGACGGCTACGGTAAAGGCTATCAGCAACACGGATGCTATAAAAGGTGATATACCCTTTTTCATGGTTTCCACGAAACTTCGACGTTTGGACAAGAAGTCGTTATCTTTATCTCCGTATAGCCAGAGTCAACGTTCGGCACTGTAACCATGTCGTAAGGTGCTGTTAAGTCTCTGCTGATATTCTTCTTCTCGACTTTATTAGGATAGATTATCACAGCAGTTATGCCACTCAACTTCTTTGTGTTGAGTATGTGAAGTAGAAAAGTTACGTTCTGTACGCTTCCATCTGGTGTGACGTTGACTATATCTGGAGAGCCATACATTTCTAGCTCGACTCCTGAGCAGAGTATCTCACTCGTTTTATTTTCTTTACTCTCTAACGTAGTTTTTACAAAACTGGAGGCCCAGTAGGCTAGGATTCCGGCTATTGTCATTGTAGCTGCTATAAGCAAAACTGCAGCTACTAAAGGTGAAATACCTTTACTTGACATCAAAATAAGTTTCTAAATCTCTTCAAATAAAGGTTATGCTGAACTAACATTTTATCCTTAACACATAATTTATTTGATGAAACGTTGGGCTTACATAAGACCAGATGCTGTGACAGCTTTAGAAGACCCTGTAGTTCAAAAAGTATTACCTCGTTACGTTAAGGTTGTGGAGAACAAACTTCCAGCAAGCTTTCAGATTTTGAAAAAAGTTCCAGTAGAGTTGCCTCAGAGTTTAGAGTCTGAGGATATGAAAAAATTGCATACCAAGACTATGAAGAAGTTTAGAACATTGAAGAAAAAGATTGATAAGAAAAAAATTGCTCTGGATGGTTTAAAAACACCTCAATTCTCTCTACTCGACCTAAAAGTATACATAGCCAGAGAAATCATGGAAAACTGTAGGTTCTGTGAGTGGAAGTGTGGAACCAACAGGATGAAAAACGAATTGGGCGTGTGTAAAGTAGGAAAGGTTGCGGTAATATCATCGGAACATATACATTACGGGGAAGAATCTTACATAACACCGAGCCACACCATATTCTTTTGGTCTTGTAACTTCGATTGCGTGTTTTGTCAGAACTACACGATAAGCAAAAGGTTGGAAAATGGAATACCAGTAACGCCAACGGTATTGGCTAAGGTAATAGAGGAAAGGAGAAAGCAAGGTTCAAGGAACGTCAACTTCGTTGGCGGGGAACCAACTCCTTACATCTTTCACATTTTACAGGCTCTGAAAGAGGTTAGAGTAAACGTTCCTGTTGTGTGGAATTCGAACATGTACATGAGTGAAGAGGCCATGCAAATCTTAGACGGTGTAGTAGACGTTTACCTGACTGATTTCAAATACGGAAACGATATATGTGCGATGAGGCTTTCAAAGGTTCCTCGTTACTTTGATGTCGTTACGAGAAACCATTTGGTTGCTGTAAAGCAGGCTGAAGTCGTTGTAAGGCATTTAGTCATGCCAAATCATCTAAAATGTTGTACCCAACATGTCTTAGAATGGTTAGCGGAAAACGTAAGAGAAAAGGTCTTGGTTAACATAATGGATCAGTACACTCCGTACTATAGAGCAAAAGAGCACAACGATATAGCTAGAAAACTTTATCCAGAGGAGTTTAAATGGGCTTTGAAAAAAGCTGTTGATTTAGGCCTAAACGTGAAAAGTTGAGTTTTTTGGACGAAACACCGTTATAACGTTATAACATATTTTATTTTTAATCTTCAACTCAATTCATATTTAGGGGATTTTATGCCACGTGCCATCTGGAAAGGTAGCATAACCTTTGGTTTAGTCAATATACCGATAAAGCTTTATACTGCGACTGAACCAAAACAAATAGAGTTTCATAATGTGCATTCTGTTTGTGGCACTCCTTTGGAGCAGAAAAGATGGTGTCCAAAATGTCAGAAAGAAATTTCGTGGGAA
>JAGHAA010000037.1 GCA_021161745.1 Candidatus Aenigmatarchaeota archaeon
ATTTGATCCTCCTTCTAGTGGAGGGAAAAGTTGTAAATCTCCTCTACCAACAATGCAGACTTTCATTTTATTTCTCTTTTATAATCTTACAAGTTTTAAAATTAAACCAATGAAAAAACAAACAGTATCCCTTCTTGTGCCAGCTCATAACGAAGAAAAGAATATAGGTAAGTTGTTAAAAAACCTTCTTGCACAGAAACTCTCATCAGAATTTGTTTTGCAAGATATAGTAGTTGTTGCATCTGGATGTACCGATAGTACAGTGGAGATAGTCAAAAAGTTTCTCCAAAACCCCAAAATCAAACTAATAATCGAAGAAAGGAGAACAGGAAAGGCATCCGCTATAAACCTGTTTCTCAAAGTGGTACAGTCAGAAATATTGGTCATGATTTCGGCAGATGTACTTCCAATCAATGAGTATACATTGAACAATCTGTTAATACCCTTCCATGATCCAAGTGTCGGTATGACGGCTGGAAGGCCTATACCTATTGAGAACCATAAGACATTAACAACTAGAATTTCAGGTTTAGTTTGGCATCTTCATCACAAAATTTCTCTTACAAACCCACCTAAAGTTGGAGAAATAATTGCCTTTAGGAATGTTATAGAAATGATACCAGAGGATATAATTGCTGATGAAGAGGTAATCTCGTACTTCATACAAAAAAAAGGTTATAGAATCGTTTACGCAAAAGATGCTGTAGTCCTTAACAGACCTCCTAGGACAATATCCGAATTGATAACCCAAAGAAAGAGAATATTCGTAGGGCACCTCCAAATAAAACAAAGGTACAACCATACAATACCTACGATGAATGTTATCAGACTAATTAAGGTTGTAATAAAAGAGATAATCTCTAACCCTACAAAGTTTTTTACGATAGTTCCGTTGTGTTTTCTCGAGACTTATATAAGATTTCTTGGATTTTTGGAATATCTGACTGGTAAGTTTAAAACTACATGGAATATTTGTAAAACAACGAAAAAATTAAGTGAGTGATATGTCTGTGGATGTGTTACTCATAAATCCTATTTCCCCTGTAGAATTGCTTTCCCTACTTTTTGAGATACCTTTTTCACTTCTCATCTTAGCTAGGGCATTGGAAGAGAAAGGAATGGAGGTAAAACTTCTGAACTACCCTACACTCACCTCGTGGCAAAGTGACCATCTAAAGAAAAAAATCAGCAAGTTAGACCCCAAAATAGTTGGAATTAGTTTACATAGCGCAGCACTTCCTCAGGCAATAAAAATTGCAAAAATAACGAAAGATTTTTCTAACGCAAAAATATGCATAGGGGGGCCTCATTGTAACGCAGATATCACATTTATTCATAGGTTCAGAAATATTTTTGATTATCAGTTTGTAGGAGAGGCAGAAATAACAGTTCCCGATGTATTCTTGAAAATTTTGCGAGAAAAAAAAGTTGAAAGGAAGGTTATCTTTTGTAAACTGCCAAAAAATTTAGATTTACTACCCTCTCCTGCGTATCATCTCCTCGAAAAGAAAGAAAGATTCCTCGTCAATCTATCCTTCTCTAGAGGATGCCCATTTAACTGCAGTTATTGTGCTATACAAACTACTATGAAAAAACTAAGACATATGAGTGTAAAGAGGTCGATAGAGGAAATAACTTATGTGTATGAATCTCTAGGTTCAAGATACTTTTACTTTCAGGATCCTAACTTCACTATTCATCCAAAATGGGTATCGGAATTCACAAAGACTCTTAGAAAAGAGAAGATAGATATAAAATGGAGAGCACAAACTCGTTGTGACCTTGTGAATTTAAAAATCCTTAAAGAGATGGGAAAGAGTGGTTGTATTGGGCTAGGTTTTGGTGTCGAGAGTTTTTCACCCTTTATCCAGAGATTTATAAACAAAAGAATGCCTTTTAATAAGATAGAGAGAGCCATAAAACAGACTAAAAACTGTGGTATGGATGCTGACATATTTCTAATGATAGGTTTTCCAATCGAGAGAAAGAAAGACCTCTTCTTAAATTTATTGGGGGTGAAAAAAACACAACCCACCACACTTTCTATTTCTTTTACCACACCGTACCCTGGAACAAAACTGTTTCATCAATGTGGCTTTTCAGATAAAAACAATCCATGGGATAAATATGCTCTTCTTCAAGGACCGTTTCCTCTGTGTAAAAGCAAGTATCTTTCAGTGACCGACTATTTTTTCTTTTTAAACAAACTTTCACGATACCCAATTCTATTCGGAGATATATTTTTTTGGAATCTTGCATTGCTTAAATACGCTTATCCATTCATCCCAACGTTTATTCAACGACAGCTAAAATTCTTTGAAAAGTCTATTATGAAGTTTAGGGAAACAGCTTTTAAGATTGCCACACAACGGATAAAAATACAATGGGACAAGGGTTAAGTTTTAGTTGCAAAAATTACAATAAACCACGAGAACATTACTTTAAATTCTCCTTTAGAAAGTTTTTTAGTGATCCAAAGAATAATTTTAAAGAAAGTTTCACTAATTTTTGGATTTACTTTGTCAAAATA
>JAGHAA010000019.1 GCA_021161745.1 Candidatus Aenigmatarchaeota archaeon
ACGTATAACACAAGAAACTCATAGCTTAGGGTATTTTAACAAAAAAATCGTACAAAAAAAAGCTTAGAATTTACGCAGGTTCCTTTATCCTTTCTACTAACTCGCTCAAAGCTCTTACGCTTTCTATCAAAGCTGGCAGAGTTTCTTTGAAAGCTTTTTCCAATGAAGAAACTTTCCCATCCATTTCCTCTATAGAATCTTTCAAAGCCTCCAACTTAGTTATTATTTCTTCTTGCTCTTTACTCCTAGACGTTATCAAGGAATCTATCCTTTGGTAGATGTCCTTCATCCTTCTTTCTAACTCGCTGTACTGCATTTTAAACTGCATAAGCTTTTCTTCTATCTGACTCATCTTCTCATGGACGACAGATTCGATAAGCTCTTCTGGCATGTAATAGCCTTGTTGAGTTGGGTATTCAGGTTGCATGGATTCGAAGGGAACTTCTGGAGCTTGAGGAGCTGGTTGTTGTTCTAAAGGTGGCAAGGTTGGAAGTTGTGGTTGCTGAAACTGTTGTTGAGTCTGCATCTGTGCCTGCAAATCTGCCATCGTAGGCAAAGACTTTGGTGGTTCCTTCTCCACTACGTTGGATTTAAGAGCTTGAGTTAAAGCCTTATCTATCTCTTCTGGTGAAAATCCTTCTTTGCGCAGGACATCTATTATCTCAGGTTCAGAAAATCCTTTCGAAGTCAACTCCTTTACTCTATCCACAGGAACGAACCCCTTGCCAGTTCTTTTCAAAGAAGGAGGTTTTTCTTCCTTTTTCTTTCCGCCAAACAGTTTTATCATGATAAATCCCCTAATAAAAATGTTGGTTTTTCCCTTTTTAACTTAATGTTTTTACAACTTAACCCCACTTTTCTTCAGTATCCTTTTCAGTTCATCTTTTGTGACGAACGTCGTTTTCACAGGGTTGTAGATTTCTATCAAGCTTTCGAGCCTTGAGACCTCAGATTTCTTTGCAGTCTTCGCAAGCTCCTTATTAACCTTCAACACCTCTCCTTCCATCTTTACAAGCCTTTTTGAAATTTCCTCCAGACCATGACTTATCTTATCGAACCCAACCTTAAGCTCTTCTATCTTCTCTATAACAGTTTCCTCGAGCGTTCCTATACGTGACTCCAAGCTATCCATCCTTTGCTCCAAAATTCTTATCCTACGTGTGTTGTCGTTTATTCTCCTTATAAGCTCGTTGCTCAAAGCTCCTATGTCAACGGTCTGCTTTTTCTCGAACACCATGATGTTAATTTTTGACAGAGCTCAGATAAAGTTATCAAAAATCCTTTAATTGAGACTACTTTCAAAATATTCATAGGTTCAAATGGTATTCGAACACGAGCTGATAGATGGGATTCTAAGGATAAACTGTTTGAACTCTGTCTACGGGAGCACGGTAGAGGATTCTGACGTAGTGATGTCTGTAGTTATAGATAAAATTCTGGAGGTTAAGAAGGTAGAAAGGATCATCTTAGCTGAGACGAGGGAGTATGAGTATGATTTTGAGCAAACTCGTATGCTCGTTGAGATAGCAAACGCTTTTAACAAACTCGTTAACGAGGACAGGATTCTGAGTGTAAGCAGAATAGTCGCGCCAGGATGCGACAAGTATGCTTCCACTTGGTTCAACCAAGTTCAGATGATAGTTTTGGAGATGATAAGACGCGACCCGATAGGGGCTTACGTAAAAGTAAAGAGGATGATAAGGGATTTGAAGTACAGAGCAGAAAAGCTTGGTGACCTTCAAGCAAGAAGATGCTATGAGCATTTTATCCAAAATTGTTTGGTTCCGATAAAAGAAACTTTGGAAGCGACTAAGCTAATCCAACTCGTAAAGGATAAGTTGGAGGGTCATAAGATAGGCGACAGACAACTTTATAGAGAGATTTTCAATCCGTTGATAAGACCTAACTTCATGCTCACTCGTTTTATGTCAACACCGCCTAAGGAAGGAAGGCCTATAGCAAAGTATACGTTGCCAGATGGCAAGACGACTGTTGAAATATTTAAAATACCTGGTAAGGTCAGACCTTTGTATTTCATAGTGCCTCCAGAGTTTAGGTTGAGCGAAGAGAAGTACATGATCCTCGACACAGCTAGGCGATACATGGCAGAACATAAACCAACGCGTACAGAGTTTACTCAACCAGAAAAGGCGAGAGAGATATTTCTCAACATCGGGAGGGATTTGATAAGAGAGTTAGCTGCTAGCATGAATGTCAAGCTGACAGCACAAGAGATAGAAGAACTTGCTCAAATACTTGCCCGTTACACCGCTGGTTTTGGGATACTAGAAGTGATTTTAAGTGATGAAAAGATTCAAGACGTTTACATAAATTCGCCTGTTGGTTTGACACCGATGTATGTCAAGCACGCTGATTTTGACGAGTGCGAGACTAATTTAATACCTACGCGGGAAGATGCTGAAAGTTGGGCAACACGTTTTAGGATGTTTTCTGGTAGACCTTTGGATGAAGCAAACCCCGTTCTGGATACAGAGCTTATAGTGCCTGGTGGTCGTGCAAGAGTTTGTGCGATAACCCGTACTCTGAGCCCGGAAGGCTTGGGTTTTGCATTCCGTAGGCATAGGGATAGACCATGGACGTACCCACTTTTCATAAACGTCAAGTACATGAATCCCTTGTTTGCTGGGTTGATGAGTTTTATAATCGATGGATCAAGGAGCTTCCTCATAGCAGGGACGAGGGGGAGTGGTAAAACGTCGTTTCTCGGAGCTAGTATGCTGGAAATCATGAAAAAGTTTAGAATTATCACAGTTGAAGATAGCGTTACAGGAGACTGTAAAGTCTCTGTAGAAAAAGATGGGAAGCGAATAGAAATAACGATAGAAGAACTCTTTAATCTACTTTCAAAAAAATCTTCAATCAAAAGAATAGGAGAAAGAGAAGTAATACGTTTAGAAAACATAAATTTAAAGGTCTTAAGCATTGATAGAGAAACACTCTTGCCAATATACAAATCTCCTTCGTTTATAGTAAGACATTTCGTAAAAAAACCTATCTTTTCGATTAAAACTGAATCTGGGTTTAAGATAAAAGTTACAGGCGATCACTCTCTTTTCCGAGTTAAAGACAACAGCATGGAGGGAGTAAAAGCATCGTTGCTAAAGATAGGAGATGTGATAGCAGTAGTTAAGAATGGAAAAGTTGCAAATGAAAAAATCTTAAAAATAGAGGTAGATGAAAACAAGAATGGAGTATTGGTTTATGATATTTCAGTTCCTAAAAATGAAAATTTTGTTTGTGAAAACATAATTGCACATAACACCTTGGAACTTCCTGTCGTTCAACTACGTGATCTTGGTTACAACATCGAAAGGTTGAAATCGCGCAGCGTCATAACGCGTGTCGAATCAGAATTGCCAGCGGATGAAGCTTTACGTACAGCTTTACGTTTAGGCGATTCATGTTTGATCATAGGAGAGGTACGAAGTTTGGAAGCAAAAGCCTTATTTGAGGCGATGCGTATAGGTGCTTTAGCGAACGTTGTCGCAGGAACTATACACGGTGATTCACCTTACGGAGTTTTTGACAGAGTCGTCAACGACTTAGGCGTACCACCAACAAGCTTTAAAGCTATAGACGTTATCGTGATAGCTAATGTTTTGCGTTCGCCAGATGGATTAACGAACTACAGGAGAATAGTCGAGATAACAGAAGTAAGAAAGCACTGGAAAGAAGATCCGATGGCAGAAGACGGATTCGTTACGCTTATGCGTTACGACGCTAAGGAAGACACACTAAAGCCTACTGACACTTTGCTCAACGGTGAGAGTTATGTCCTTAATGAAATAATGAAAAGAGTCAGAGAATGGCGGGACAATTGGGAAGCTGTTTGGGATAACATTTTACTCCGTGCTAAAATAAAAGAGACTATGGTCGATTATGCGAAGAAGTTGAACAATTTTGAGATCTTAGAAGCTCCGATGGTTGTTACAAGCAACGAAATGTTTCACATGATAAGCGAGAAGGTGAGGGAAGAGGTTGGGCAACTAGATAGCAAGATGATATACGAAAAATGGTTGGAATGGTTTAAAGCTAAGTTGAAGGGAAAAGAATGATGTACGGTTACGGGTATGGAAAACCGAGTCAAGAATACTTGGATTTTTTACGTTCACTCGTTGAGAAGAAGTCATCGATAGAAAAAGTATTTTCAGCCTTTGGTTTTCTAAAGTTCTGTCCTAAATCGTTGAAAGAAAAGTATCAAGAAGCAATAGAGTTTGCTCACATAAAGAATACGCCGGAAGAGATTTTTTCATCATCTTTGGTAATACCGACTCTTATTTTTATAATGAGTTTCACTATAGCAGCTTTTGTAAACTCTTTCTTCATTCTGTTTTTGGGCATAGTGTTTTCTGGTATGACGTTCTTTCACATCTACCAGTATCCGTTCATAAAAGCTAAAACATTCAAGATGGAAGCCAGTTCGGAAATGATGCTTGCCGTGATTTACATCGGCGTCTCTATGAAGTTAACTCCAAACTTGGAGAGAGCTATTTACTTCGCAGCCAAAAGTTTGAAAGGGCCGCTTGCTAAAGACTTGGCAAAAGTTCTGTGGGATGTCTACACACAACGCTACACCTCTCTTTCCCAATCGTTGAACGCTTTCATAGAAAAATGGAAACATGAGAATGAAGAGTTTACAGAGGCGATGACGATAATAAAAAACGCCTTCTCCGAAAGAATGGAATCCGTCAGCGCTGCTGTGGACGAAGCGGTAAACCTGATGCTGGAAGAGTCGAAAGCAAAGATGGAAAAGAACGTTAGGGAGATGAAATCTCCTCTGGTTGTTCTCAATGCTCTAGGAATTTTGCTTCCAATCTTAGGCATGATGTTCTTGCCAGTAATTTCCATATTCGTCCCAGAGATCTTCGATTTTCCGATGACTGTAACGCTTTACGACATAGTGTTGCCATGGTTCATTTTCTGGTTCATCTCTACTTACCTCTCAAAACGTCCGTACACTTTCCACCAACCAGAAATACCGAAGGAAAGATTCTGGAAGCAAGAACTGATCGGAAAGGCTGTGGGGATAGCGATAATAATTTTAACTCTAGCGTTTACGATCTCTCCTATAACACACTCTGAAACAAAATTCCTCCCTTCAGTTTTTCTTATACTCGGGTTAGGAGTAGGTATAGCTGTTTACTTTTTACTCCCAAGTTTTCTGAAGATGAAGTTTCGCAATAAAATCGTTAAAATCGAAAATGAAATAGGTGAATTCGTTTTCATACTGGCGATGAGTTTAAGAAGGGGTAAACCAGTAGAAGAGACGGTTGAAGAATTGAAAGAAAAAGTGAAAACACTTACGAGTAAAGAGTTGGTCGAACAACTTTCGTACAACATAAAAGTCTTGGGGATGCCTCTTAGCAGGGCTTTGTTGGACGTTAACTCTGGAATAGTCGCGAAGTTTCCATCTAGGATAATAAACGCCATAATGACTGCCATAGCTGAAATAGCTGGCAAAGGAATGTTCTACCTTTCACAAGCTCTGATGGGAATTTCCACCTACCTAAAAAACATGAGAAAAGTGGAAGAGACTATAAGCGATGAATTGTCAGAGGTCACGATGAACATGAAGTTACAGGCATGGTTATTAGCTCCAGTAACTGCTGGTATAGTAGTTGCGTTGATGGCTGTGACAATACAAATCCTTAGCGGTATGCAAGGTTTGTACGAAAAGTTACAGGGCTCAACGGGAGAGATGAAAGGTCTGGGAATGCAGATAATGACTCAGTTTATAGATTTTCAGAAACTCGTAGGTCCTTGGGCCTTCCAGCTTACGCTTGGCATATACCTAATAGAGACAGTCGTATTACTTTCCTACTTTACGTCGTTGATAGAACATGGAGGGGAAAGCGTTATACGTGACTTTGAAATAGGAAAAACTTTATTGATAGCCACGTCGATTTATGTTGTGCTAGTGTTGGTAGTGTACTTTACTCTATCATCTATAGCGAGGTTCGTGTTATGAAGAAAGGGATTAGCAAAACGATAATATGGACTATAATATTGTTGATCATTTTACTAATGATAGTTGCAATGTTTTATTTTTCTTCGATAAAGCTGATAAAAAAGGTTATGGGGATTTAGTAAGGTTTTTATTCTTCAGACTTTTTTCCAACTCCCTCAGATCAAAACAATAAACCTTTTTTCCCTCAAACTCCTTTATACGTTTGCTAAAACTCTTCGCAAAAACGGCATAGCTTTCCTTACGCTTATCTTTGAACCAATCCACATACCTTGCTTTCTCAGCAAGTTCTTCAACAACCTTCTCAGCGTTAACTCTACTCTTCCACTTACACTCAGCAAAAAGAATTTCCTTAATTTTTTCGTTAAGAGCGACTATGTCGATTTCGATTTGGAGTCCTTTATTATTTTTTTTATAGGTTTTGATATGCTTTGTCAATTTTTTTAATCGCGGAAAAATGATCGGTAAATTTTCATAAACGAAAATCTCAAACCTTTTACCAAAGTAAGTGTTTAGCACTTCCTTGTTTAACTCTTTTATGCCTAGCTCTATTTGAGTTCTGTTCCTGTAAACGAAATTAAACCAAAAATCGAAAAACGGGTCTTTTACGAAATAAACACTCTTTTTCTTGAATAGAAACTCCATTCTACCAACAAACCCATAACTTATCAAGTTATCGAGATATGGATAGATTTCTCTCGTTTTTATTCCAACAAAGTTTGCTATTTGTGTCGGTGTTGTGTTACCGAGCGATATCGCAGTCAATATGGAGAAGTAAGTTTTAATCTCTTTGAACTCTCTGCTCAACAGAAAGTGTGGTTCTCTGTAGAAGTGGCCGTTTTTATTCAAAAACTCAGATTCTATAAAAGACGTATAGTCTTTATAATTCCTTGCGAGGAGTAAATACTCTGGAATACCACCAATCGTAAAATAGAGTTTGAATCTATCCTCTAGTCTCCAGTTGAGGAATTCTTTAACAAAATTAAACTTTAAAGGTAGAAGGAGTATATCTCTAGTTCTTCTTCCATACAGTGGTGAAGAGGATGAAAGTACTTTTTCTCTAATTATTCCGAAGAGCGAACCACTGATTATAAAGAAGATGTTGGATTTTCTTAAGAAATCGTCGATAAACTGTTGGAGTACGCTGGGCAATTCAGGAGAAGTTTTCATTAGATAAGGAAACTCATCTATCCATATGTAAAACTTTTTGTTCGGATCTAAAACTTTTTGGAGATAGGAAAAGAGAGGTTTCCATTCTTTAAACTCTTGTGTCATCAAAAATTCATCATTAAGAAAGGATGCTATCTGATTTTTGAACTCCCTTATTTGTATCGTTTTGCTTGTTTCTTCTGCTGTATAAGTTATACCCCTTTTATCTTTGAGAAATTGTTTTATTAATTCAGTTTTTCCTACTCTTCTCCTTCCGTAGACTACAACAAAGCTATTCTTTTTTTCCCACTCCTTTTCCAAGATTTTGAGTTCCTCTTTTCTATTTACAAAAATACTAATCATAATTAGTACTAATACATTTTAGTATTTAAACTTTATAGGAGCGTTAGTAGTATCAGTAATCTTTTCCAAATCCCTCAGATCAAATGCGATAATACGTTCTTTGTGGAACTAACCTTTTTTATTCAAAATTCAGACCTCTCGACGTTCTTAACGGTTAACTTTTTCTCTGTCGGAATCAGATTCTAAATTAGGAAACTATGAAAAACAAAGGTATGAGTGGTAAAGTAATAGCAACGGTGATAACTCTAATCCTAGCTTTGGTTGCTCTAATCCTTCTGTGGAGGATTTATAAATTCCAAGTTTTTGGTACGCTTTTAGACGTTCTGTCTCGTGCTGTCGAAAATTTTGCTGGTGCATTGTATGAGAGAGTTAAGTAAAGGTCAAGGGCAAATAATAACGGTTATAGTGCTAGTTGTTTTAGCTATAATTTTCTTAGTGTTTGGGTTAAGTGTGATAAGAAAATCTCAAACGATTTCTGAAGCGATGGCCTCCATTCTTTTACAGAATTTTGAACAGGCGAGCGATGTGGAGAAGGCTATACTTTGTTCATACTTTAGGTGCAGGTATGGATGCCCCAATGCCGCAGAATTGGGAGATAAACTAAAATGGAAAAATGAGAAAGATGAATGGGTAAGTTGTGCTGATGTATGTGATATTCAGAAAATCCCGAACTTGAATAATTATTATGAGGAATGTAAAGCTCCTGATGAAAAAGGACATAAAGATTGTCTGTGTGATAAAAGCATACTTACACCGATAGTAGTAAAGGTTGATAATCCATCGACAGAAGGTAAGATAAGTAGGGCTGTGTTGCAAGCGTACATCAAAAAATCTTCTGATCAACATGGCGTATGCATTCTGAATAAAAATTCTGTGTATTGTATATTTACTAATCCAACAGTGGGCGGTGAACAAAACTCTATTTTTATTCCAGAAGATTATATGCTGCCAGATGAGACTCAAAAAGGAGAGTGTAATATAGGTTCGAAATATAGAAACTCTATTTTGTCTACAGAACTGAAAGAAGGAACTTACTATATTTTTACGTGGGCAAGTTGTTATGGTCCTTTTTGCCACCAACAATCGTTTGACACATGTATTTTAAATGAAGATCCTAGAAATCATCCGAACGAAGAACCGTGGGAAATATGCAAAAAGTATGGTGTGGGGGATCAACCATCCAAGGGATTGTGTTAATTTAATTATCTAGTTTGGTTAAAAGATTAAAAGGAGGGCTACCATGAGTAAAGGTCAAATGCCAATACCTTACTTGATAGCGATAATCATAGGGATTATAGTGATAGCAGTGCTCGTCTACATGTTTGTCACCAAGACAGGAATCTTCAGTGGGTTTACTGGTGAACAGGAATGTAAAGCGAAGGCACAGGCTTATTGCATGGAATGGTCGTTGCATGGATGGACAGAGGATAGATGTGGTGAAGGAGAGACTTGTGGTCCAAATCAATTTGAAAAGTTTGGAAGGAAATATCCAGAATGTAAGCAATTTTCTTGGGTCTCTAAGTTAGACAGCGATGCAACAGAGGAAGGGAAAAACTGGTGTAAAGAACAGTTTGGCATTAAATAAAAAATTCATGATGGTATGACAAAGGGCATAACGGTTTACACATTGTTTTTGGTTATTGCGATTTTTCTATCTTTATCTTTCCTTTTTTTGTTGTTAGTGAAGTACCTTAAACCTCCTGAAGGAAAAGAAAAGGAATTTTGCCAAGCTAAAGTTTATGAGTACTGCATGGAGTGGTATTCCGAAGAATTTTCACTCGATAGTAGACCAGAAGGATATGATTTTTCTGTCTGCGAAAAGTTTGGAATAACGGAGCCAGACGTTGGTGAGTGTAAAGCAATCGTAGGTGTGAGTTGATGGGAGATTCCACTCCAGTCATCGAAGTTTTAGGATTAGTTTTAATCATGTTTGCTTTTGTTTTGATAATAGTCTTAGTTTTACCGAATTATTTGAAAGTTTTTGTGACTTATTTTCTCCGCTCTTCTGCTGAGGCGGTTGCAAGGGACATAGCGTCTTTATCATCTTTAAGTTTGGCATCCTACAAAACAACGATGGAATACGAGGTTAAGACAGAAACAGCTAGTTATTCTGTTAGCGTGACGAGCCAGAGTTATCTTAAAGTAAATCGATTGGACAATAGCTTTTGCAAAGAAGAAAAATACAAAAAGGACGAGTTCTGTGAAAGTATGTATCCTGTAATCTACAGAAAAGAAATGACCTTGTTGGAAAACGGAAAAAAATTTGTTATCCAGAAGGATGATAAGGATAACGTAAAAATCTCGGTGAAAGAATGATTTTAAACACGAACCAAATCATAATTCTCCTCGTAATTATAGGTCTTATCGTAGCTTTTTGGGTGATCTTGAATAAAAACATCATCGATTTTCATTTTATAATGAAAGAGTTTCATGGAAGGAATGAAGCCATAGTCTTTTCCAACGTTTTACTTAGCAGGAAAGAGTTTATTCATGAGAATGGTGAGAGAATGAGAGCAGTTTTCGATTCTCAGAAACTGAATTCTTTGAATGGGAAAAAGATAACAGAGTTTGGATATCCAAATGCTTATGTAAGTGTGGTTATCGAGGACATTGAGAATGGCAAACATTGGAGCTTTTACTTTGAAAGTTTAGACATGCCTGAAGAGAAAAAAAGTAAGGTTGTGGAATGTTATCTTAAACTTCTTCAACCATTGACTTTAGGAGGAGCATTATTCACGAACATCTGGGATCAGTATGAATGTATTGCTAACGAACTGAAAAAAGGAACCTATCTTGATGTTTATCCAGTAGCGATTTCGTACGGAGATGAGGTTCATTTGGGTAAGATGTATGTAACGTTTACTCAGGTGTTTTAATGAAAGGGTTCATAGGAGCTTCATTAGTTGTTGTTTGCTTACTTTACGTAAGTGTGATTCTCGGTTCTTACATAGCAACAACGCAAGTAAAGTTACATTTGATAGGGGAAATGGAGACTCAGATAAAAGACAACAAAGCATACTTGGCTTTGATGGCTATTCTTTCAAGGACAGAAAACGGAAAAGCACAAACATACAGGCTAGTTGAAGATTTGGTAAATGAAAGAACTCCATACTGGATTGGAGAACAGCTCGAGAAATTAGGGTTTGAATGCTATATTTTGAAAGAAAAGAGAGAGAAAGAAGAAAGGATATTGTTACAGAAAGAGTGTGAAGGAGTTAGTTATCAGTTTGCATCCATAGTAGTCCCATTACCAAGATTAAACTCAACAATCGTATCGTTAGGTGTTGGATGATGAAGAAAGGCTCTGCATTGATAGTTGCAGTGTTTTTGATAGTTATGGGACTATCTGTGGAGTTCTTTTTCGTAAGGAACCTTATTTTTAAGCACGAAACATACAAGAGGATAGGAATGGAACAGGAGTACATACACGCCCTAAATAAAGTTGAAGTTTTTAAAAGGTTCCTTCCTTTGATCGTCAACTACTCGTGGTGTGAAACTCATGATTTAAACGGTTTTAAAGAGAAGATGGATTTGTATACTAACATGTATGGAATAAAGGTCAAGTATGAAAAGGTTTCTCAAACTAATGATGTGCTGAACATAAAACTAACGTTGAGTTATAAAGGTTCCTTTTTTGAGTTAGAGGATGTTGTAGAAAAAAGTGTCAAAGTAAGTTGTTAACCACAGACTTCTTCTACACGATGGACGACTACGTATTTCGATGAGACAACTTCCTTCTCATAAGTATAGTTCATCATAACGTCAAGACTAACTATTCTGGTCTCCTTCTCAGTAAGAGTATAATCAGGGACCTTGAAGGAACATTGGATGTATAACTCACGTTTACCTGGTATTTCTTTCCATAACTGACTGTTTTCAAACCCAAGGTCGTAGTAAACGAAGTAATCATCTTCATGTTTGTTGACGTTCAAGTTTTCACATTCTATAAGATCTAGTTCTGGTTTTCCTTCTTTTTTGACAGTTCTCAGCGTTAGGTTGTTTATAACAAGCGTTCCTTTCTTCAAATTACTAATCTTAAGAATAAATCTAACAGGTTGGTTTTTATAGACATCCACATCCCACACATCTGGAATAAATAGTGGGAAGATCTCCACATCATCCTGCCTAAATGCAACTTTTGTCGGAATTTGAGGTTTAATTCCTTTGACCATCACAAAGTTTTCTGTCGAACCAAAGAAAACTTTGAACTTTATTTTGGCACCTGGATAGAAAAACATCTTTCTTTTGCATGTTGCGTTTTTCCAACTTACACATTCACAGTGACGCATAAATACTCGTAAACACTCCTCCCCTGGAGAACATCCAACTGTCTTGCCTGTTGATTCATCTAACCTACATTCAGATGTTGAGTCTGGAGTTGGTGTGTTACATATTTCTGCATCTTCGATCCTAATGGTCGACTCGTTAAACGTAACAACGAACGATTTAACATTTTTCTTTTCGACTTCACACCATCTATTACTGCCAATCGGACATTGGGGGTAGTCGGTGACGAATTTGTAGTTGGAAGTACCAGCTTGAAGAACACCAGCAAGCTGGAATCGTATTTTTTCATCAAATTGATTATCTACAGTCAACGGCAAAACATAATTGGCATTGCTAAAGATAATACCTGGTACAGAAGCTTCGTAACCACCACCAGGTGTGCCAACCCTCAATCGGATTTTTCCTTGTACCGGGACAAGTTTCTTACCTCTTTCTATTTCCTTCTCTTCTCCCTCTTGAAGTATCCTACATTCTGGGATCAAGTGAGAGTATATAGGACTTTTACAGTATTTCCTTAGGTAGAATCTTCTAGCTTCTGGGTTCATAGTGGAAACCACAAAACCTGTGACGGAAGGTATTACCAAAAGGAATATGACGGCTTCTATTATAGAAAAAAGGATAAGGAATATCGGGTTTTCAATGTTGTATCCTATGAAAAACATACTACCTGCAACTGTTAAGAGTATAATACTCCAAACAATACCTTCGTACTCAGTAAGAAAAGAAAAATTTGAGAGTAAGTAATGCATTATAACTATCTTCAAATCTGGAGATGTGAAAAAAGAAGGTAGTAAGAAGAAAATGATAATTCCAGCTACAATCAAAATAATATGGGAAGAATCGAAAGGCATTGAACCAACTAGCAGAGAAAATCCTATCAATCCTATCAATGCTATTACGAAGATCCAATAGAATGTTTGAAAAAGGGCAAAATCCAATGCAAAGATTGCTATGAAGAATGGTATCAATCCCTTTGAGAATCTATACCAAACTCTCTGATAATGTAAATGAGCTAAGACATTCCATCCTCCATGACCAGCTTGTAACCCATCGCTTATTCTATTCTTCCACCAATATCTCATCTTTCCAAACCATGCTCCTAACTGATATGCTCTAGAACTTACACCTTTAGGAATTTTACCGTTTATAGCTGCATAACTAAATCCCCTCGAAAAGTTGTTTGCAATATTACTCATTCTACTTTTTATCCCCATTTTTATCTCCTTCTAACAGTTATCTTAGCTTGGTATATTTTTGTCATATTGTAATCGTACTTAGCCAAAATAATTCCTTGTGTTATAGGTTGTTCAATCTCCGTGTTCGTAAAAGTGCAAGTTAACTTGTTGATGGGTGGAACTTTAATATCCTTCTCTTTGGAAACGAGTATGCTTTCACTACTTTTTCTAAAATCTGGACAACCTTCCATTTTTGGTACAACGCTCTGTAATTGAAGTTCTATTTGCTTTACGTATGCAATACAATTCTGACAACTTTTCATGTATTTAGGCGTTAGCTGGAGTAAGAAACTTGTTCCAGCAACCATGTAATCCCTTATGGTCACGACCTTATTGTTTACAGTCTTTCTAGTCAAGAATCCAGGTTCAAAAACTATTTTTATATCAGACGCACTGGAATGCTGTTGATAAGGCAAGACTTTGTGATGCTCTTTAATCTTATCCCAATCGACTATTTGAAAGGATAACATACTTGAACCGTTATAGTCGTACATTATTTTATAATAAACAATTTGATCAACAGATTGGCTAATGATAGGGAGGACTTCAAATTCTGCATGAAAATGCTCATAAGCAAAAGGTTTAAGGTTCATCGCACATTTATGATCAGAAGTTATGAGTTCACCACATTTCATCTGTTTTAACTTTAAGAACGATGGTTCAGAAAGCTCTATCCTGAAATTTTTGATTTCAGTTTCTACGTTGTTTATTATGTCAAAGTCCAATGAAACTATTTCGCCGGAGTAAGCTTCTGATGGAAATATGTCGACGTTATCTATAGTAATGACTTCTCCTTTGAACGGTCTTGGAGCATGGCCAGAGGATCTTGGGCTTATACAACCTGAGAGTGCTACTACTAAAATCAACAACAATGGAAGTAAATGAATCTTTTTCATGTTTCTCTCATTATCTTTTTGGCTTTCTATAGTAAAATTTTTGAAATTCTAACAGCAATTCTCTTGGTTTTTCTATCTTGCTAATCTTCCCATCCTTAAGAATCGCTACTCTGTCGCACAAATCGATGAAATCAAAGACTGAGTGGGAAACTATTACAACAGTAGACTCATTCTTCTTTTTGTAGTCTTTGATAGTTTTTTTTACTCGTTCTCTCAACTTCAAATCTAGAAAGGAAAAGGGCTCATCGAGCAAAAGAATGTCCGAAGGTTTTGTCAAAGCCCTTGCTATCGAGACTCGTTGTCTCTCACCTCCTGAGAGTTCTTCTGGTAGTCTGTCTTTCTTCTTCTCTAATCCCAATTGCTTTAAGACTACGGATATCAGTCTTCTATCGTCTGACACAAACTTCAAGTGCTCTTCGACAGTCATGTGAGGCCATAAACCAAGGTCTTGAAATACCATAGACACATTCCTCTCTTCCGGTGAAACAAAAACGTTATCGCTTGCTACTGTCGTATTCCTTAAAGTTATCCTCCCGCCATCAGGTCTTTCTAACCCAGCGATAAGGTTTAAAATAGTCGATTTCCCAGAGCCACTCGGACCAAATAGTCCGATAATCTCACCTTTTTTTACATTTAAACTCAATCCTTTGAGAACTTCTATTTTTCCAAATTTTTTCCTCACATCATGTAGAGTTATGTAGTAACTCATCTTTTAACACCTTTGAATAAGGCATATAACGAATAAAGAGCGAGAGGAATAAAAACTGTGGACAAAGATAAGCTAGCGACTGCTTGATAATTCCCGTAGTGTAACAGAGTTTCCATTCTTAATGAAATAGTTTGAAGACCTGGTGGTAAGAGTAGTTGTGCTAGGGATGCTTCTCCAAAGCAAAGAATAAAAATCGTAATTAGAGAAAAAAAGAACCCTTCTTTTACAATAGGTAGGACTATTTTAAAAAAAGATATTAGTGAACCTCTTGAAAAAATTCTGATTGAAGATTCTAAAGATTTCGTAACCTTACCATATTCTGGCATCATAAAGAGTAAAGAAAAGGGCAGGAATTTTATGACGTATCCGTCGATCAACGGCAGCACAGTTCCATTAAGTTTTATTGCCGAGAAGAATGTTGTTAAAACAACTCCCAAAACAGGGGTAGGCATTAAGAGCGTAAAGAAAAGTAAAAAGTTTACAAATTTTTGGGAGCTTCTAAGATAAAACAAGATGACGTTGGAAAGAAAAGTTGTGGAAAATGAGATCAACGTACTGAATAAAACAGAAGTAAAAAAGATACCTTTGGTTTCCAACAGAGGATTCAATACATCCAACTTGGACTCTGCGAGGAAAACGCTTAGTGGTATAATTAATGAAAGAACTAGGACGATGACTGTGAAAGAATAGAAGAAAACTTTCTCTCTTCGAATGAGATGTGGTGGAACAAATTTTTTGTCAGGAATTTCTGTTTTTATCTTACAAACTTTGAATGATAGAATAGCGACTATGAGCGAGAATATAACCAACGGTAAAGTAAGGAATGACGCTTTTCTTACATCATAGAAAGTTGCTAGTTGTACGAAAATTTCACTTTGGTAAGTGTTTATCCTTAAGTAAGAAGGAACTATGTATTCAGAAAAAAATAATGAAAGTGTGACAAAAAATGATATAAGCAAGTAAGGTTTTAAAAGAAGTAATGTTATTTTCCAAAAACCTTTTTCATTGAAGATCTTTATAGGATTTAAAATTTTCTTCGTTATGTTCCTGAAGCCCAACGATATGAATAGCATTGAGACAGGGAAAAACGAAAGTGATAGGAAGAAAATAAGAGCAAGAGGGTTGTATATATCGATGGATAGATTTAGGAAATGAATTTGTGAAAATAAACCTCTTTTTCCTAAGAATCCTAACCATGAGAATACGAACAAGTATGGTGGAATTAAGAAAGGTATGAACAAAGAGGCTCTTATGAAATTTTTTAATCGAAAGCTGCGAAATTCAAGGAAATAGGCTGGTATGAAACCTACAATTAAAGAGAAAAGGGAAACAGAGACGCCAAGAAAAAATGTTTTAGCAAAAACCTTCAAGATTCTTTTGTTGTATACGAACTTTACGAATTCGTATAGAAAGATGAGGACCTGATAATCAATTCTTTGAGGAATGAATTGAAGGAAGAAATACGTAAGAGGTAAAACTAGTAGTAAGGCAATCAGGATTATCAACGAAGCTTTTATCGTTCTAGATTCCATAATTTAACTTAAGAAATTTTCTTGGATAAATTGGTTCGAGACGTTCATTTTTTCAAAAATCTGATAATAGGAGACGTTCATTCTTTTAATCGAAGAAACTCTTGGCACGTATTGCGGAACAGAAGTAGAGTTTTTCAAAGGCATTTGGAGTGCGATCTTTGCGAGCTTTTCTTCTACTTCTGGTGTGAGTAAGAAATCTATAAGCTTCTTCCCGTTTTCTGGATGGGGCGAGTTTTTAATCAGCATTACTGTGTTTGGGATTATCAGGTCTCCTATTTGCTCGTTTTTCTGGTCTGGGAAAACGAAACTTACGGGTTTTTCCTCTCTAATAGCATCGTATGCATCATCTGTATCTGTCAAACCAAACCAGCATTCCCCAACAACAACTTGGTCTCTTACCATGGAGTTGCTTTCTACTACTTTTACATCGTTTTCTTTCATTTTTACTAGCAATTCTTTAGCTTTTTCATCGCCGAGCGCAGCAAACAAAGCTGCAAAATGTGTGGAAGTTGTTCCTAGCAAAGGATTTGCTATGCATGCTTTTCCCTTCCATTTAGGGTCTGTGAAATCAAAAATAGATGTTGGAGGATTTTCTTTAATCTTTTCTGTGTTGTAGATTATCACTCTTGCTCTTGCTGCAAATCCAGTCCAATAGCATTCTGGGTCTTTATAGAATTCTGGTATATCTTTTGCGTTAGGTGAGCAGTAGGGTTGTAAAATTCCAAGTTCTTTTAACAGAATACTTCTCATAACTTCGTTGTTCCAAAAAACATCCGCTTGTGGATTGTTTTTTTCTGCCAAAAGTCTGTTCACCAACCCAACAGTTTTTGTTGCTTCTGTATCATACAATGCTTTAACTTTTATGCCAGTTTGTTTTTCAAACTCTTTTAGGATTGGTTCAGAATAATCTTGATCATGCGCAACGTAAACAACAACTACGTTTTCTTTGTGGTACGTAACTAAGAGAAACGCTAGGCAAACCCCTAAGATAAAGGATAAGAATAACACATGTCTTTTTTTCATAATTAAAAATCTGGACGATGCCAAATTTTAAATTTGTAGTTCAATTGCTTGTAATGCATAAAGTTTACATAAGTCTCGGGATATGCTACCGCCTAATTCATTACATCTTTCAAAATCTTTGTAAAGTGTTCCAACACATTCGGCTTTAGCCCAAGGAGAATTAACTTTCTCACATAATTCTGGGTTTTTCTCTAATAGAGCTAAATCTTTAAAACAAAAAGGCGAATCCTTGCACATATTAATGTTTCTTTCGATTAATGCTTTACATTTGCCTATTTGGAAAGGCTCGTTCGTCATAAGCTCGCAGAGAGATGAATTTTTGTTAATTAAACCTAAGCAGGTGTATTTTGCACTTTGATGTTTTAATATCCTGCATTCAGAATCTGTAAAATAAACGAAATAAGAATAAGGCACATTGCTTAGGCACATCTCGATTAAGTCTGGGTCTTTTATATATTCTTCACAAACCTTTGGGTCTTTTGTTTTGATGGCAACATTAGAGAAACAAAATGCTCTTACGTAAGGATCGTCAATTTTTTTACATATATCTGGTATAGACATTTTTACTGTAGAAAAGAATCTACATTTTGATATGAAATTTTCAACCAAATCACAATAACTTTCATTCGCGGAAAAGAACGCCAAGCAAGTTATTTTTAAATCCGGATATTCAAAAGAATCACACAGTTTTATGTCAATAGTTTGTAGTGTTCGTGGATTCATGGAAGTTAGGAAGTACACTCCCAAAACCATAGAAAAGAGGAGAAAAATAAGTAGAGTTAAACGTTGTTTATCCATATATTTTATGTAAATC
>JAGHAA010000060.1 GCA_021161745.1 Candidatus Aenigmatarchaeota archaeon
CACCGAGCCTTCGGGCGAGGTGTTCAGCCTGCCACTCCCAATCCCCCGAGTGGCCTAGGCTCAGCTAAAACCAACAAGTCCTATGATGGTCGGATTTAACTTACTTCTTTTACGTAGAAGTATACTGTGCCTAAGAAGTAGGTCGTGTTGGAAGTTGTATTAAGATAAAACCTTAAACTAGTCCAATCGTTTGTGTAAGGCACAGTTTTTAGGACGGTTAAAGGAAAACTAACGGCAAGCAAACCGAATTTTGAGATGCTCTCAGCCCCAACTCTTTTTTCCGGAATCCAAACATACTCCAAGGAATAGTTGGTAATGTAGAAGTACCTTTCCAGATCGCCGTAGACGTTTATGCTGCTTATGTTCTCGTTTACCAACGAAAGATCACCAGCAAACAAAGTCAAAAGAGGTATTTCATCGTTTAGCGTATAGATTTTTTCGTACGAAGAATTTTCATACCAAGATACAGAAATGTGAGTCTCGTTCTTATCGATCACAAAATAATAGGGTTCTAACTTTTCAACGCACCATTTCTCACCGTTTAAAAACTCATCGTACGTCTTTATGTTTGACGAGCAGGCGTCGAACATGTGGAGCATAACTGTTTTAGTTGCGTTAACAGGTTCGTTTCCTTTTGTGTGGTAACTGATCGTCGTTTTAGTTGAAGGTTCCTTATTTTCCTTCGAAGGCTTTGGAATCGCTTCAGCATGTTTTGATTGATTATCTTCGGTTCGAGTCTCGTTTGGTCTGTTTACGTTTTTCCCCTCTCTGTTACCAAAAACTATCTCCGCGATGTTAGGTTTTTTTACCACTATATCGATACTTTCACACCCCAGGACGTTGACGTTCAAAGTCAACTCTTTCTTAAGGTCTCTAGTCACATCCAGTAGAGTCTTGCCAGAAGGTCTACAAACGACTTTTATGTGAACTTGTGAAAAGACGAAAAATCCGAGCCAAAAACCTATGAACAATCCGATGGAAGCGATGGTTAACAGATGGTACTTTGTGAATCTCTTTTTCACGAATAGAAATTGTGGAAAGGAATAGATATAGTTATACAAGAATCTCGTCGACACCGTATATCTCTGCGTGAGTCTTGTTATCCGTACAGTTTTCCTCATCTATGCGGAATGCTGTGTTTTCCAAACCTTTTATCCTTCTACCATCATGGGGGTTTTCATCGAAGTAAAGGTGGTCTACGTTAGTTTTTTCCAAATCTACGTAAATTCCCAGCGAGGACAAGTAGGATTTGTCTACGAAAAACTCTAAACCTATACGCTTATCAGATTGAATTCTGTACTTCTGTTGAACGTTTAGCCTGCCTTCCAACCTGTCTAAGAAACTTGCACCAACATCAGAAGAATGATAGTACGAATTCTTTATGTCTTCCACTAGGTTATCGATGTACCAAACGTTTCCGTTTTCCGCATCGACGAGGACGTTTGTTTGGTTGGGTATGTTTTGGACGGTAGCGTTACTTATGTAAACAGTCGTTAAAGGTGGGGTTATGTTGCAACTACAGACTACAGCACCGAATTCGTTCAACGTAGTAATCCCATCTATAGAGTCTACTACCAAAACGAGGTTTTCTTTATTTAGTAGAGAGTCTGCAACAGAAGGCTGGACTTTTATCGTTTTTCCGTAGAACCAAGTTCCGTTACCAAAGCCTTGAGAAAGTAATAAAGTGTAATTCCCTTCATAAGGGCTTTTTTGTATGACGTTAGTCCCTCTACCGTTCGTTTTAAGGATGAACAGGGGGTCTTCGAAACCTGTTATCGGTATTAACCTAAAAACGCTGACGTTTCTCGTTAAAGAGGAATGCGTTTGTGGGTCGCTGACGTTTACAGTAGCGTTTACGACTACTTTGATGTTCCAGCTATCGTAAGGCAAGATTGATACGTCGTTTATCTTAATGTCAGTTTCAAACCCACGAATGAGAGCGGATAACCTTATTTTTCTAATCCAATCGTTCAGGGTTGAATTTTGCATAAGAGGTTCTTCTTCCCCGAAAAGTGTACCGTTTAGTATAAGCTCTTTTAATCTGTAAGATGAAGAATCTAACGGTGTGCCATTTATTATGACAAAATTTATGGAAGACGAAATCGCTCTGGGCGTAGATATTTCTAAAGACTTTTCCATGTCGTTAACAACGCTTTCGAACACGGTCAACAACTCACTCACCCTCAGAGATATAGCGTTGATTTCCTGTTGTTTTGAAACTTCGAGTTGGTAGATGAGTAACAGCGTTATTAAAGGGAGTATTACAATCAGCGCCATCGGGGTAAACATAATCCCTTTTCTCATTTCTCCCAGACCTCTATTTTGAAAAGGCTTGGGCCCCAAAGCCATCTTATACCACTGACCGTTTTATTTTCGACGATTATTTCCTCGGCGCTTATCCCGCTCCCTTCAAGCAAACTCAGAAGCCTCTGTTTTGCGTCATCTATCGCATCTTGCGGGTTGCTAAAAACGTCGCCATAGCCGACTTGAGAAGGTATCAGAAAAGTGTAATCGACTAACGAATGGAACGGGTTGATGCCGTATCCGTATCCAAACTCTAACTTGTATGAATTTTCACCACCGACTATCTCACCAGACGTGTTAGTGTAGCCGTATCGGGCAAATTCTATTATCAAAGGTTGGGGTGGATGGGAGTAAAGGACTTTAGAGTTTGCATAGACTTGCTGACTCGGGTCAGAACCACTGAAGTAAAGCCATGCCAATTGGGAATCGACGTAGAGTGGGGTTCCGATAGATTCAAACCTCCACTCTACAACCCTGTAAAAATCTCCCCAAAGAGGAGTAGAGTACGAATAGACCGGGATTACTTTTGTTATGTCTATGTGACCATAAACTACGGTGTTAGAGCTTGTGTTAACTTCTACGTAGGAAGTGTTGTAGATTATCCTAGTATCACCCAAGTACTCTCTCGAGTTGTACGTATCCGCATCTACTACAACCCAAAAGTATTTTGAGCTCAAATCGGAGTAGGAAATTCCGTTAGCCAGTAACACAGACTCTATCTCACTCGAATTCCAGACAACGTTGTTGTTCACGACGTTTTTTGTTGAAACTAGGTATTCCTGTCCATCGTACACTATCCTTAAGGTTGCCGTCGAGGCTTTTAACGTAATGTTGACTGTTATTGATTCCACAGTTCCAGGAACGAATACAGGCTTTTTATACCTTATCGAACAACCTGAGACTACAGTGGCAAAATAAAACCGGTTGGACTGCGAAATCGTAGTGGGTAGAGTTGTCGAGTAAGTGAGGATGAAATGGGAAGCACCATCATCTCCGCCTTCGTAACCACCGTAACCAAAACTCGTGAGGACAGTAAGTTTGTTGTGTCCAGGATGTATGTAAGAGTTTAAACCGGTAAGAGTTACACTGCCTAAACTCGTGCTCCCAGGAATGTAAACATCGTTGATGTAAGCTCTTATCACGTTATCTGTCCAAGCAGATTCGATAAACCAGTACGAATCTTGGATTTGAGCGTCTAACGGTATGTTAAGGTCGTAAGTTATGTTGACGACGTTTCCGTTATTCCATCCCCAAGGAGTTCTGACGCTGCTCGTTATCACGTCACCTTTAAGTATAAGAGTGTTGTTCTTTTTGGTTTTGGTAGCCCAAGCTCTAGCTATGTAACCTCTGACCGGCTTTCCCAGTTCGTAGCCAGACTGCAATCTTGTGGAGACTGACACGGAAGAGGTTTGTGGTGTAGAGCTGCATGATGAATAGATCGTTTCATTACCTATCGAAAGTCTAACACACTTGTTCGTCCTGTTTGCAAAAGGTTCTATCAGTTGTTTTGACAACTCTGTCGCGTAACTGTAGTTTTTGGCTTCCCAAAGACTACCTACCAAATCCAAGACAGTCTTATTCAAATCCGCGTCAGTTATTATTCCTTTTTCAATCAATTCGCTCACGATAGTTTCATTCTTTACATCGTCAACTGTTAGTGTGGTAAGGGCGTTCATCCAATCTCTGCTTAAGTAACTCAATTGAGAATACTCAGACGGGTGGATGGGGAGTAGACTTAAGTTAAAAAGATAAGCTGCTAAGACGGAAAACATCAGGATAGCTATCATAGCATCTACGGTGAATATGACACCTTTCATTTCCAGACCACCGTTTCTACGAGAGATATGGTAGAGTTGTACACGCATATCCTGTTTGATTTTACCGCTACTTCAGGGTCAGACGGAAATCTACCGAATTCGAAAAGTGTTTGGTTATTTTTATCTGAGATACGGAAGTAAACTTCGTACAAACTTATGCCTAAAAGTTTCTTGACTTTCTCATACCCCAAAGATTTGAGTAAGAGTAGTTTTGAAACGTTTATCGATCTCTCGTTAACCACACCCAAAGAAACCACGTTCGTGGTGTTCCACCTCTTCGGGGACCCTTCTTCTTCCCATATCTTCGAGACATCGTACAACTTTTGTAGAGCAGCAGCTTTTTCCCTCTCTTCGTACAGTTTTTGTTGGTAGTCGTTCCAAGAGACAAAGATGAAAGTCAGACCTATTAAAAAAATGGAAAGTGCGAACATAAAGTCGGTAGAAAATAGCTGAGCCTTATTCGACGTACACATCACCTTTTTTATTTTTTATAGTGTTCCAACCTGGATGCGCGTTTCCGTTAACACTCCTAGTTAGAACGCTGCACGAAACGCTTTTATTATCCCATTCTACGTAAACAAAGAAATTTCCGACGGTTATGTCGTAACTTTTAAACCCCAACAACCTCTCTTCGATGAAAAACCTCCTTTGGTAACCATCTCCTACTCTGTATGCCAAATTTATCTCGTTCGCAACGAAACGGCATACCTCTTTTGCATCCTGTTCTAGCTTAGCATAGTAAGCCTTCTTGACTAACGGTACTAAACCGAAGTACAAAGAAAGAAACATCGTAACCAGCACGCTGACCAGTATCAAGAACTCTGTGCTGACTTGTGCTTTCATTCAACCACACCGATGACGACTAAACTCCCGTTGAAGTATATTGAAGCCTTATAATAGCCAGGAGATGTAGGTAAGGAGCCTATAACGTTTCCTTTTGTTATGTAGTAAACGTCTGTCGTCTCACCGTTCGAGAGTATAACACGAAAGTTTATTTCGTGGTCGTGGATCAATATCTCTTCTATGCCTTTGGGTATGTAAACTCTTTGCACTATCTTTGCAGGTGGACCTTGGGAAAAAACCATGTCTGCGGCTTGTCCCAGAGATTCGACAGAATTTTTGGTAAACGATACCCGCATAGAGTCCTTCAAGTATTCGAGTGAAATGTTCCCCTGGAGTATGAAGGGTATTAAGATTAGGAACGCTACACCTAGTATCAAAACGTATTCGACGCTTACTTGAGATTTCATCGTTTTAAAATTAGGAGTTTAGATGGAAATTAATTATATTTACCGACGGAATGACAATTATTAAAATGATAACATGAGTTTGATTGAGAAGTTGGTCAAAAAATTTCGGAGGAAGAAGTTGAGTAAAAAAGAGGAGAAGAAGCTAAAAGACATGTTTAGACTCGAACTAAACAAGAAGATAAAGCCGGTTAAAGTGAAGGACATCATGACGACGAACGTTAAGGCTGTGAAAGAGGATGATACGCTGAAAGACGTTGTTGAACTTTTTGCAAGGCATAAGATAAGTGGTGCTCCTGTCGTGAAAGGTAGAAAGGTAGTCGGTGTTATAAGCGAGTCTGACATAGTCAGAGTCATCGGGAAAGATAACGTGTTCGACATCCATGACATAGAACTGTTAGAAAAGACGAAAGTTAAGAAAGTCATGAACAAAAAACCGATAGTCGTAAACGAGAACGATAGTTTAGAGTATGCGATAACTTTGATGACCAAAAAAGACGTCAACAGACTTCCCGTCGTTAATAAAAAGGGTGAGCTTGTCGGTATAGTTGCAAGAGCGGATGTAGTTAGAGGAATGCTCGAAATTCTTTTTGTCGCAGCTATGCAAAGAGGGACGTTCGGGATGGTGATGGAAACTGAAATAGATAGAATACTCGATTTGGTGAAGGATAAGCCTATGAGGATCAACAAGATAGCCAAAAAATTGAAAAAACCTGAGGAGCAAGTAGAGGAGTGGGTAAAAATTCTTGAAGAGCATGGTCTAGTCAAAGTCGAATACCCGACTATCGGCAAACCTATCGTAAGGAGAGTTGAATGATTCTTGAGAAATACATCGTAAGTGCCGATAAAGCCAAGGCCTTAGTGGAAATAAAAAGAGGAGAAGATGAGTTTACACCTACCTACCACTTACACTTTCCGAAGCTGGAGAAGGGAACCGTCGCGTTGCTGGAAGAGATAAAGGATGAAATAATAGACCAACTGAAGATTCTTCCACAAGAATTACTCAACCCTCAAGCAATCGGAAACTTGAGAGAAAGATTTTATGAAAAATGTGCTGAACTCATAAAGAAGAAACTTCCGGGTATTAAAAAAGATGATGAAGAATTCTTGGCAAGCATCCTTATCCATGAAATGTTAGGTTTGGGAAGACTAGAATTCCTGATAGCAGACGGTGAGTTGGAAGAAATAGTGGTTAACAATTCGAAAGAGCCTGTGTGGGTATACCATAAAAAGTATGGATGGTTAAAAACGAACGTCTACGTTCAGAGTGAAGCGGAAATAGCAAACTATGCCTCTGCTATAGCAAGGAGAGTTGGTAGGCAGATAACAACACTCCATCCGTTGTTGGACGCCCATCTCGTTACTGGAGATAGGGTAAACGCAACTTTATTCCCTATATCGACGAAAGGTAATACGTTAACGATAAGAAGGTTTAGACGAAAGCCATGGACTATAACAGATTTTATACAGAACAAAACTGTCACACCAGAAATAGCGGCTTTACTCTGGCTTAGCATACAGTACGAGATGAACATGATAATATCCGGAGGCACGGCCAGTGGTAAGACTTCTTTTTTAAACAGTCTTATGCCGTTCATACCGGCCAACCAAAGGATAATAAGCATTGAGGACACGAGGGAAATACAGTTACCAGAATTTCTACACTGGGTTCCTCTGACGACTAGAGAGGCAAACCCTGAAGGTAAGGGAGAAGTCAGTATGCTAGATCTGTTAGTCAACAGCCTACGTATGAGACCAGACAGAATAATAGTGGGGGAGATAAGAAGAGGTAAGGAGGCTGAAGTTTTGTTCGAAGCTATGCACACTGGCCATAGTGTGTATGCAACCCTCCATGCCGATACAGCAGAGCAGACGTACAGAAGGTTGGTGAACCCTCCGATCTCTGTCCCAGAAGCTTTGCTCGAAGCGTTGGATTTGGTTGTGGTAATGTTCAGAGATAGGAGAAAAGGCATAAGAAGAGTCTATGAAGTTGCTGAGATTGTATCAAAGTTTATCGGAAGTAGAATAACGTCAGAGGTTAGGGTTATGTACAGATGGAATCCATCCAAAGATAGAATGAGTCAATTGAAAAGAAGTGTAAAGTTGATCAAAAAATTGAAGACGTTCACCGGCATGAGTGATAGAGAGATCAGACAGGATCTAAAAGAAAAGGAGAGTATACTGAAATGGATGGTTAAAAACAGTATAAACACTGTCAATGCAGTCGGGTACTTGGTTTCTCTTTACTATCAGAATCCAGAAAAAATTTTGAGTATGGTAAAAAAGAAGAAAAAGGCGAGCGACTTAGTACCGCGGTATTATTTGGAAGGATGAAGATGAAAAGGAGTATACCATTCCTTCCACTTCCGTTAGAAAAAGCTTTGGAGGTTTCTGGTGTATTCCAGCCTATCGGAAACAAGTTGGTCTCGCTCTTCCCATCTTTAGACTTGGATTTGAGAAGGATCGATCTGGACGTGAGAGCAAGGGAGTATGCTAACGTCGCCGTTTTTGCTTGGTTGTTCTGGTTCGTGATTATGTTCTTTACGATGGTGACCGTTTCGAAGATTGCTGGGGTGGAGAGGTTTTTTAGCATAAGCATTCTCGTATCCCTGACCATTTCGACTTTCGCGATGTTCTACGTTTTAGTCTACCCGAGTTTTCTCGTAAAGAAAAAAGTAAAAAAGTTGGAAAGGGATCTGTTGTTTGCGATGCGTCATCTTTACATACAGATAAAGTCTGGTGTCCCCTTGTTCGAAAGTTTGGTTTCTGTCGCGAAGAGTGGGTATGGTGTACTATCAAAAGAGATCGAGCTCTGTGTGAAAAAGATATCGACGGGTTGGCCAGAAACTCGTGCCTTGGAAGAAATGGCTATCAGGAACCCTTCGCTGTTGTTTAGAAGAGCTGTTTGGCAGATAACGAACTCCATAAGGACTGGTACGGATTTGGGTGATACGCTTAGTAGTATCGTCGAGACTATAGCTGTCGAACAAAAAATAGCGATAAGACGTTACGGTTCTCAACTCAACCCTATGGTGATGATGTACATGATGCTCGGAGTCATAGTACCGAGCCTAGGAATAACGTTCTTGATGATAATATCCTCTTTCACAGGGTTGCCGATAACGAAAGATACGTTCATTCTCATCTTGATATTCTTGGTCGTCTTCCAATTCAATTTCCTAGGGTTTATAAAAAGTAGGAGGCCTGCAGTTGAAATATAAACTGTACGAAAGATTGTACAAGAAACTTCCAAAACCTTACAAGAAATGGGTAGAGAGGTATCTAGAATACGCTGGGTTCTCCGCCCAACCTTACGTTTACTCTGGGTTTTCTTTTACTTATGGTCTTGCGTTAAGTCTTGTCGTCATCTTTCTGTGCTACGTCGGAATATTGCCGGTAAAATTCATGACTGTAATTCCTATAGCGGTGTTCGTCGGGTTTCAGTTTTTCACGCACGGAATGCTGATCGTGATCAGTGAATCGAGAAGGAATTTTGTCGAGGAAGTGCTTCCAGACTCTTTAAGGTTACTCTCTTCTAACATAAGGTCTGGGCTTACTATGGACAGAGCACTTTTGATATCAGCTAGACCAGAGTTCGGACCGCTGGGGGATGCGATGAAAAAAGCTTCAAAAGAGATCATAGCTGGAAAACCGATCGAAGAGGCTTTGAAAAACCTTTCGACGAAGGTAAATTCAAAGCTGCTCAGAAGAACGATGGACCTTTTGATAGAAGGTTTGAGAAGAGGTGGTAATTTACCAGACTTGTTGGACAGTTTGGCAGAAGACATAAGACAGACAAAAGTCCTTAAAAAGGAAATAAACGCTGTCGTGATGATGTACGTTATTTTTATTTTCTTCGCCGTTGCGATAGGGTCACCTTTACTCTACTCGATTTCGACTTTTCTGATACAGACGATAAGCAGTATAGGTAGTAAGATCGAAGTACCAGCAGCCACCACAGTTAACGTACCTTTCATAACTTTCAAAGTAAGCAAGGTAGACTTAGAATTTTTAAACTTGTACTCACTCGTTGCCATAACTATTACTTCTTTCTTCGGTGGGTTGATGTTAGGACTTGTTCAAGAAGGAACTGAGAAAGCCGGGTTAAAGTACATTCCTTTACTAATCGTGATAAGTCTTATCGTCTACTTCACAACACGTTCTCTCGTATCTTCTGTTTTCCGAGGTCTAATGACAGTTTAGATACATTTATTAGGGGACAAACTCAAAATTACAGTTAGGTGCAGAGTATGAGAAAGGGACAGGCTGCGATGGAGTATCTAATGACTTACGGTTGGGCGATACTTATAATAATCGTAGTGATTGCAGCACTCTACGCGATGGGTGTGTTTAAAGTGGGGAAACCTACAGTGGCATGTAGTCCGTGTTTTTCTAACTTCGCTTTCGTCGACTACTCTACTGCTGGTGGTAGTGGAACGTTAGTGATCAGAAACGGTCCAGAGCAGAGGAATATCACATCACTTTCCGTCGGTTCGATGGCAACTGACAGCGAATGTCAATTAAACCAGATTTGTGACGCAGGAAAGACTATCAAGATAACTGGAATACCTACGACGGGTGACCAAACGATAACGATAACGTACATCTCTATAGATTCCGGATTAACACACACCGATACTGCTACGATACACAATCCGTAAAGTCTCTTTCTTTTTCTTATTTTTGTTTTTTGATAAAAAGAAGAAACATAAGCACAATTAAACAGAATACCGTAATACTGATCAAAATTTTGAGGAGAGAAGTACCAAGCAGAAACTTCCCTTCGGGGAGGAGAGGCTTTGTAGACGACGTCTCTATCGACGGTGGTTTTTGCTTCCAGACGATTGCCAACAATGAAAGTAGGATAAAAACAAAAATTAATAGATAAATTTCTAATCGTCTTCTCATCAAAATAGGGTTTGTTGAAAGAGTCATATTAATTTTGTTTAATGACTTTTTAGTGATTATATAAATCTGGAAAAATTCGGTTTTAGAAAAGGATATATATGCTCTGGGCCCAATCTAAATATGGGGGTGCGAAGTATGGCATTCTCTTACACGAACAAAAAGGGAGTAACTTATTGGTTGCATTACAAGGATGTGAAGCTGAAGAGCACGGGCAAGATACAAAGGATATACTACTTTAGTAAGGATCCGAAAGGTGCCATTGACTTGCCAGAAGGTTTTAAAGTAGTAGAGAGTAAAAGGACTGGTTTGCCACTTTTGAAGAAAAAGTAAAAAAGACCCACACGTTGGGTCATTTTCTTTATTTTTATTTTATCTGTTGAATAGTTTTGTACCCCATGACTTCATAGTAAGTTATCTCTTCTCCTTGCTTCACTTTGTCTTTCATATCCTCTGGTATATCGACTTCAAAGGTGGTGAAGTCTGTTAAATCCATAAGCTGAGCTTTATCGCCTATGATAGCAAGGACTTGTGCTGACTTTTTCTGTATGATGGGTACTTCAACTGTTTCATCGGCAGGCTTTACTATGCTCCTCCTTCTCCCATCGAAGATGCCTATGGCATCCAACCTTGCTTTTGCAGCGCCATGCTTTCCAGCTTTACTTACTTGTACTGACTCTACTCTGCAAGGCACACTGTCTATGAGTACGAACTGTCCTTTCTTAAGGTTCTTTATAACGGCTGTCGTCTTCTCCATGTTCTCACAATTTTAACCTTTTTGCGGCCAGCTTTATATCGCTTTCCTTTATAGTAACTCTACCAGCATGCCTAGAGATCATAACAGCGTCGCTTGCTATTTTGTATGCATACTCCAGAACCGCATCCTTAAGGGCTTTTACGGCAGCGTCAGAAACCCTTTTAGCTCCAGCCTTTTTCGCTATTTTTTCGAGAGGAGCAAGAGGAAATTCTCTGACCACAACATACACCTCCAAACTTTTGGTTCAAACTCAAGATGGAAAATCTACTTTTTATTTTTTGTTTTTTGAAGTTTTAAGTTTTTATCAGGTGATCGTTTGAAAGTAGTCATGGACACGACAGGCATAATATACGCCACAGACTTCAGTCGGTTTGAAGAAATAGTCGTGCCACCAGAGGTTGTGGAAGAGGTGAAGGACCTAGCATCGAGGCTTAAGTTAGCGTCGATAAAAAACATAAGAGTAGAGGAGCCGAGCAAGGAGTCTGTAGAAAAGGTCAAGGAAGTTGCAAAAAAGACGGGTGATTTGGCAAGGCTTTCGCAGGCTGACTTAAAAGTTTTAGCTTTAGGGTATGAGAAGGGATATGTTGTAGTAAGCGATGATAGGAATGTGCAAAATATTTGTTGTTTCCTTGGTATAAGGTTCTTGTCGATTTTTTCACCGAGGATAAGGAAGAAGATCGTTTGGAAGGAGTACTGTGATTCTTGCAAAAGAGTCTTCGACGTTGGAACCAAAGTTTGTCCTGTATGTGGGAGGAAGCTAAGGAGGATAAGGTGGAGAGCTAAGCCAGTCTAGTTATATGTATAACAGAAGACTTAAAAAGCTCCGACATTTTTCTAGATATTTTTAAGCTGATAGATCCTCCATCATCCATAGGTAGGCGGAATATCTGAGTCGAACAGAATTTTATCTTGGTTGAAGATGTTGACAGTAGGGTTAATAGTAGGTATATTGTTGGTGTTTTTAAGCTCGTTTAAGTCATCTTAGAGTCAAGCGTTGAGAAAAACGGATAGAAGAGGAAAAACATACTTTTCACTATAGAAAACTTTAAATATAAGCGTATACGTATAACACTTCATGTTTTTACTAAGCTTTGACTTACCAAAACACATGTCAGTCGTAAGGGCAAGGATAAACCGCAAACTGCATCGCATTGGAGCA
>JAGHAA010000026.1 GCA_021161745.1 Candidatus Aenigmatarchaeota archaeon
ATTTTATTGTAATAATGAAGTTAACTTTTTTTCTCTTAAGGTCAAAATATCTATCTGATACACCATGGAATTTAAGCCTGTGATAGAAGAAAAACGTTGGAATCCTGAGTTGGAAAGGGTTGTATGGCAGGAATGGCAATCCAAAAAGATATTCAAGTTCAACCTCAACACGAACAAAAAAATCTTCGTCATAGACACACCTCCTCCTTATCCTAGCGGTAGGCCGTGGCACATAGGAGCTGCAGCCCATTATTCGCAGATAGACATGATAGCCAGGACAGCAAGGATGAAAGGCTTTGAAGTATTTTTCCCGATAGGAATAGACAGGAATGGCTTGCCCGTGGAGATTTATACAGAAAAAAAGTATGGGATAAGCATCCACAAAACACCCAGAGAGGAATTCATAAAGCTATGCCAAACAGCATTGGATGATTTAGAGGCAGAGATGATAGGCATAATGAAAACTATGGGCCTTAGCGGTGATTTCGACAACTACTACCGCACAGACTCTGAAGAATACCGCAAGCTTACTCAAGCTACTTTCATAATCCTCTGGAAAAAAGGGCTCATATATGAGGCAACGCGTCCGAACAACTATTGCCCTGTATGCAAGACTACGATAGCTGACGCTGAGGTAGAGTACAAAGAGTTCCCAACTCAACTCGTTTACATAAAGTTCAAAGTAAAAGAGACTGGAGAGGATTTAGTCATAGCTACGACCAGGCCAGAATTACTTTGCTCATGCCAAGCGGTTATAGTAAACCCTCAAGACGAAAGGTACAAGCATTTGCATGGAAAGCACGCCATAATACCGATCTACGAAAGAGAAGTTCCGATAATACCCCATCCCTCTGCGAAGATGGAGTTTGGAACAGGAGCTGTTATGATATGTAGCTACGGCGATTACACAGATGTTATGCTATTCCGTGAGTTAGGGTTGAAAGAGATAATAGCCATAGACGTCGATGGAAAGATGACTGAGAACGCTGGTAAGTATGCTGGATTAAGCATTCAAGAGGCTAGGAAAAAAATAATAGAGGATTTGGAAAAAGCTGGTTTAGTTGTAAAGAAAGAACAAATAATGCACCGCACGCCAACATGCGAGCGTAGCAAAAACCCGATAGAAATAATACCTATGAAAGAGTACTACCTCAAGCAGTTAGACTTTAAGGAAAAGATGTTGAAGTTGGCAAAGAAGATAAAATTCCATCCAGAAGCCCATAGGCAACTTTTGATCAACTGGATAAAATCCATAACGATAGACTGGCCGATCTCTAGGCGTAGAGTTTATGGTACAGAGATACCAGTCTGGTACTGCAAGAAGTGTGGGAAACCTAACGTGCCTGAGCCTGGTAAATACTACAGACCTTGGAAAGAAGACCCACCTTTCAAGAAATGCCAACATTGCGGGGCAGAAGAAGGGTTCGTAGGCGATACAAGGACCTTCGACACTTGGGTGGACTCTAGCATATCCCCTCTTTTCATAACCGGATTCTTGAGAGATGATGAACTTTTCAAGAAGACCTATCCGACTAGCATAAGACCTCAAGCAAAAGACATAATAAGGACTTGGCTTTACTACACTTTGTTACGCTGCTACCAGCTCACTGAAAAGATTCCGTGGGAACATGCGTGGATAATGGGTTATGGTGTTGATGAAAAAGGAGAAAAGATGAGCAAAAGCAAGGGAAACGTGATAGATCCTTTTCCCGTACTGGAGAAGTATGGTGCGGACGCTTTCAGGTTCTGGGCAGCTAGCGAGGCTACGCTAGGTTCTGACTTTAGATGCTCTGAGCAAAGGATTCAGAATGCTTTAAAGTTCTTGACAAAACTCTGGAACGTCGCGAGGTTCATTTCATCTTTCCCCATCGTAGAGGAAAAGCCAGAATTAACAGCGAGTGATGAATGGATACTGAGCGAGGTGAACAAGCTCATAGATGCATGCATGGAAGGTTACGATGATTTCAACTTCTACATACCCGCTAACAGGCTTAGAGAGTTCGTGTGGAACGTGTTCGCTTCACACTACATAGAGATGGTCAAGAAGCGTGCGTATGGCGAGGGATTTAGCGAGGAGGAGCAAAAAGCAGCTTGGTACACGCTACATCAAGTCCTTAAGACTGTGTTACTCCTTTTTGCACCGATAATTCCTTTCATGACTGATTTTGTTTGGAAAAAGCTTTACGGAAAGGAAAGCATACATCTTCAAACGTTCCCAGGCAAGTTTGACGTAAAGGACTACACAGAGTTGACTGAAAAGCTGATAGAATTCAACTCCAAAGTCTGGGGAGAGAAGAAAGCAAGGAACCTTTCACTCAAAGATGAAATAGAAGTTGAAGTGCCAGAGGAGCTAAAACCGTTTGAAAAAGATTTGGTAGCGATGCACAACATAAAGGCCTAGCGTCTTCTTTTCAAAGCTTTAAAAAGAGGGATTAGTACGGTCGATTCAAAATTCTGAATATCTTTGCCTTTAACTTTCCTATACTTTTCTTCAGCTCTTTCAACAACTTCTATCACGAGTTTTCCTTCCTTTTCATCTGCTAACTCAAACTCATATCCATGCGTCATGTCATGTATCAAATCTCCTAGAACGTTCAGCTCAGAAGGCTTAAACTTTTCAACGTAGTCCTTCAGATAGCTTACATCTACTCCATTTTCGTCTATTTTAACACTGTAAACCCTATTGGGTGTTATAACAATCTTAGGATAGCTGAAAGGTTCTAGCCAGATGACGAAAATAGGCTGGGAAACTTTTTTACCGTTTACGTAAGAAGTTCTAACACGTTTGTAAACCACAAGACGTTTGTAGTAAACTATTGAGCCGCTTGGTAAGTATCCAAGAACTCTTTCTTTCGACATCGGATAGAGTGCTTTCAACTTAGCTCCATTGATTTCTTTTTGGTATGAAGGTGTTGCCGAGAATGCTTCATCATAAGCCTTTGCTAAA
>JAGHAA010000062.1 GCA_021161745.1 Candidatus Aenigmatarchaeota archaeon
GTAATAAGGAGTTCGTTTTTATCAAGAATGACATACTACGAATATGTTGGGTTTAACATAGGTTCTTGGATTGTCTCCAAATTCATTGGAAAATGCCCAGCTGTTAATGGTTCAGCATTTGCTGTAAAGAAAGAAGTGATAACTTCATTAAAAGGTTTCAGAAGAGTTATTACAGAAGATTTGGACATAGCCACAAGAGCTTTCCTTAAAAATTACAGATTCAAATATTCTAAACGAGTTAATGTTTATAACTCCGTTCACTCAAACTGGAAAAATTGGATTACACAAAGAAAAAGATGGTCAATAGGATGTGCACTATGGGTTAAAGAATGGCACAAAGATTTGTTGAAGATTTGTGCAAAACAACCACAAATAATTATTCCCAGTTTATTTTTTCTGTTTCCTTCTATTGTACTACTGTTACTTTATTTTTTCACACCGAACTTATTAATGTATAAGATTTTTTCCTTGATACTTCTTTTGCTTGCTGTAAAATTGAATTTTATGTTTCCATTCCTTTGGTTATCCACAATTAGCATAGATCTTATAAACAGTTTATTGACATCTATTCTGAGTTTCCTCTCATTTTCGATTTTGTTCTTTGTTCTATCGAAAAAACTGGATTTTCAGTTTAAGCTATATGAATTCTTTGTTTACTATTTCTTTTATTCGCCTTTGGGATTGTTTATCATGATTGTTGCTTTAATAAATGTGTTTTTCTTTGAAAGGAAAGTAGTAAAAATTATAACAGACTGGAAGATTTAGTATTTACAAAACTTTGTAATCAAACTATAATTGTTTCCAAATACATAGTAAATATAATGGGCAAGAAAAAGCTCAAGGGATTGCACGAAGCGATGCTCTGGGAACCACAGAAGGACAAACGTGTTCTTTGTCTTCTATGTGCTAGAAGATGTTCTATACCAGAAGGTCAAGAAGGTTTGTGTAGAGTTAGAGTAAACATCGGTGGGAAACTTTATACTAAGACGTTTGGGAAGTTGACGGCTATAAACATAGACCCTATAGAGAAGAAGCCGTTCTACCATTTCTATCCTGGAGCAAAGACGCTTTCTATAGCAACCTTCGGTTGTAACTTTAAATGTAACTTTTGCATAAACTGGAAACTTAGCCAGGAGTGGATAGAAGAAACAGAATATTATTCACCAGAAGAAATTGTCAAAATGGCTAACGAAGAAGGATGTAAGGTTATAGCGTACACTTACAACGAGCCTACGATGCTTTTCGAGTTCGCTTACAAGACAGGAAAGCTGGCTCATAGATATAACATAAAGAATGTTTTTGTCACTAACGGCTATATGAGTTTAGAAGCTGTAAAAAAAATTTCTCGTGTTTTAGATGCCGCTGTGGTGGATGTTAAAGCAAGCTTGGACCCAGAATTCTACAGAAAATACATGAGTGTTCCTGACGTTCAGCCAATTTACGAATGTATAAAAACGTTCCAAAGACAAAGAGTTTTCTTGGAGATTACAAACCTTATTATCCCGCAGATAGGAGACAAAAGAGAGTTTAACGAAAGGCTTGCTGAATGGATAATGAATGAATTAGGTTCTGACATCCCTTACCATCTTTTGAGGTTTACGCCAGATTACCAACTTCTTAACCTCCCACCAACACCTATAGAGACGTTAGAAGAAATGATAGATGATGCGAAAAGACAAGGGCTTAGGTATGTTTACATAGGAAACGTTCCAGGACATGAGGCTGAAAACACATACTGTTTCAACTGTGGAGAGTTACTTATAAAAAGACACGGGTTTAATGTTTTAGAGAACAAACTCGTAAAGGGTAGATGCCCAAGTTGTGGGTTTAAAATCAACGTGGTGACTGATTGATGAACGAGAAAGAGTTATTGAAACAAGGCTGGTTGAAAAGCAAGCTTTGGTTTGAAGTATTGGCTACTGGAAAAGAGGCAGCAGAGCAGTCGTTAAAATCTCACGTAGAGAAATTAGAAAAGCTTGAAGGGGTTATCGTTAAAGAAAAAAATTTTGAAAAAGTGGAAGAAGTAAAGAAACTTCCTCTCCAATTCAAAAAAATGGGGTTGAAGAAAGCTTACTCCCAAGTCGTTGAAACGACTGTTTTCACAGACAGTATAGAAAAGCTTTTGCTCGTAGTCATGGTTTTCGGTCCTTCTGCCATAGAAGTCCTTGAACCAAAGGAGATGAAAATCAGCATAGGGACTGTGCAAACTATAATGAATTCTGTAGCAGATATGATGCACAGATTTGCCTCATCGGGTGTGGGAGGAATTATAATAAGTCGCGGAGACAAATAACAGATTGAGAGAATGAGGTTGAAATTCTTTGTTTTATCGTTTTTGATATTACTCCCACTTACGCATGCTGAAAGAGTTAGGAATCTCACTTTTGTGATAGACATCGATGAAAAGAATGAAATAACGTTTGATGTATACATTAGGTTCACAGAAGAGTTAAAAGAGATAAGGATTCCTGTTCCATCAAAGGTAGAAATACTGGAAACAAAAGGCGGTGAGTGTTCCTATTCAGAAGGTATTATTAAAGAATTAGTTTGCAAACCACCATCTCCTTTCATGGTTGGTGAGATATCCCTTTCCACAAAGTTCAGAATGAAAGGATTGATTAAGAAGTTCGGAAATGTTTCTCTCTTTTCCTTCGACATCCCCATAGCCTATCCGACTGACAACGTAAAAGTAGAGGTTGTTTTGCCACGTGGAATGTTTGTGAGCGATGCTGTAGAGATGCCCCTTTCTCCGTCGGGCTCGTATTCAACAGTCAAGGAAAAAAGGATAATAGAGATATGGGAATTCAGCGATAAAGATCCGGGAGATATAATTCCTATACGTGTGTATTATGAACTTTCATCTCAGCCTATAAACGATTTTTCAGAAATCTTAACGAGTCTAAGAGTAATCATAGTGGTAATAGTCATAGGGTTTGCAGGGGCTATCTTTTACTTTAGCAAAAAATTAAGAGAAAAGAAAGAGGAAGTTCTTTCCATTCTAAACTTGGATGAAAAGATAATCGTAGATTTGATTCGTTCACACGGTGGGAAAATAGACCAAAGAGAATTAGTAAAGTTTACCGATTTTTCAAAGGCAAAAGTTAGTAGGATTATAAAAGACCTTAAGGAAAGAGGAATAGTTGAGGTTGAAAGAAGAGGGAGGAAGAATAAAGTGTACTTAAAAGAGATTTAAAAATAACGTTCGATATGTTAATTTGATGTTGTTTTTCAAAAGGAAGAGGGAAGAGATGTTCAAGAAAGATGAGAAAAAGATGAGAGAGATTGACGATTACGTAAGGAATTTGCAAATCGTCATAATAGCTGGTGGATACGGAGAAAGGTTGAAACATAGGACTAAGGGTAAACCAAAACCATTGCTAGAAATAGGCGGAAAGACGTTGCTAGAATGGTGCTTGGAGCATTTTTCTCATAAAGTAAAGGATTTTGTCTTGTTGGTTGGCCATGGAGCAAGAGAGATAAAGAACTTTTTGGGAGATGGTTCTAAGTTTGGGATAAGGGTCAAATACTCTGAGGAGAAAACGAAGCTGGGAAAAGGTGGGGCTTTGAAATGGGCTCTCGAAAACGGTGCGATAGACGATAAAAAACCTGCACTCATAACTTATCCGGATGATCTCATACTTGTGGATAACTTTCTCGAAAAGATAGTCGAGAGGCATTTAAAGGGTTTGGAAAAAGGTTGTAAGGCTACGGTTGTCAGAGTAACTAAGACAAGGTATCCGTACGGTGTCGTTAAGACTGACGACGAAGGCATAGTTGTGGATTTTGAAGAAAAACCTTTCATAAACCTGCCAGCTAACGTTGGAATATACCTCATAGAACCAGAGGTTTTTGATATCATAAAAGAGAATGTGGATTTATCCAAAATACCAGTAGAGTTTGAAGAAACTGTTGTTCCAGAATTAGTAAAAAGAAGATGGCTGTTCTCGATGACAATACCTTGGGAATCGTGGATACCGGTTAATGATGAAAAATCTTACAAAAGGGCTGTAAAAACTCTAGAAGACAGGGATGCTTCCACTAAGTAGTCCGTCGACAATCGTTTTGAACTCTTCCCAGGCGAGTTCTTCTTTTAAGATATGCTCTATGTCTGTTTTGTTAGCAGACCCTACGTATTGGACTATCACGTAAGGCTCTGTTATCGGTTTACCTATCTGCGATAGAAGTTGGACGTAGACTTCTTTTAGTTGTAATTCGTTTGCGAGTCTGTTAGCTATCTGATTTGCCTTTATGTTGTAAATCTTCCCCACATGGGATATTGGGTTCTTTCCAGCAGCTGCTTCTAACGACATCGAGCGGAAAGGTGTTATCAATCCATTCACACGGTTGCCTCTTCCAACTTGTCCATCATCACCGTTTTCACAACTTAATCCAGTTACTGTTATGTAAACACTATCTCCTCTGTCTCCTGTGTTAATGAAGAACTTGATGTCATTGCCGAACTTCTTTGATAACGATTCTTTTATCTGAGATTTTTTTTCATAATAATCTTTTGGGTCATCTATAAATTTTGAAACAAAGGCAATGGCAATTGTTAGCGTTATTTTTCCATTCTGTCGTATTCCCATAACTTTAACATCCTCTCCTACCCATGGGTATTTTTTCTTGATTTCTTTGCTATTCAAAAACTTTTCTGTGTTTAAAACAAGGCTTTCAAGTTTTGTTAAAGGAGCAAAACCTACTCCCACGGATGTGTCATTCGATAATGGCGGAGTTTTTTCTTTTTGATACCTCTCGTAAATCTCGACTAAATCTTTGGAACCTGGGTGTATTTTTACTTTTATATCTGGATTAAGCTCATCAAAAAATCTCAGATTATTTTCCAGATAATCTACTACAGCGTCAAAGATAACTTTTTTAACTTCGTCTTTGTTTCCTAGGATAGTTGCTGTGCCTGCTACGGTTATTTCTGGTGGTTCTACGACTGACCCACCACCGAACCTTACGTCTGCAACACCACCAACGAGTAAACCTTTATCCAAGTTGTGGTGTAGTACGAACCCTTTTTCTTCTAAATAGTATTTGGACAAGGCTCTGCTAGAGGCTTCGGCAGTTCCGTCGCACAAGGAATCTGGATGACCAAGTCCTTTTCTTTCGACGATTTCTGATCTAAGCTCTTCTATAGGAGTGGTAGGAAGAGTCTCTATAACAGCTTTGAACATGATTAAAAATGTAGTCGGTTAATCATATAAAAC
>JAGHAA010000023.1 GCA_021161745.1 Candidatus Aenigmatarchaeota archaeon
AACTCGCTCCCCGGCCACTCGACCCACCTGAGTAGATTATATTATATTGAACTTATTTAAGGGTTTTGAAACCGGAATATCTGTTTAAGAATTAATTTTAAGTAACTTCCATGTACCCACTGGCTTATATAGGAGTATCTTTACTTCTTGCACTAATATTCAAAGATAAACTTTATCGAAGCCTCCTTCTTCGGCTTATTACCAGATATCGTAGATAAACCTTTAAGACTTTTCAATCTAACTCCATGTAGCAGATACTTCTCACATACGATCTTTGCAGTTATTCTATTCCCATTAACTTATATCATGATAACAAAAAGAAGGAAAAAAATTCTTGGTATTATCCATAATCTATGGTTCTCATCTTTTACTCGACCTAAACGGATTTCTACCTTTGTTATTCCCATTAGTAAAATATGGTTTTTCTGTTTGTCAACGTTAAGCGTAGAAATCAATGTCTAGAATAGGGATGGTTTTTTACCATCATAAGAGCTCTGTATATCTGTTCTAAAAGAATTATCCTGAACAGTTGATGATTAAAAACCATTTTAGAGAACGAAATTTTTTTGATTTTAAGGTGGGATAAGAATTCTTCAACGATTCCATCTGGACCTCCGACTACGAAGCATACATCTTTTGTTTCCAAAAGTTTTAGTAAAAAATCTGAGAATTCTTTAGAGTTCATTTCTTCACCTTTATTATCACAAACCAAAATGTGACAGTCTGTCTTTTCCAGTTTTTTAGCTATAGTCTTTGTTTCCTCGAATTTGTTACTCTCTTTAATCTCTATCACTTCAACGTTCTTCAACCTTTTTAAGAACTCTGTTTCCAATTCTCTATAAGGTTTTGAGAGTTTCCCTATCGCTATTATTCGAATTTTTCTCATACCAAAAATAACAAACGTTTTCGATAAAGAAATCCTTTTAAAAGCTAAATTTTAATAACAGAATTTAGGAAGCGGGGGTGCCAGAGTGGCCATGGGACCGGCTGCAGAACCGGTATGCTGATTCATGATGCGTGGATACCGGTTTTACAGGGGTTCAAATCCCCTCCCCCGCTTCTACGAATTTTATAAGAACATTTACGACAAATTGAAATTTAGGTGATAAGATGAAAAAGCTGATAGCATTGTTGTTAATGACGCTTTTAGTAGCACCAGTAGCTTCTCAACCGTTAACAGCACCATTCCAAAAGCCAAGAATAAGAACCATAGTAGCCTTAGGAAAAGGAATAGCAGTATCCAAAGAGGATGCCACAGATTTTGAAATAGTCAAACTAGGAATAGCGAGAGTGAGAATGAGCTTGGTGAATGAAACGAGAGAACTTTCCGTCGGAGTTCTGTGGGTTGGAGACAATAGATATAAGGTAAAAGATATCTCCTTAGAGAATGATACGGTAGAGGCTAACGTATACTCTAACAATACACTAGTGGGAAAACTAGCTATAACTTCTGTGGTAAAACAGAAAGAAACGGTATGGGTCGGAGAACTAGAAATAGGCGAAAAGAAGTACACCGTATATATTCTTGAAGGTGTTAGAAAGTTCCAACCAGTCGAAGTAAAGGAAAGTATTTCAGAGTATTGTGAAGAACATCCAGTTAAATGCGCACAGATTGCTAAAGGAATAGCGACACAATACTGTAGTGCTGAAAAAGCACAAACAGAAAGTTGTAGAGAGAAAATAGTCGAGTATTGTAAGGATCATCCAAACGATCAGAGATGTGTTGCACTAAAGCGTGCATACTGCGTCTTACATCCAGAAGACATGAGATGTAGATTTGAAATGAGGGATTATTGTTTGAAGCATCCGAATGACGAAAAATGTAAAGGATTTTGTAAACTACATCCGTTGGCTTGTGGTAAAAAATCTGCACAAGTAAAGCAACAAGTAAAACAAAAGATCAAAAAGATGATACAGTTTGGAATAAAAAAACAAGCTAAACAGAAAAAAGTTAGTGGGCAACCCTTAACCCCACCTCTACTACCATCGTAGGTGGTTGAATGAAACAGTGGACGATTCTCATAATAGTGTTGCTTGTGATCACAGCAGTTGCTATAGCAATATTCAAACATAAACCAACAACCCAAACAACAGAGAAAAAGATGAGCATGGAGGATCAAGCAATCGAAGAAGTTGAAAAAGAATTGGAAGAAACGGTTGAAAACATAACGCTGGAAGATATAGAACAATCGTTAACAGAATAACTTTCCCCTTTCTTTTTATTTCTTTAAAAAGAAGTTGTTATTATGGGAGAAATTCCTAAAGTCTGCCCAAGATGTGGGACAGTTTTTCTCGGAAACAAGTGTCCAAAATGCGGATGGGAAGTTCTACCAACTACACCTAAATTTCCTAAAAAGAGAATGGGAATAGAATGATGAAAATAGAAAGGTTTAGGATAAGAAAAGAAAAAGACGAAATAATTTTTGGCGTGATTTCAGACACTCATATTCCGACACGTGCTGATCACATACCAGCTAAAGTATTTTCTCATTTCAAAAACGTCGACTATATAATCCATGCTGGAGATTTTGTAAGCATTAAGGCTGTGGAAGAGTTAACAGAAATGGCTCCGGTTTTTGGTGTTAGAGGTAACATGGATTTACCTGAGGTACAAGAAATTTTTCCAGATGTTGCGATCATAAAAGTTGGAAAGATGAAGATAGGCGTATACCATGGTTCAATCTTTCCGTTCAAAAACATGAAAGTACTCAAAGAGCTCGAGTTAAACTGTTTGGTTCATGGACATACCCACATGCCGAAAGTTAAAAAGACAAAGGGAGGATTTTTATTCGTCAACCCTGGTAGTCCGACGAATCCTATAATGTCTGCGCCTTCTATCGCAATCTTAAAAGTAAAGGATCAGATAGAAGCCAAGATAATAAGTCTAATTTAAAGTTTGAAGACTAATTTAATCTGATGCTCACAAAGGTTCTCGAGTATTATTCCAGAAAGGACGTTCAAGAAGCTCTTCTAGAAATCTCTGCGAATAGGGAAGTTGTGTCCGTTTTTAAAGACGGAAGGTTCGGAAACAGGCCTAATATGCTTGTGTACCCTCAAGACATAATTCAAGAGGTAAAAAAAGGAGTGGTAAGCTTTCATGGTTCTGTGGAAAGATGGTCAAATCCTATGAAATTGGAACCAGGATTGACGAAAGAAGACATGGATAAGTTGAGAATAGGTTTTGATATAATAATAGACCCAGACGTTCCAGATTTTGAAATAGGAAAGCAAACTGTTATTGAAATAATAAAATGCCTTAAAGACCATGGATTACGTAACTTTTCTATAAAACTTACCGGAGGGAAAGGTTTTCATATAGGTATACCTTTTGAGGCTCTCCCAAAAAGAGTTAACTTTAAGAACACAGAACTTCTCTTTCCAGATTTGCCGAGGAAAGTTATCGAGTACATTAAGCATTACATAAGGGATGAGTTGAGGGATAGGCTTTTGGAAATAGATACAGCTTTTGGATTGGCGAAAAGAGTGGGAAAGTCTGTGGATGAGATAGTAGTCGAGGATGGTATAGACCCATTCCGCATAGTGGAAATAGATTCGATGGTAATATCTCCACGGCATCTTTTTAGACTCCCATACTCTTTGCATGAAAAGACGATGCTCGTAAGTCTTCCGATCGACGAAAAAAGAATAGAAGATATAACAAAAGAAGATGCCAAACCAGAAAAAGTTGTCGTGGAAGAGAAGTTTTTAAGGGTCAAAAGAAACCTGAGGGATGCAAAGGATCTTATCATAGAGGCTTTGGACTGGGCTTCTAGGCATGAAGAGGAAACGCTTTTAACAAAAGAAATACCTAAAAAGACTGTCAAGAAAGTTTTGAAGAAAATACCGGAAGAATACTTCCCCCCATGCATAAAGAAAATACTTTCTGGGTTATCAGACGGAAGAAAAAGGTCCGTGTTCATCCTGATAAACTTTTTGCGTAACATGGGATGGGAGTGGGAAGAGATAGAGAAAAAACTGAATGAATGGAATGAGAAGAACAAACCACCTTTAAGGACAAACTATTTGAGGACACAGCTTAGGTGGCATATGAGGCAGGAAAGAAACTTGCTTCCACCAAACTGTGACAATCCAAATTTTTATAGAGAAATTAGTATGAACGTTTGTGAACCAGATGAAATTTGCCAGAATGTTAAGAATCCAATTGCTTATCCATTCAAAAAGTTTAAAAAAAGAAAAAGATAAAAATTGTGGTCAAATTACTACTTTATGGATAAAAAGAAAATGACGAAAATCTTACAGAAATTTCAAGAAGGTTAAACGTTCCTTATAGTGTTGTTAAGGATAATTGGTGGATAGAAAAACTAGGTGAAGGACGTTATGGCTAGAATAAAGCGTTTTATGGAGGAGTGCGACATAGAAATAGAGTTACACATCCGAGCAAAAAAAGTCAGCTACGAGAAAGGAATAAAAAAAGAGAGTATAATATACCTTGGGAAAGAGGTATGCAATTCTTCTAATCGGGAAGAATTTTTCAGAAAAGGAACTAGAAAATATTGCAAAGGCGGTTTTTGTGTATGGTTAAATCCCTGTATGGATGGCTATCTTCCTGATGGGAGTAAAGGATGTCCATATTTTGAAAGAAAAGAAGTAGAGGAAGGATTTTCTAGGGGTGTCGTTTACAGATGTAAACTTCTAGGAAAAGAGAAAAGGATATTCTGAAAAACAAAAACCTAAATTGTTGATAAACCTAATTTTAGATTGGTTGGGATGGACGAAAAGAAAGAAGAAGAAACTATAAGCTTTGAAGTAATACGGAAGATACAGAGAGCTGAACAGAAAAACGCAAAGCTGACAGAACTTCCAGAAGGTTTCTTCGAAAAAGTTTCCGACTACTTAGACACGAAACGTAGGATGGTAGAAAAAAAAGATGACAGAAAAGCATTACTAGAAATAAGGAACACCGAAAGATTAATAGAGGACATTTTCAACAGGAGAGAGAGAAAAATAGTCAACCAAGCTTTGATAACCGTTCGCACTGGCATACCACCTGAGAATTTAACAAAAGAAGAAGAAGAGTTCTTCGAAAAGTTGGTACAGATTTTCAAAGAGAGAAGAGAAAGGATTTTGAAAGATATACTAAAGCCACCTGAGAAAAAGATTAAGGAAAAGGTCAAACTCTTAGTGTTTAAAGAAGATGTCCCAGAGTTTTTAGGTGTCGATTTAAGGAAGTATGGGCCGTTTAAAAAGGGAGATATAGCTAAAGTGCCAGACGAAAACGCTAAAATACTTGTAGAATCGGGAAAAGCAGAAGTAATGGAGATAGAAGTCTAAGATATGAGCTAAGAGTATAAAAAGAAAAAAATTTAAGTTTACTAGGCGACGATTTAATGAGTATATGGTGGTTCGATGAAGTATCCTAAAGTAATAGTCACGTACTGCCCTTACTGTAAGAAACATACTGAGCATGAAGTAGAGGTTGTAAAGAAGAAGAAAAGGGGAAAATTGTCGAAGGGTGAAAGGGCCTTTCAAAGGAAGTTGAAAGGTTATGGAAGCTTTCCACGTCCAAAACCTTCTGGCGAAAAGCCTACAAAGAAGTTGGATTTAAGGTTTAAGTGTAAAGTTTGTGGAAAAAAACACACTAGGGGTAAAGGGTTTAGGGTTAAAAAGTTCGAAATAAAGAAAGTTTAGGTGGTGGTATGGTTACTAAAGAACTCATACCCATGCCAAAGTCTAGGTTCGTGAAAGTCGTTTGTCCTAAGTGTAAGAACGAACAGATTATCTACAACAAAGCAGCTACGGTAGTAAAATGTTTGGTTTGTGGCAACGTTTTGGCAGAACCTACGGGCGGTAAGGCAAAGATACATGCAAAAATAGTCAAGGTTTTAAGTTAAATCCTTTACCGTACAATTGATTAATATGAAAGTCAATGAGGTTCTCGTCAGAAAGCCCGGAGTTGAGATACAGTCCGTAGTAAAAAATTTCAAGAAGTATGGGTTTTCTTCTTTACCAAATCCAGACGTTGCAAAAAAACAGTTTGAAGAATTCTTAAAGGTTCTGTCGGATGAAGGAATTAAAGTCAACCTCATAGCTAGGTCCATCGAGAATAGACCTCTGTCTTACAAAGTTAGAAGTCATGTTTTTACTTATAACAAACAGGCCTTGATATGTAGCACTCCAAACTTACATAGGCGAGGAGAAGAAGTCTTCTTGAAAGAAGCACTCAAGATATGTGGTGTAAAGCTCAAAGGTCAAGTCACACATCCTGCTATTCTGGATGGGACTTCGATAGTCATGCTTTCCGAAAAGAAAGTTGTTATAGGAATGGATGGGAATGCTAACGTCGAAGGCGTCAAGAAGTTTAAGCTAACGTTTCCAGAGTTGGATGTTATAGCTTTCAAAACAGAAGTTGGTGAGTTGAACAAGTTCATAAACGTCGTAGGGAATATAGTCGTTATGAGTGAAGCTTTAGCCTACACATCTCTTTATTACAAACTAAAAGAAATGGAGTATGAAATAATGCTTGCAACGGAGAAAGAAACGAGATCAATGGCTGTCAATTTCTTACCCATAAAGGACAGGCGTGTGATAAACGTTCCTTCTTCGATAAACAAGAGGTTGAAAAAAGCCGGAATAGATGTCATAGAAGTAGATTTGAGTGAGCTTGTAAAAGGCAATGCTGGAGTATCAGACTTAGTGGTTCTCGTTGACTACAGGATATGAAAACATTAATGAGAATGAGTTTTGTTATACGTATAACATAGAAAAGTTTAAAAACAAAAATCGTTATATTATAATTTAGTGTGTATTTAAACACTAAAAATGAGAAAGGAGGTGATGACGATGATGTGGTTCGAAGAGTTTGATCCTTTCGAAGAGATTGAAAGGATGAGAAAAAGGTTGGATAGACTAGCTGAAAGAATGCTCAGGAATGTCTGGGAACCTTTCAAAGAAGAATCTAGAGTTGTCATTAGAGGTTTCCCAGTAGACGTGAGCGAGACAGAAGACGAGTTAATCATAAGGGCTGAATTGCCTGGTTTCAGTAAAGACGATGTGAACATAAAAATGACAGAAAACACTCTTGAAATATCAGCCCATAAAAAGGAAGAAAAGAGAGAACAACAGGAAACTTACTTGAGGATGGAAAGAAGAGTGGGGGCTGTAAGAAGGTTCCTATCCCTTCCAGTCGAAGTCGACCCAGAAACGGCAAAAGCAAAGATGGAAAACGGAATACTAGAGATACGAGTAAAAAAGAAAGCTCCTACCAAGAAAGTGAAGGAAATAAAGGTAGAGTAGGCAGCATCCTTCTTTAAAATTTTTTAAGTTTCGGATACCACTTTATTGAGTAAGGTTATTATGTTTTGGAAAAAGAAATGTCCAAGCTGCGGGAAACCTATCAAAGATGAGTGGAATTTCTGCCCTTACTGCGGAGAACCTCTTAAGGAGATGGGCATAGAGGAAGAAATGGAAAGAGAGTTTAGAAAGATAGAAAGAACCTTCAGGATACCTAAGTTTGGTTTCGGTGGTATAAAGGGAGGAATAACGATCACGATAAAAAATCTTGGTGAGAAGCCTAGTATAGAAGTAAGACCTTTGAGTCATAGAGTTGGTGTAGAGAAGAAAGAAGAGAAAAGTTTTGTGAAGCACCGCAAAGCCCCGAAAAAGATAATCGATCCTAAGATAGATATGAAAATGCTTCCAGATGGAAGAAGAGTCTTTGTATTGAATTTAGATGGTGTTAAAAGTCTGGATGATGTTGAAGTGAGGAAGCTCAGGGAGAGTATAGAGGTTAAGGCTTATGCGAAGGACATGGCATACTTTAAAGTCATCCCAGTTCCGCCTACTGCAAGAATCATCAAGAAAGATTTGAGGAAAGGTGTTCTAACTTTGGAAGTTATGCCTTAAAACCTATTCCTCTTACCTTTACTCTTTTGTCTTCTACCTCAAAAATTTTCCTTTCTACTAGTTTCTCTATGACATAGATGTTCGTCTTTACATGTCCTGTAAGTTCTTCTACACTAAACTCAGAGTTTCCATCAGCTAGCGAAGCGAAAACGAGAATCTGATCAGACATAAATCTGTCGAATGTGGCACCAGTGGAAAGAGAATTCAACAATTTTTCAACAGCTTCCAATCCAACCTTTTCAGCAGGTTTCCCCAACTCTCCTAGCGAATCTGCTCCCAGGAAAGATTTTTCACAACTTGCTACTACAGTACAACTACTCCCTCTGGAATGAGAGTTAACAACTTCATACGACCCAAAGAGTTCAAAATTATCATAATTTTTACTTTCATATTTAAGAGTGTTGAGTGCACTCTCCATCTGTCTTATGGCGACGTGTTTTGGCAAACTTCCTGCTACAGAGTAGACGTTAACCTTTTTTACATGTCCCCTATCTATAGCAACGAAAGGTGAAAGGAATTTACTAGGTTCAACAACAAGTTTTACTTTACCACCACCTTTAGGGTAGAAACCTCGTCTTTCTACGGAGACATAAGCCTTAACCCCAATTCTCTCTAAGTTTTTTAACGTTACGTACCTAAGATAATCTATCGTTGGTGACCATCTTACGTCTGTTCCGCCTACTATTTCAACTTCTACCATCGTAGGATAAAACACTAAAACTGGTAGTATTGTTTGAATCAGTAAAGTTATACTACCAGCAGTTCCTATATCGATTCTTAACCTATTTTTTGGAATAATGTTTCGTGGGAAAAACTCTACGACTGTCGATCCAAGCCTAGCTCCTTTCACTTCAGCGTTGCATAACTCTCTCATGATTTCAACACTCTTTAAGTGTTGATGCTTCAGCCCAGGAGTAGGTCTACCCTTTCTTATGTTGATTATCCTAACAGATTTGCCTAACAACGCTGACAAAGCTAAAGAAGTTCTGAGTATCTGTCCTCCACCCTCTCCGTAAGAGCCATCGATCGTTATCATATAAAAACGTTAAGAAAAAGAAGATGATAAATTTTCTACTCCAAGTCTTTTAACACGTTCTCGGCATACTCTATGAGTTTTTTACTCAGATTAGCTCTGGCTTTCATAACACGCTTTTTTACGGTTTCATCTTCAATCTTCGAGTTTTCGATCGCCCAGAGTATCAGGAAGGACGTTTGCGTCTCTAACCAAAAGAACGCTCTCTCTATGGCTTTTTTCCTTTCGACAGGATCGCTCTCATCTATGGCTTTCTTCTTCCAGTAGTTATAGTGCGAAGTGCATATTTCGATTATTTCTTGGGGTGTTTTCATAAGTTATTATTTCTCAGTAGTTATATTTAAATTTTACTACTTTAAAGTAAACACTTAACATTTTTATTCGGATGGGACTTCAAAATAAATAGGTGTAACTCATGAAAAAGACTAACATAGGAGAGCTTGCATTCCTAGCGGGTGTAGTAATAGCAGTGATCGCAGGTATACCAGGATTGATACCAAGCGTATACGAGACGTGGGTAACTTCAGTGTTACTCCTATTGGGTTTCCTAGTCGGCTTGCTTAATATCACAGAAAAAGAAGTCGTAGAGTTCTTAGTGGCCTCTATAACACTGCTTGTAGCTAGTTCTCCAGTAGCTAGCACGATGCCACAACATCTTTCGTGGATAGGAACTATACTGACGTACATTTCTGTATTCGTCGCTCCAGCTGCCGTTATAGTAGCCTTGAAGGCTGTGTATGAACTAGGAATGAAGAAGTAAGGATTGCTTTGATCACTTTTTTCTTTTCTTTTATTTTATGGTAAAAGTTTCTCCAACATAGCCTGGAGCGATGGCATCATAACCCATTTCTCTCAACTCTTCCGCGAAACCGAAAGTATCTTCGCCGTGAATGCAGAAGATTTTCTTTGGTTGTAGTTTTTCTACAGTCCTGAACAATCCACTTCTTCCGACATGTGCTGAAAAATCAAACCATTTAACACTCATCTTCACCTTGACATCTATCTCATCGTTCACAAACCTTCCTGTATCAAGTAACATCCTTCCAGGGGTTCCTTTAACTTGGTAACCGGTAAGGATCAGAGAAGAGTCTCTTCTATCATAAAGATGCTTTAAGTACCAAACTACAGGTCCACCACCAAGCATTCCAGCACTCGTAACTATTATTCCGGGTTGTTTCAACGCTCTTTTTCTGTCGGCAATGCTGGATATGAACCTAACTTTTTTGACAGCTTTTTTTAGTCCATCATAGTCTTTGAGTAATTCTGGATATTCCATTATAATTCTCGTAGCTTTCTTGCCCATACCATCCAACCATACAGGCCATTTAACTTTGTACTTCCTTAAGATCATCAGTATCTCCTGTGCTCTTCCGACTGCAAAAGAGGAAACTAAAGCTATACCATCGTTGCTACACGTCTCATCTATAAAGTCTATGAATTCATGCTCCAACCTCTTTCTGTCTGGATGTTCTCTTTTGGCATAAGTGCTCTCTGTTATCAGAATGTCTATTTCTGGTAGTTCATCAAAGTCTGCTTTAGTTAATAGTTGAGTGTCTATGTCTTTGTAGTCTCCTGTAAAAAATACGTTCTTCCCGTCTACCTTAACCAAAAATCCCATGCTCCCCGGTATATGGCCTGCATCATACCCAATTATTTCGATTGAAGAAAACTTTATGGGTTCTCTGTATTTTATGTTAGAAAACATCTTCATCGTTCTTCTTACCTCTTTTTTACCGTACCCTAACCTGTAGCCTTCTCTCTTTGCTATCTTTACCGAATCTAACAAAAGTAAGCGTGTCAACCTTTTGGTTACTTCCATCGCATAGATCGGCATTTTTTGACCTTGAGAAATCAACAAAGGTAAAGAACCACTATGGTCTAGATGTGCATGCGTAAGGAATACAGCATCTAACGGTTTGTTTATCTTTCTTGGGTGTAAAGGGGGAATTTCGGTTATGTTACTACCATAGTCTAGGAGAATTCTCTCAATACCATCATCTATCAGGATGGAAGCTCTTGCAACTTCGTTGCACGCACCTAAAAAACTTATTTTCAGCATGCCCGTCTCACTTTAATAAATAAATCTCTGGAAATATAAACTAGAAAAAGGTTTTTGGTGAGATTATGGACGTTGAAGAAAGGTTAAGACTGATCAAACTACCACCGACGGAGGAAATCGTTACAGAAGAAGAATTGAAGGAGTTGTTGGAAACTAAAAAACATCCAAGAGCCTATGACGGTTTTGAAACGAGTGGACTTTTACACTTAGGTTCTGGTATCCTTAGAGCGATAAAACTACAAGATTTTTTGGATGCTGGATGTAAGTTCACGCTTTACATAGCAGATTGGTTTGCCTACCTTAACAACAAACTCGGTGGAGATTTAGAGCTTATAAGAAAAACAGGAGAGTATTACATCGAAGGATGGAAGGCGTGTGGGGTCAATATGGAGAAAGTAGATGTAGTTTGGGCGAGTGATTTAGCCCAGAGTCCAGAGTATTGGGAAACCTTCCTAAAGATATCGAAGCACGTAACGTTAAACCGTGTTAAAAGAACTGTAACGATAATGGGAAGGAAAGAGACAGAGATAAAACAGTTCGCTTTCTTAGTCTACCCGATAATGCAAGCTACTGATATATTCATGCTGAAAGCAGACATATGCCAGCTTGGTATCGACCAGAGGAAAGTAAACATGCTTGCGAGAGAAATAGGTCCCAAAATAGGTTTTTGGAAACCTGTTGTAGTGAGTCATCATCTTTTAATGGGTTTGCAAGGTCCTACTAGAATGGGTGGGTTTGAAGAAGACAAAAAGCTTGACACACAAATAAGCTCGAAAATGAGTAAGAGCAAACCGATGACAGCTGTGTTTATCCATGATACGCCTGATGAAATAAGAGTAAAGATAAAAAGAGCTTACTGTCTAGCTAGGGATGTTAAAACGAATCCAATCCTAGAAATTGTTAAGTACATAATATTCAGAAAATTTAAAACGTTTGTCGTTGAAAGGGCAGAAAAGTATGGTGGAACTGTGGAGTATGTTTCTTATTCTGAAGTTGAAAAAGACTTTGCCCAAGGAAAGCTGCATCCACTAGACCTTAAGAATGCGGTTGCAGAGTATTTGATAAAGATAATAGATCCTGTAAGAAGACACTTCGAAAGGAATCCTAAAGCTAGGAAACTTTACGAAATAGTAAAAGAAGCTCAGATAACTAGGTAAATCTGTTTTTTATCCAGTATACGAGTGCACCGATGATCAAAAACACGCTACCAACTATGAACACATCTTTCTGGAATTGAGAAAGCATTATACCACAGGATAGAAGTCCGAAGAAAGATACCAGAGGAAAGTTGCCCACGTTCAAAGGTGTTCTGAAAGGTCTTTTAGCGTTAGGTTTCTTGTACCTAAGGACGATGTTGGAGAGGTTAACCATCAAAAAGATCAAAAACACACTAAAGTTTGTTAAGTTAGCGACAAATTCTAATCTTTGGAAAAACGTAAGAAGGATAGAAAATACGGCAACTATTAAAACGGCAAAATGAGGAGTTTTCCTTCGTGGATGAATTTTTCCTAAGAATTTTGGTAGAGAACCTTCCCTTGCCATTCCGTAAATCATTCTAGAAGAGACTATCAAGAGTATCAAAAGTGTGTTGGAAGTTGCGAATAGAGCTATTAATCCAAGTACGTTGAAAGCTATGTCGCCTAGAGCTTTGGATGCGGCGAAAGCTAAAGGAGCTTCAGAAGAACTTAACTCTCTCCAATCACTCAAACCTAAAACTGAAACGGAAACGAGGACGTAAAGGAGTGTAGTTATGCCCAAGGATAGTAAAAGAGCTAAGGGTACGTTTTTCTTTGGGTCTTTAACTTCCTCAGCTAAGTTTGCTATATCCTCAAACCCGATGTAAGCAAAGAATATGAAGGCAGCCGCTGTCAGAATGCCTTTAACGCCATGCGTAAGTTCTAAGACGTTTACTTGAGTTATCTTGGGTAAACCAAGGATTATTATCATGATAAGGCCTGAAGCTTCGATAAGTGTAAACAGTATGTTTAGTTTTGCTGATTCCTTTATACCGTAAAAGTTGATGAAAGAAAGTATTATTATCGAAGCTATTGCCACGAATAACAAATTCCCGCCTATAACACTCACAAAATAGCCAGCAAAACCTAAAGCAAGAGTAGCAGCTCCTACCACGCTGGAGACGAGGATTATCCAACCTACAAGAAACGCTATGAATTCGTTAAAAGCATTCTTTACGTAAACGTATTCTGCAGCCTCCTTCGGAAACATAGTTGAAAGTTCTGCATAACTTAAACCAGTGAACGATGCTATTATTGCAGCTATTATAAAGGATATCCAGAGTCCATTCCCCGCCATCCCTGCAGCAGGACCTATCAGAGCATATATTCCGGCACCAAGGATAATGCCTATACCATAAAAAGTTAGATCTATAAGTCCTAACTCTCTTTTCAGCTCATGTCTTTTCATATTTTCCAAATTTGGGGAGATTGTCTTATTAAGTTAACCCGAAAAGTTTTTAAAATTTCTTTCACATAATACCTAACGTGATGTACCGCCAATCCGAATAGTTGGGCTTCTATTTCTAGATTTTGATAGTTTTTCTTTTAAAAATGAAAAGGAGGTGACGGAATGTTCCTAGTAGCTTTTGACTTAGAGGGAACTCTGTTGAAAGGTGAGTATTTTTCCAGAACTTGCTAAAGAAGTAGGAAAACAGAAACAAGTAGAAGAGATAACAAGAAAAGGAATCACTGGAGAAATAAATTGGAAAGAAGGTCTTCTACGAAGAGTCTCAATTCTCAAAGGTTTGAAAAAAGAAAAATGTCAGAGTATCGCTTCTCGGATCGAAGTAAGAAAGGGTGTAAAAGAAGTTTTCACACAGTTAAAAAGCTTAGGAACAAAGATTGGCATAATTACCGGTGGTCCAAGATTGGTTGTAGAAGAATTTGTTCGCAAAGTAGGCATCAAGCTGGATTTTGTTGCTTCCAATGAATTGGTTTTTAAGAACAACGAGTTGAGTGGAATAAAAGTAAACGTTGACGACAAAGGTAAAGTTCTGAGAGACATAGCAAAAAGGTTTGGAATTAGTAAGGACAAAATCATAACGATCGGTGATGGAAGTAACGATGTGGGCATGTTTAGGTTTTCTGGTTTTAGGATAGGGTTCAACATACCGAAAAGATTAGAAAAGGAAGTTGACGTAGTTGTAAGAGCAGAAGAGTTAACACCAGTGCTACCTTTCATAAGAACTTTCTTGATGAAAGGAAAAAGAGAACTGTGGTTGGTACCAGGTCCGACTATGTTGGATGAAAGAATAAGAGAGTCTCTTAGCAAACAAATCGTAGGTCACAGGAGCAAAAAGTTTGAGAAGGTTTACAGAGAAACAACAGACCTGTTGAAAGAAATCTTCAACTTGGATGGCTATGATGTGTTCTTAGTTACAGGAAGTAGCACTCTTGGTATGGAAATGGCTGTGAAGAACTTCATAAACAAAGGAGATAAAGTGATTAACGTGATAACTGGAAAGTTTGGAGAAGTTTTTGCAAAGATAGTAGAAGCTAATGGTGGTGTGTCTGTAAAAGTCGGTGAATGGGGAAAGCTAGTGGAATTGCAAGCGATAGAGAGTTCTATAAAAACAAACAGGCATGCGAAGGTTTTGACGTTGGTACATAATGAGACTTCAACAGGCATAGTCGCTCAGACAGAAGAAATTGTAAACATTGCTAAAAAGAATGGCTTACTGACTATAGTGGATTTTGTAAGCAGTATAGGCGGTGATGACGTAAGAATAAAGGAATGGGGAGTAGACGTAGCCATTCTTGGAGTCCAAAAGGCTTTGGGTGTACCTCCTGGAGTTGTCGTTTTAGCGGTTAAAAAAGACTGTTGGGAATTCCTTGCAGAAGACCGTGGGTTTTACACGGACTTGGTAAGGTATAAGGAGTACGATGAAAAGTATCAGACACCTCATACACCTGCTATAAATTTGATTTATGGGTTGTTGGAAGGCTTGAAAATTATAAAGGAAGAGGGTTTAGAAAAAAGAGTGAAAAGGCACAGAAAGTTTGCAGAAGCTGTAAGAGAGGGTTTGAAAGCGATAGGATTCAGAGCTTTGAGTGAAGCAAAACCTTCACCAACGGTGACTGCTTTCTTCCCACCAGATGGTATAGACGCAGAGTGGTTGAGAAAATCGCTTGAAAACTTTGGCATATACATAGCGGGTGGACAAGGAAAATTCAAGGGAAAGATAATCAGAATCGGTCATATGGGTAATGTCAAAGAGGATGAAATCTTAGATTGCTTGGCTTCCATAGACATCGTTTTGGAAACTAAAGGAAAGGCGTGTTTGAAAGCATACAAAATTTTGAAAAAATATCCCAGAGTTTTAGTTACAGACAAATTACCAGAGTTTGTTCTGGAAATGTTGGAAAAAGTTTGTGACCCGATTGTTTCAAAGTTAGATGAAGCGAATACTGAAAAAGTTGATGTGGTGATAGTCAGAAGCAAGACTAAGATTGGAAAAGAAGAGATAGACAAGATGAAAAACCTTAAGGCTATAATAAGGGCTGGACATGGAACAGACAACATAGACGTTGAGTATGCAAAATCAAAAGGTATAAAGATTCTTCCAACGTTCGGTTCAGAAAATTCGGTAGCAGAGCTTACACTAGGTTTGATTCTTTCAGCGTTGAGAAAGATACCTTTTGCGAACGAAAAGTTGAAACAGGGTAAGTGGCTTAAGCATGAATTGCTCGGAAACGAGTTGACTGGAAAAACGATAGGCATAGTGGGGTTTGGGAGGATAGGTAGGAGGATGGCAGAACTTTTAAAGCCGTTTAAAGTAAGGATTTTAGTTTATGATCCTTTCGTAAACCATGCGGATGGTGTTGATTTAGTAGACTTAGACACTCTCCTTTCAGAAAGTGACATAATAACGTTCCATGTACCACTTACTCCACAAACCAGAAAGATAGTAAACAAAGGAACTATCAAAAAGATGAAAAAAGGTGTCATCCTTGTAAACACAGCTAGAGGTGCGATTTTTGATATAGAAGCTGTGATAGAAGGAGTTAAAAATGGAAAAATAGCTTGCGTTTGCCTGGATGTTTTCGAAAAGGAACCGCCTGAAAACGTTGAGTTGTTTAATCATCCTAACATTATCGTTACACCGCATATAGGAGCTCAAACTCATGAATCGAAAAGAATTATCGGTTTAAAGATTTTAGAATATATAAGGGGGTTGAGACAAGCATGCTAGACATAAAACTGATAAGAGAAAAACCAGACGAAGTTAGAAAAAACTTAGAAAGAAGACAAGATCCAACTATCCTCGAAAGATTTGACAAACTTTTAGAGTACGATAAACAATGGAGAAAAACCGTTTCGGAGTTGAACGAATTTAGGAAAAGAAGGAATGAAATAACGGTCGAGATAACAAAGTTAAAAAAAGAAGGGAAGAATGTAGATAAGTTGTTGAAAGAAGCTAAAGATGTGCAAGTTGCGATAAAACAGTTGGAAATAAAGGAGAAATACTATAAAGAGAAAGTTAGAGAGCTGTTGATGAGTATACCGAATTTGCTGCATGAATCTGTTCCTTTGGGTAAAGATGAACATGATAATGTTGTTGTCAAAGTTTGGGGCAAGCCACCGAAGTTTGATTTTCAGCCAAAGAGTCATGTGGAAATTTTAAAAGATTTGGGCTTGATAGACCTTGAGAGAGCGGCAAAGGTTGCTGGTAGAGGATTTTATTATTTGAAAAAAGAACTAGTTTTGTTAGATTTTGCTATAATGAGGTTTGCCATTGACCATCTAATTAAAAAAGGGTACATATTGGTTGAACCACCTTTCATGTTGAGGAAAGATGCCTACCTTGGTGTGACAGATTTTGAATTCTTCAAAGATCAGCTTTACAAAATAGAAGGCGAGGATCTTTACCTTATAGCCACAGCAGAGCATCCGATAGCTTCTATGTTCAAAGACGAAGTTTTGCTTAAGGATGATTTGCCTTTGAAATTCGTAGGTGTCAGTCCTTGCTTTAGAAAAGAAGTTGGGACGCATGGCAAATACACTAAAGGTCTTTTTAGGGTTCATCAGTTCAATAAAGTGGAGCAGTTTATATTTTGTTCACCAGAGGAATCTTGGGAATTGCATGAAGAGTTGCAGAGAAATTCTGAAGAGCTTTACCAAAAACTTGGGTTGCACTACAGAGTTGTCAACGTTTGCACAGGCGATATAGGTGACATAGCGGCCAAAAAGTATGACATAGAAGTCTGGATGGCAGATGGGCAGTACAGAGAATCTGGAAGTAATTCGAACTGTACAGACTACCAAGCAAGAAGATTGAACATAAGGTACAGGGAAAAAGAAGGCGCGCCAGTCAAAGGGTTTGTCCATACGTTGAATAACACAGCTCTAGCTACTAGCAGGACGATGATAGCGATAATAGAACAGTTCCAACAAAAAGACGGGAGCGTTAAGATACCTCGTGTGCTGTGGGATTATATGGGAGGTATAAAGAAGTTGGAAAAACGAGAGTAATGTTATACGTATAACAATAACACACCAGAATCAGCAACTAAGTATATGCCTCCTTAATTAAAAGATGAGTAATAATAGATTTCCTACCCAATGCGTAGCTACTAACGCTAACGGAAAGGCTGGTGCAAACCTCACACCTTCCTTTATCCAAACATACTTCCTCTTTGACTTTTTTATCCTCATAATTTCTTCCTGACTAAGCCCCTCCCATACTTTTGATTCTGCCAGCACGTCCCCAACCTTAAGTTGGGATACCCTTATTCTTTTCTTAAACCCAACGTCCTCAACCACTCTTCCGAATTTCAAAAGAACTATCAAGCAGAACGCTACAACAGACATCGTGAAGGAAAACAACAGAACGTCCAGATTAAACTTCAATCCATAGGCAGAATAAAAGATGAAAGATGATAGAAAGACCAGAATGAAAACACCAAAAGAGTATGCTATTAACTCCTTCTTCTCTTCTTTAACCTTCCTTATAAATTCTTTCCATATCTTTTTGTTTCTTATCGAAAGGACTAACGAGTAGAATATTATGTAAACACTCCCCACGAGGAATAGGTTTACAAAAAAATCCAACGGGAATGGAAGAGCATCTTTAGTCGGGATCATGTAAGTCGAAACCCCGATGGCTGTAAGCAGCTTAGCATCGCCTCCTCCCCATTGACCAGTATAGTACATTGCGAATCCTATTACCAAAAACACAAACCCAAACACCAGCGAGTAAACCAAAGGCATGAATGTGTGGACATTAAGAGAATAAAGAAAATGGGCAAATATGCCTATTATGGCTATCGCATAAGGTATCTCATCGGGTATCTCAGTTGTTTTCAAGTCCCACGCAGCGGCTACGGAAGAGAGGAATAACCCAACATAAAAAACGATTAAATCTAACATCAACTAATTTTATGAAAAACTCTAAACAAAAGTTTAGCCTAGCTGTACTTTTTCCATCCCATCTTTTCAGCTATCTCGCGCCAACATTGCCTGCAGTAATAAAGTCCATACTTCCTTATGACGCCTTCATGTCTTCCGCATCTTCTACAAACGATTGCACCCTTTCCAAACTTCTTCTCCTTCTTCTGTTTCACTCAACCACCTATGTCGCCAAAGATTTCAAGCAAATCAGTTGTCTCCAAGTCCTCCTCTGGGACTTCTTCTAAGATCTCCAGAACTCTAGAGTAGACCTTCAAAAAGTCTCCTTCCATCAACGCTTTTCTGAATATTATTCCCGATAGTCTAGCAGTAACCTCAACTTTTCTTATCGCATCATCCAACAATCTTCACCCCAAACTTTTCCTTTACCCACTCTATCGCTTCTTCTTTCGTTATCCTATGTTTTTTTCCGACTTTAGACTTTTTAAGCTTTCGTCTTTTTACTCGGTAGCCGGGCCTTTCTAGAGTAATGCAAACATTCATCCCAAGTATCCCAATTTCAGGGTCGTACTTTACGCCAGGTAAATCTATGTATTCCTTTATGCCTATCGAGAAGTTTCCGAATTCATCGAACTGAGATTCTTTTAACTGGAAATCTACCGCATCCAAAGTCTTCTTCAAAAAATCCTCCGCTTCTTTACCTCGAAGAGTGACTTTAACTCCTATGGGCCTATTCCTGGCCATACCAAAAGTAGTCCTTTTATGAGTCTTCGTTATCACAACCTTTCTGTTCGTCAACCTTTGAAGGAGTTTTTCCGCTCTCTCAAGCTTTTCCCTATCGCTACCACACCCTATGTTTATGGTAACCTTTTCGATTCTGATTTCTCTCATAGGATTCTCTTTCATCCTGGTACCACCGTTACCAAAGGCTTATCCTTACCAACTACGAAAACGTAATCCTTTATGGCTGTTATCTCTTCCTTGCCTTTAACGCACGTGACTTTATTCGGCTCTCTACTCCTCGTAACTATGACTTCCTTTACTTTGACCAGCGAACCCATGTTCTGGCCACCTATTATCACAGCGAGTGAATCTTTTTCCAACTTTATATGCTTTAGGATCTTCTGTGTTGGAAGTTCTATCAGAATGGAGTCACCCGTTTTATAAACATCCTCTTCCACAAGTACGTTCCTTCCGTCATGAAGATTAAGTTGTGTTTTACCACCCTTAACGATAGTCTTATCTTCAATCCTGCAAAGCTTTTTGTTCGCCTCGTCGTCTTTAATTTCTACAAGCTTTAACCCATGTTGGTCGATTCCAACTCTGTAGTGCTTTTTTATCTTCGGGATTGAAACTACATCCATGAAGCCAACTGGGAACTTATGGTCTTTCCTCTTCCTTCCGTCTACTAAAACCTCACCGGCCTTTATTATTTTCTTTGCCTCTTTTCCAGTCTCAGCCAGCTTGAGTAAGTCTCTCACTACGACTAAAAGAGGTATGGACATCTCTTTTGGATGTGGGCCAGGCCTAGGTGCGACTGCCCACTTCCTCAACTTCTTAGGTATCTTCCAGAATCTAGGCACTAGTAACCTTTTGAGATGCAACCTCACTCACCTTCCTTTCCAAAGCTTTTACTCTTCTATCATCATCTAAGTTTAAACTTATAATCTTTAAATTGCTCGGATGGATTGGTACTAAAACCTCTGTTCCATCGACTTTCTTTCTAGTAACACCTTCTACGTAAACTTTATACTTTTGTACATCAACTTTAGCGACTTTACCCTTCTTACCTTTAAACTGACCTCTCATTATCTCCACTTCATCACCCTTTCTGACAGGAAAAGAACGCCTGTTATACTTTTTCCTCAACTCCTCTGAGAGATGTGCAGACATGAGCTTTCTTCTAAGGTGTAAATCAGCGTTGTACAAAAACTTCCTTTGCTTTCTTGGTTGTTTAGATTTGGGTTGTTTCATAAACTCACCTACACTACGATAGTCGCTATCTTTCCTATCGGACTAAACCTCTCGACAGCTTCCTTAGCTATAGGTCCCTTTATCATAGTCCCCTTCGGGTTTCCTTTATCATCGACTATAACAGCTGCGTTATCTTCAAATTTTACTCTGATCCCATTAGGCCTTCTGTACTCCTTTTTCTGTCTTATTATAACAGCCTTAACGACTTGCTTCCTTATTTTTACATCACCTTCTTTAACGCTACAAACAACCATATCCCCGACTCCAGCAGACGCCCTTCTACGTCTCCTTCCTTTATACCCTATGACGGATATTACCTTCAAAACTTTTGCTCCAGTATTGTCTGCACAGTTTATGTAGGAACCGACTTGAATGCCTCTAGTTACGCTGGCTTTTACGGCTTTCATCTTACTCTACCTTCTCTATGACGACGAAATGCTTGGTCTTACTTAACGGTCTGCATTCAGCAATCCTGACGTAATCCCCAACTTTTACGTCTATACAATCAGGCTTATGGACAGGTATCCTACTCCTCCTTCTCTCATACCTTTCGTACTTAGGTAAATAATGCAAATAGTTTCTCTCTACTATTACAGTCCTTCTCATCTTCGTAGAAACAACCCTCCCAAGAAGAATCTTACCTCTAATTGGAAGTGTACCATGGAACGGACAATTAGGATCGTCACATTCCTTTTCCGGAGGCTTTACATCATACCCTATATCCCTTGGACCTTTCTTCTTTATCTTTGCCATCTAAATCACTTCTTATATTTACGACAGTATGTGTTTTTATTCTTAATGCTTTTAAATCTTAAAAGTTAACGTTACGCTACCATCTTGGAAACTTTTTCTTTATCCTGTCTTCTGGACGGGCCACGAGTAGCTTTCCGTCAACTTCTACTCTTTCCCCTGTAGGCAGAATAAAAATGAATACGCAAGTCTTTTTTATAACAGTCCTTTCCTTCCCATCTTCACACTCTATCTTAAAAGTGTTATAAGTCTCATCCACAACCCTTCCTTTCAACCTGACAATCGTGGGGTCGGAGGATTCCTTTATCTCTACTCTCAAACCTATGAGTTCATGTCTTATCAAGTTGTAAGGATTGATCGGCATATAAAGAAATTATTATCCTTCCATAATGAAAAATGATAAGTCGGTTTATATTACTTCTATCTGTTCCTCTGTGTAGCCCATCTTCAGCAAGAAATCTTTAACCTTTTTCTTATGGTCTCCTTGTAGTTCAACTTTTCCGTTCTTGAATGTTCCTCCACACCCTAGCTTTCTTTTGAGTTGCTTCATTATGTCCTTTCCAGAAGTTTCATCCAACCCGTCTATTATAGTTACAGTCTTCCCATACCTTCTCTTGGTAGTTAATATCTTTATTCTCTGTTCCTCTCTCTCTATCGTACCGCATATGCACAAGTCCTTTGGTAAACCACATTTAGGACATATCTCAGTCATTGTGTTTCTTTCCTCTCCCTCATTATCGTTAAAATCCTAGCTATCGTTCTCCTAAGCTCTCTTATCCTGCCGGGGTTTTTCACACTGCCGCCAGCATGGACTTGTGCAC